>DIVF01000038.1 GCA_002423285.1 Micavibrio sp. UBA6139 | reverse complement strand
TCACGCTACTTTTGCAACAGGTCTACTCAATTCCTGTATCAAGGCATTTATCAGTCTCTGTGTTTAGAGAATATTTTGACTGGCACGGCTTTTGTATATTTTCCGATGCATTACCCCATGAGGAAATGACGATCAGCAAGATACCAATCCAAACAATAAAAATCTTTTTAAACATATGAGCTTTCCAAAAATTACTTTTATAAGATTATATTCTACTGATAATTTCAGACCTTTTTTCCTCTAGCTCATCTGCGGATATTAAGCCTTTATAATACAAATTATTTAGAAGCTTTAACGCGTTTTCTATCGAATCAGGGGCGATTTTATCATCTACGATACCATTCTTCTGGGGATATGCAGTTAACTCAGGAAGCGTATTTTCTTCTCTATCTTGGGTGCTCTTAATATGTGCATCCAGATCACGCTGGAGATCATTGAAAGAGGTCTTGTCATTCTTCCCATATAGTTGATGAAAATCGTTGCCCAAGCGATTAACCCAGCCGCGAACTTCGCCATTAGCTTTACGCCCCGGCTTGAAAATTAAATATAAGTGAATAGGAATGAAGACCGCCATCAACAAGAGCATATAGTCGCTTCCTGCCAAGACGGAATCTTGGTCACCACTATCAGTGCTTATGGCTATATATAGCGAGATCCCGGAGATAAGGATGAAATATAACCAAAAAATTGCACCCCAAAAGGAAAGGGTTGGCCCCCAATTTATAGTAAACCCTGCTTGCAAGTAATGTTGATTATCAACAATGTCCATCAATCGTTGCTTCGCGACCCAGAAGGCATAATAAGCCGCAGCGATAATTGTAACCAGCGATACAATCATCGCCTCACCTTGTACAATTGCAGCAACAAGACTAACCAAAAGGTTACAAGCAATGGTTTGACATAGGTATGATAGCCTGCCGATAGATTTATAAACTCCTTGAACAGGATTCAATTCCATTTCGATGCCTTTTCTAAATCTACTACTTTTATTATTTGAGCTCTTTTAACTGGTTCGTGATGTTATTTCTGGGAATGACGCATATAATTCTAATATTAAACAGCCGATTTGATAATCAAAGCTGATGAAAATCAAGCTATGATCAGCAAGCTGATCCAATAATGCCCAAGGTAGAATACTGTTCCGTGCAGCATTAAATAGAGAAAAATTAGCAGGCACTTCCCATATCGCGCCATTTATTGCCCGATGCCTACCCACATCAAAAACACCACCTTTCCCCTTGTCCTGATACAATTTTTTCCCAAAAAAGCGGGTGATTATTTGGGTGGGTCAGGGTATAATCAGGGAGTGAGGGCTCCTTCACATGCCTGATCCCTTCCTTTGTATCTATCTTCCCGGATTTTATATGGCCATGAAAACCCACCTGTCTGCCGGTTTGCCGGTTTTTGCCGCGACGCTTTGCACTGTATTGTTGCTGGGTCTGATGACACCGGCTCGCGCTGAAACGGCCCACACAACCGCAATGGAATCGGCTCCGCCGGTGGTTGCGGCTGAAGTGCCGGATGTGGAAGCGCAACCTGTTGCGCCCGCAAACCCTGCGCCGACAAAGGCCCCCGTTGAAAAGACAGAAGCAAAGACAGAAACCAAGTCAGCTTTTTCCGGTCTAATCCCGCCATCGGGCGTCAATACTTACGCGCTGGATAAACCCGCCGGCGAAGACACCCACCCGATGCTCAGCATTACCTCCGATAAATCGGAACTGGTCCGTCTGGATTCCGATGCCGCCTCCATCGTGGTTGGCAACCCCGACCATCTGGGCGTGTTGATGGATAACCGCCGTTTGTTGATTTTGGTCCCGCGCGCGCCGGGGGCCACCTATATGACTGTTTTGAACAGTGCTGGTGAAGTGATCATGCAGCGCCATGTCATTGTTGGCACACCGAAGGCCGATTATATCCGTATCCGCCGCAGCTGCGCCGGACAAAAGAATTGTCAGGAAACCAGTGTCTATTACTGCCCCGGCATGTGCCACCCGGTTGGAATCGTTGGCGAAGCCAAGGGCGGTGACGTAGCGCCAATCGCCTCTGGCCAGCAAAACACCACGAAAAACCCCGATGAAGCCGAAACAACCGGCAATTCGGACGTTGAAACCGAAGCACCGACAGAGTAGAACAAACCGCCCTGAACCCCCGCATCTTATGCAGATTTGATTGAGATAGAACCATGATGTTTTCGAAAAGCCGTTCCATGAAACTGACCACCATGATCTTGCTGGCCGGATCGGCAATTGCCCTGTCCGCGTGCGGTACCACCGGCACAACATCCAAATCGACCGGGCAAGTCGATCAGGCGTTGGAACGTGCCGCCGATCAATCGCGCAGCGGCGGTCAGGAATCTTTGGCTCTGCTCGAAAAACTGTATAAGCGCAACCCGGATGATGCCAGCATTGCCGTGCGTTATTCCCGCGCCCTGCGTGAGGCAAACCGCCTGACCCGTGCATCAATCATCATCGCGCCATTCGCAAAAAATGAACGCAAACCAAACGCCGCCGCGAAAACAGAATTCGCCGCCGTACAAGTCGGCCTTGGCAATTACGCCGTGGCACAGGAATTCGCCAGCAAGGCCGTCGCGATGGATGAAACCAACTATCTCGGCTATCACATTCTGGGCATTGCCCTGGATGCGCAAAGCGAACACAAACCAGCCGAAAACGCGTTCCGCAAAGCATTGGAAATGTGGCAAGGCGACCCGACCCCTGTTCTCAACAATCTGGGTTTGAACCTTGCGTCACAGGGTTTTCTGGATGAAGCCGCAGAAGTTCTGCGCCGCGCCCTTGAAACATCCCCGGACCGCACAGAAGTTGAACGCAATTTGCGCATCGTCAGCGCCCTGCGCGAAAGCGGTGGCCATGCACCGAGCTATATGAAGAAGCAAGATGATGCTGCCGCCAAGGCCGCTTCAGATGCCCCTTATAGCCCCCCGACAAAAAAACCAACCCCAACAAGCCACTAAGGTCAAACGGGTCGCCGTACAGAATATTTTAAGGGAGCCTTGCGGCTCCCTTCATTTTTTGTCGTCCATTCGAAATTGATTATTTCAAATTATCCATCGCCTGCATCACCGCCGGGACCAGAATGATCACGAACAACACCGGCAAGAAAAACAAAATCATCGGCACGGTCAGTTTTGGTGGCAAGGACGCTGCCTTTTGTTCGGCCATCGCCATACGCTGGTCGCGCAGTTCATCCGACATAACGCGCATCGCCTGTGATACGGATGTCCCGTATTGCTCCGCCTGAATAAGGGCTGTGGCGAAGGACTTCGCTGCCCCGCTGCCCACACGGCGGGCAAAATCCTGCAATGCCTTGCGGCGGTCATTCAACATCGCCATCTCGGCGCTTAAAATGCCCAGCTCTTCGGCCAAAATGGGGGAGTTCTCAGAAATCTCCTCCGCAATCCGGTTGACCGTCTGTTCCAGACCAATCCCGCCCTGAACGCAAATCAACATCATGTCGAGCGCATCCGGAAAAGCCAGATTGATGTCCTGCGCCCGCTTCACAATCTGGTTTTTCAGCAAAATGCGCGGCAGCATATAACCAAGCCCCGCCGCCCCCAGAATAACCAGCAGCACAACCGCGCCGGATACTTCTTTTTCCGCCTTGGAAAAGATCAACATTGTAAATAAAACCAGAATGACCGGGATGACCACCCGCGCAATCATATACTTGATGGGCGCATTCGGGTTTCTATACCCGGCCTGCTGCATTTGCATTTTGACCTGATCCACCCGGTCACCCAGCAATTGGCGCACCTTGAACGATGCCGCCACGGACTGGCTGGCGGACATGCCTTTTTCATCGGCCTTATAGGCCTTTCCCGCCTGTTCTTTGGTTTGATCGAACAGCGCCTTTTTCTTCTTCTCAATTACCGAGCGCACGCGTTCTTTTTTCTCGGAACGGTTCATCAGCGGAATTACCACGGCTACAAACGAAGCCGCCGCCGCAAGCGCGCTTAAAAAAACGATCAGGGTGTCAATATTCAGAACATTTTCCATCCGCCCCGCCCTTTAAATCTTGAAGTTAATCATGGCGCGCATAATCAGGATACCAACGGTCATCCACACAGCACTGCCAATCAACCACGCCTGACCCAAGGGCCGCGTGAACAAAATCATGATGTAATCACCATTGATCAAATACATCCCCCCGCCGATCAAAAACGGCAAGGCCCCGATAATCATCGCCGAGGCCTTCGCTTCTGCAGACAGCGCCTGCACTTTCCGTTTCAAACGGAAACGGGAACGAATAACCCGCGCCAGATTGGTCAAAACCTCTGACAAGCTCGATCCGGTTTGCGCCTGAATGGATACGCCAGTGGCAAACATTTGCATTTCTGTAATCGGCATGCGGCGTGCGGCATCCAAAACGGCATCTTGCAATGACACGCCAATCTTCTGAGCGTCATAGATGCGGGCCATTTCTTCCCCAATCGGGCCGGTAAATTCGCGGCTGGCCATGGCGATGGCTTCACTGACCGGCATACCGGCCTTTAACAGGCGCACCATCGCTTCTAATGTATCAGCAAAGTCTTCAAGAAATTTTTTCTGGCGGCGTTGAATTTTTTTCTTCAGGACAAAGCGCGGGAAACCAAACAACGCCGTAAATCCAACCAACAAGATAATATGCGGTTTCTGACCACTTACAACCATCAACGCCACCATGACGATGGCAAACAGGATCGAATAGATCCAGAATTTTTTGACCGACATCGACAGGCCAGCCTGAACCAGTTTTTGCTTAAGGCCGTCTTTCTTTTTTTCTTTTTCCGGCCCGTTACCGCTATCTTTTAATTTTCGAGCAATATCGGCGCGGCGTTTATCCTGAATTTCTTTATCTGATTTACCACCCTCAGCCACCGCTTGGCCACGAATGACAGACAGGGTCCGCGTATGACGGCGCGCCGCCTCCCGGCGATTGAGAACGAAATAAGCAATGACACCAAGAATGCTGCTAAAGACTAGGCTGACAATAAGAATCATGGATGTCATTAGCCATACGCCTCTTCCATGGCATCCAGAACAAGCTGCTCAACGCCGTATTGGCGGGCCTTGTCATAGAATTTCGGGCGCATGCCGGTGGATTTTTGACGGGTGATCAATTTACCCTTTTCATCTTCACCCAGATATTCCAGCTGGAATAAATCCTGCATGGTGACGACCTCACCCTCCATGCCGGTGATTTCAGAAACATGGGTCACTTTACGTGAACCATCGCGCAGACGCTGCACCTGAATAATGACGTTAACGGCACTGGCGATCTGTTCCCGTACCGCCGTAATCGGCAGGTTTAAGCCGCCCATCGCAATCATGTTTTCCATACGCGAAATCGCTTCACGCGGATTGTTAGCGTGAACCGTTCCCATCGAACCATCGTGACCGGTATTCATGGCTTGTAACAAGTCAAAAGCTTCGGGTCCACGAACCTCACCCACGATGATGCGTTCAGGACGCATCCGCAGACAGTTCCTGACCAGATCGCGCATGCTGATCTGCCCCACCCCTTCCAGATTTGGCGGGCGCGTTTCAAGACGCACAACGTGCGGCTGCTGCAATTGCAATTCGGCGGCATCTTCGCAAGTGATGATGCGCTCATCGGTATCAATATAACGGGTCAGACAGTTCAGCATCGTGGTTTTCCCCGACCCCGTACCGCCAGACACCAGAACATTCACCCGGCAACGCCCAACCGCCATAATCAACTTGGCGCAGCTTGGCGTCATCGACCCGAAACCGACAAGCGTTTCCAGTGTCAGTTTTTCTTTTTTGAACTTACGAATGGTCAGCGCCGCACCATCAATGGCCAGTGGTGGAATAATGACGTTCACACGGCTGCCGTCGGGCAAACGTGCATCGCAGATGGGTGATGATTCATCAACACGGCGTCCAATCGCCGAAACGATACGCTGGGCAATGGTGACAAGGTGTTGGTTATCGCGGAACTTGATCGCCGTTTTTTGAATCTTCCCGTCAACCTCAATAAAGGTCGTATCAGGGCCGTTGATCATGATATCGGCGATATCATCACGTTCCAAAAGTGATTCCAGCGGACCATAGCCCAACATGTCATCGCCGCATTCTTTAGCAATCTGTTCCAGTTCAACGGGCGTCACGTCCAGATTACGGAAGCGGGCGATTTCCTGCACCGCAGATTGAACCTCTTCGCGTGCTGCCCGGGAATCCATCCGCGCCAAGGCCTTCAAATCAATACCGTCGCGTAAATCCAGCCAGATTCGGTTGCGGGCACGTTGCAGGCGTACCGATGTCATGTTGGCGCCGGAATCATGGGCCGGTGGTGCGCTATGTCCGCCAGCCTGTTGATCGCCACCGATCAACACATCATCATGCATACCTTTGCGCGGTTTATCAGATGATTTTTCGGACTCTTCTCCGCCACGTTCATCACTCAAGGCTTGCAACTTACTCAGCGTTTCAAGATCTGGCGGCACATCGGGTGTGGATGCAGAACGATCGCGCACAGGCGGTACCGCTGGCGCAGCAGCAGGTGTGGGCGCAGGTGCTGGCCGTGGCTGTTGCCCGGCTGGCGGCGTGGTATCGGATGTCGTCTTTTTACCAAACATCGCGGCTCTGCTTCCCTTGTGTTACTTCGTTTTCAGCTTGCCAAGCAAACCGGTCAACGCATTCTTTTTGTCGCTGCCATCATTGGCCGGGCCGAGCGTTTCGGCACTGATACCGTCCACAACCTTGGCCAAAAGCGGCAATAGCGATCGAACCAGCTCTGCCCCGTCGGGGGTAGAGGATAATTTGCGCCCTTCACTTTCCGCGCCAATAAACAGGGACGGATTGAATGGAATGCTCAGCGCTGGCTTACGGGCCAAGGCCCCCTCCAATTCGCTCTTTGATACTTCCTGTTTCCCGGCCATACCGACCATGTTCACGATCAGGTCAACGCGGCTTTCCGAATCGCTTCTGATATCTTTAATTTCCTGCATCAAGGACCGTGCCGCACGCAAGGCCGATAAAATAGGCTGGGTCACCAGAATGATTTCATGGGCGCGGCTGATAATAATACGGCGCAGGGCCGTTGGCGCATTCGACAAATCAACCACAACAACCGGATAAGTGGTCATCAATTTATCAACCAAGGACTCATAGGCGGCTGAATCAATCCCGTCATCCAGCATGACGTCCCCGCCGCTGCTGAGAACATCAAGGCGATCCCCCGCATGAAACAACATGCGGTTGAAGGAATCATCGTTTTTACTGGCAACGGCCCGTGCCGCTTCGGCCAAGGTTGTCGCCGGTTCAAAATTCATACCCACACTGAGCGTTGACCAACCACCGGCGGCATCCAACAAAACTGTTTTTTGTTTGAGTGTATCCGCAGACCCCCACGCCAAGGCTTCAGACAATATTGTTGTCCCAACACCGCCCTTAACCCCAGCCACCGCAATCAAACGGCTGCCTGAAGCACCAATGCGTTCAATGAGGGAGCGTGCAATATCAAATGCCAGTGTTTCTGTTTTCACAGGGCGGACCAGATAGTCACTGATGCCCATCGCAATCAATTTGCGATATAAATTCACATCATTGACCGGGCCGATGACAATTGCCGCCGTTCCTTCCGGGCAATACCCCGCCAGTGTTTCAAGACGGGCGGTAAACCCATCATCAATCGTATCTGTTTCAATGATCAAAAGGGCCGGAGCCGGTGCGCCGTTTTGAAACGCTGCAATGGCCTCTTCGACGCCGCCTTGATGGTGTTCAACCTGTACCCGCGTAAAGCGCCAATCCGCTTGCAGCGATTTAAACCCTTCGACGGATTGCGCATCACGGGCATACATCGCCACCCGTGCGCTCGGAAGAAGGATAGAGGTATAAATGGTATCTGCTTCTGTGGTCATATCTGCCAAATCAGGATGGTTACTCTGGAGAACCGGGAAGATCCCCCGTTCACACTATAATTGCCTGATTTCCTTACCAATTCGTTACTTAAACCGGGCATTTTCGGTTATTCGGATGCGCTTTCGCCCTTTAGAGCCGGATAAGACTGGCCGCTCTTGGTCAACTCAACCGTATTGGCCTGCAAACGCCCATCCATGATATCCATAACATCACTGCCATGAAGGTCTTTCGGGCGGGCAATCTGCTTGGCCAGATAGTTTTCGCTGGCACAACCAACTTTATAATCGGGGACCCGTTCCCAGTCAGTAAAATTACGGTCAACCTTTGCATTCTGACATTCCGATGGCCCACGGGCATTCACCGAATCATAGGTAATGATTGTTTTCGACGCATCACCGGAATCTTGCACCGGCATAATATCGGCTTGAACATTCACCGTCCCCTGCTGGCCCAGCAAAGTTTTTAAACGTGCCGCTTCCTTGGTCGCCTTCATGGCCGTGTTGATTTTGGAATGCGGATCATAGGTGACGCTCAACAATAATGGCGTATCACCATGCGCCCAGTAATGGCGGCTGACCTGCTCCATTTTCCCGGCATCCAGCGTCGCTGTTTCAATCTCCAGCGCGATCTCATCCTTATAGGTTTCAATGCCACCCGGCGAAACCATCGCTGTGGGATTATTATTCACAATGGTGTCGCATGCGCCCAACAGCAACAAGGCCGCAACCCCGACCCCTGCCAGCATCATTCCACGGTGTGCCTGTTTTTGAATACGCATCATTGACCTCAATTTATCAAATAACCAAAACGCGAACCGTCATTCATCATATCCGGTGCCTTGCGGCCATAGATGCGACGAATATTGTCGGAAAACGCGCTGGTCAGGGGGGAATTTTTATCCTGAACAGGAACAGGTTTTCCAGGTTGTTTCGGAGGAAGACCCAATGTGTTCTGGCCATACATATTTGAATTTTGATTTGGTGCAGGCTTGCTTTCAGCCTCCGCATACGGCTTCACCAGATAAGCCGTCACCAGAACCAGCAATTCTGTTTCTTCGCGGTTAAAGCTGCGCGATGAAATAAGATCACCTAAAACGGGAACATTCTTAATACCCGGCAAGCCAGCCATACCCTTAACCGTGCTTGTCTGTAACAAGCCACCAATCATCAACCCGCCACCGCTTGGAACCTCTACCGTGGTCGAAGCACGGCGAATATTCAGACCCGGTACATCCAGCCCTGCAATCGTGACGCTTTCATCACGCGCCAATGAAGACACTTCCGTGTTCAGTTGCAAGTTAATGCGATTTTCAGACAGAACAACCGGTTTGAAATTGAGTGACACACCAAAGGAGCGATACTGAATAATAACGTTACCCTCATCATCACGACCACCCGGAACCGGGAACTCACCACCAGCCAAGAAGCCTGCTTCCTGCCCTGAAATCGCGGTCAGGTTTGGTTCCGCCAGCATCCGCACCATATCGCCCTGTTCCAATGCATTCAGAACAACAGAAAGGGGACCAAAGTTACCATCGTTGAAGACCAGAGCGCCCGCCGCCATGGAAGGTTGCGTTAAACCGGTCCCCGTTGCAGAAGCAAAACCCCCTGCCAAATTATTGCCCAGCCCGGTCCCTGTCGTGGTCAAATCTGTTTCAATGCCCAGTTCCTTAATCAGGTTCTTAGACGCCTCCATAATGCGAACCTTCAGCATCACCTGCTGTTCGCCTTTTACATCCAGCATATTGACGATAATTCTATCTGCAACACCATCCATATCCTGGATTTCACCAATATAAGCAGAAACAACCTGCGTGATCCGATTGGCAACGGCCGGGTTGGACACTGTCCCGGTCAACATCACCTGATCATTCAGCGCCTTCACCTTCACATGCTCATTCGGATAGGTTTCATCCAGATAGGCCTGAACGGCGGTTTCATCAATTTTTACATGAATATCCATGCGTTGAATCACGTTACCGCCAGCATCCAGAACCATCAGGTTCGTATCACCCAATTGGGAACCGACGATGTACAGCTTATCGGCCTGAATCGCGACAACATCGGCAATCGCCGGGTTGGCAACCAGAACATCCGCCACCACGCCATTGATTTTTACAATCTCGCCCTTGCCCAGCGTCACCTGAACCAGTTGGTCTTTCTTAGCGCCAATGGCACTCAGATCAGCTTTTTCCGCGTGCACAAAGCCTGTGGATACCGACATGCCAATCGCCGCCAATACCGCCAGCAGCAATAAGGGACGAACCCGTGGAAAGCCGGATTTAAAGCCGGAATGTTTCATGGAAGTATTTTTCATGACAGCACACATATAAGTTTTGGCAAGTTTGGATATTTCAATGGCCGAATGGCCCGAGGAGATAACATAGAAGTAGGATTTAGCGCGTCGGGAGATTTTGAACATCGCCCCCGTTATAGATTCGAACATTATGCTGCTGCCCACCGGCGCTTTCGATCAACGCCTTCATTTCAGCCGCAACCTCCCTGTTCATACGAATGATCCGCACGTCCGATACAACAGGGCCTGTTGGATCGGTAATCTTGTCATCACCCAGCGGACGCAGGGCCAGCGAAATATCGCCCATCTGTTTGCCCAGCGCCATAATTTCGGCCTGACGTTCATCCACCTGCAGGGTAATGGTTTTACCAACCTTGGCACCGGTTTCTTCGCCCTTGGTCGCGCGCTGGTCAACGCCCAGCACCTTGATGTTTTTCAAAATGGTTTCCGTGGCATAGCGATTGACGTTTTCAGCAATCACTTCTTGCATTTTGCCCTGAACGAATTCGTCCGGGCTATTGGCACTGATCGATACGCGGTAGGTCAGGATGACATCAACGAAATCGCCGGGGTTAATAAAACCACCCGCCATCGTCGATGCACCAACACTGACCGCGACAGCGCGGTAGCCGGGCTCCAACGCGGCAGCCAGAAAACCACCATCATCACTGACGATCGCCGATTTCAAAATTGGCTCATCAATCGCAATCGGGCGAATCGCACGACCAGAGAGAACCTCCAGCGGCTTTTTCTTATCCAAACGCTCAACTGTACCGGGGAACACGGCATCCACGGGCCATGTCTTCCATTTCACGTTTGCTTCGGTCAGCAGGTTGCCGACCTCAATCGGCTTTAACGCAACCATGATCTGGGTCTTGGGCACTTCTTGGACGGCCGCCTGCTTTTCTTCTTTGCCGCCCTTGAGCATAGCGCTCAGCAACATCGCCACCACAATGGCAATCAGGGTTGCACCGCCGAAAGCGATCAAAACGTTTTTGTTCATCGTCCCCTCACGGGTTTGGAGAAAGCAGAAGTGACATTAAATGACATAAGATACCGCGCCAGAAATGGCAGGGCTGTGGACAGAAAACAATTATATCTTGTTTTACAGTTTAATAAAATCACAAAAGCCCCTGTTTCAAAAATCAAATATCCGTAACTACGATAGGGGCACAAAATAACCCAAGCGGTAGAAGGCCCAGATCGCCCCCACAGCAATCGCAATTCCATAAGGAACCGTTTTTTCGCCGTGCGCCAATCGCCCCCACCATGAATCAGGCCCCAGCCACAGCGGAACACGGCTCATACGCCGCAAAATCGGAAACACCGCCACCAGCCCCAACCCCGCAATCGACATCATCAAAAGAAACGGCACCACCCCGGCCAGCCCCAGCCACAGACCAATCGCTGCCGCCAGCTTCGAATCCCCAGCCCCCCACACGCCCAGCGCAAACATCAGGAAGGTTACCGCAAAGATCAAGACAAACGCCACCGCATGAACCGCCAGCGAGGAAAACAGCACCGGACCCCCGTCCTGCGCAACACCCGCCGCACCGCCATAGGCAACAACAAAACCGGCCGCAACCATAATCGGCATAAAATTGGGAATGGTCATGGTGCGAAAATCACTGATACAGGCCGCAACCAGCCCCGCCAGTGCCAGCAGCACCCCTGCTGCATATATCGCCATAAAGATGGTCATCGCCTATGCCCCATAAATTACGCGCCCAAAGAATCAAAAAGCCCATCCCGATAAAGCGAGATGGGCTTTGTTGATCAATTGAAAAAACCTATTACAGGTTCGCTTCCGCTTTCGTGCGGGAATCAGCCATAACGTCGGCCAGTGTCGAGAACAGGGCCTTCAAGTCACCCCCGAATGCGAAAACAGCAGCAACAATTGCCAAAGAAATACCGCCTGCAATCAGGCCGTATTCAATTGCGGTCGCGCCTTTAATATCTTTCTTATAGGCATACATAAACGCCATAATCTTGGTGATCATATTGGTAACTCCTTCGTATATTTTTGTTTCCAGCTTGTTGAACCCTTGAGAGCTTCAGCTCGTGCGTACCATTGCAGTACGACTGAAGCCTAACCTACATCTATCAGAATATACTAGAACTTTTTAAAGAGTAGTTAAAAGTGGCAAGTTAATGGTGATGTTTTATTGAAAATAACAAGAGCTCCAAAGTAAAACATCTTCGATTTTCATCTTTTTTACATAAAATTTTACCGGCTTCGTGAATATCATCTTCTATAGTATCAATGATTACTTCATTACTGTCCTTTATTGGGTCATTACATAAAGAACATAGAAAAACGAACATGCCGCAGTAACCGTAAAGATGCTCCATTCAAGTATTATTAGACATGACTGAACCCCTATTTTGTCAGGTGAAGATTGCTCAACTCCCGCGCGATATTTTCGAAGGCCTGTTGCAGCGATTCCTGATCGGGCGCATCGTAATACATTGATGGCTGTGTTGCGCAATCGCGGTAATACGCTTTGTTTGCGGCGGACACCGCTGTTTGCGAACGGAAGACGATGGTGTAAATCAGCACGTCTTTATTTTCCGATTTCAGATCATCGCACGTATCTGCAAAACGCTGGTTCAAACCATCAACGCCGCCACTGGTATTAACATTGATGTCATTCTTGGCACTGACCCAGTAATTCGAATACGTACCATCCATCGTATTATCACCATCGGTCATCATGATGATGGCTTTTTGCCAATACTCGCTATCCCATGGGGCCCCTTCCGTAAATGGGGGCTCTGGTGAAATCAGACGCGAACCCCAGATCATACCGGCATTCCCTTGCGTATTACCATGGGCCTGCATGTTATTAATGGCCGCCGTTAAAGTATCACGATCATTGGTCAGCGGCAGAACACTGGCGCGCGGGCAACTGTTATTGGGTTCTGTGTATTTGCAATAGCAATAGGTCGCGTTGCATCTGCTGCTACTGCCCAGACACGAACTGCAATTCGCCGCTGAGTTACTATAACCAGTCCCCTGATCTGAACATTTAGAGTTCTGAGCAATGATTTTTCCGAACATATAAATATCCCAGGGGCCTTCATAATCATCGAGATAATCCTGAGGGCTTGGATCGTTATTTCCAACCGCCGGATTCCAGCCATGACCGTTCCAGCTATTGCCAACTTTCCACAATTGACCATATGATCCTGCAACATGCGTGGCATTTGAATTATAATTCTGCGGTTTATGCTCAACAACGCATCCATTCCACCCTGTGGCGTTCGTGGCAGATGTTGTGTAACTAACCCCGGCAGGTAAAGTAACAAACGGATCAACCGGATCGCCATCACGGTCCAGATAGGGTGACCCATCTGGCAATTGCCCAAGCCCATAACGGCCAATACGCACCGCGTTCGCATATGGCACCAAGCCAATACGCACATCTTCTGGTGATTGCGCCTTGTTATACATGATCGTAACAAACAAGTTGGCGGCATCCTTCAATGCCTCAATATTCTTCTTCGGCGCACCGCTGGGTTTATAATCCATTGATCCGGTGTTATCGAGAACAAGAATAGCCTCAACCCCCTTCACCTGCTTACGCACCGTCGCACTGGCACTCACGCTCATCACATTAATGCCAATCGCATTCATAAAGAACGTGTGATATTCGGCATCCGCACTGACGGTAATGTCATCGCCGTTCACTTCAACCTTGATATTCAAGGCCGCGCCAATTTTTTCTTCCGGATAGTTTGCCTTGATGAAATCCTGCACGCGCTTGTTAATGGCCGCCTCTTGCGCCTCAGCATCACCCGCAAAACTGGAACCTGCCACCGCCAGGGCCGCGGCATCAATGGCACGGCTCAAGCGTTCGCGCACCAGATAGGCCTGCGATAAGTCAACACTCAGCGCAATCGCGGAAATCAGCGCCGGAATCATAAAACCGACATAAACCGCAATCGAGGCCTGCTCCAGCGCAGCCCAGCGGCGCCAAAGGCTCGAAAACAAGATCATCAATCCCCGGTTCTGCGGCATGGTTGTCTCCACTTTATCTTTAGCGTTCATTTTAAAATCCTATTCACGCGACACCACGGAACTGCGGCGTCCGCGAGCAAAGGCTGTTTCACGCAGCCTGAAGTTTTTGATCACAACATTGCCGAATGTCGGAACATAATCATAAAGCACCGTGACAATCATGGCACCCTCACCTTCCGTCCCCAGACCCCGGCTTTTTTCAAGCGCGGCATCATTCTGGTTGATGTTCATGTTGCGCGTTTCCCGCCAAACCTGTTGCGGATTATCGTCCTCATCAAACCGGACACTGATAATATCAATGCCAATGCTGGAGCCATCCGCATAGGGTGCCATGGCCAGCCCAGCCGCTTCAATCGCCTGATTCAGCTCATCGGTGGACACGGACGGTGTCCGGGTAATCAAATCCGCAGCCACTTGCGATGCCGTAATCATTTTGTGGTTAGCGGTAATGGCATGACCAATATCATAAACGCCAAATAACATCGTCAACAAAACCGGAAATAATATGGCAGCCTCCATCATGGCCGCGCCTTGCGTTTGCGATTTCCAGCGCCTTATCAGGTTCGCAATCATCATCGTCACAGCTCCGCCTGTTCTTCGCCAAAATCATACGGCTCTGTTTGTAAAACGATGGTTGTCACAATCCGGATCATGCCATCACCCGTTTTTGAAAACACATCCGCGAAAAACGGCGTTAACAGCTTGTAATCATAAATTGCACGGATCAACACAACATCACTGGACCCACCGGCGTCAAACGGGCGCGGCTTTACGTTGCCGTCTTCGTCATATTCAATTTGATAATCACCGGCACTGCCAAAATCATCATCCGGCAGAGCGACCACTTCCATGATGACGTTATTGCAATCAACCAGAACAAACATGTGGTTACAGATTTCTTCACGGAAGGCTTCTTCAGGAGTACTGTTTTCCACCTGCTGCAATTGTCCGGTGCGGATCATGCGGGCACTGGCGCTGATTCCGCCCTCGACCATGTTTGACGCGGCAAAAAACAAACACAGTTCAATAATCGCGAAAGTCAGAAAAATGGTAGGGAAAATCAGCATGGCGAATTCAACCGCCATTGAGCCATCGGTTTTTTTCAAAAACCGCGCCTTTTCTGCCTTTCCTATCACGTCTTTAATCCCCAAAACACAGAACGAAATGTTCCAATCCCTATTCTCCAGTATAGGAGAAAAGCGTTTAATTGCCTGTGAATGTTCAATAAACCTTGCATAAAAAGAAGATCGAATTTGATGAATTGGCCTGCTTTACGGCTAGTTCCGTGTCTTTTTTGGCGCAGGGCGGTCATTACGGGCGCTTTCATCAATCGGGAAACCGTATTGGTCCAGGGGGATATCTCCGGTGACTTCCGGGCCCCAACGCTCGGCCAGTGCGGCCTTACGCTTGGCAATCTGATCACGGCGGCTGGTGGCCCGCTGAACCATAACCGACCCGACAAGGCCAGAAATCGCCCAGTCAATCAAATAGCCAACCCCGGCGGCGCAGTACATGACGATGACCGTGCGCGGGTCGGTAATAATCATCAGCGAATTTTGAAGGGTATTGCTGCTCATCCATAATTGCAGGATAAACGGCGTACACCCGGCGGCGTTCATCGCCCCCACTGTCAGCGCGCGGGTGCGTTCCTTGGTCCGGTCAATAAACCACGCGACAAGCGTTGGCAGCATCCCAATGCATAGCAAAACCGTTGTCGGCATCGCGGCAATCGCCGCCAGCAAGACAAAAATCATGATAAGCTGCGCGCGCCATGCTAAGCCTTTTTTCTTCTTTTTCTTGCCTGGCGCCATTAGAACAACGTCCCTTTAGAATAAACCATATATACAAAGCCCAAAATGGTGATGCCGGCCACAAGGCACGACGCCAAGGCCGCCATTTCACGGCCAATCCCTTGAGAAAACTGCTCAGGATGTTTCAATTTTGCTTCCAGCCGTGAATCTTCGATGTTCAAGCGGTGATATTCGCTTCGCGCCTGATTATAGGCTTCGGTGTCTTTCTGCGCGGCGCTTTGGCTATCCAGCATCGCGACGATTTTTGAAATATCGCCTGTTTCAGCCAGCTGATTGACCTTGGTCTTGACCGACTGGCGCAGTTCGCGATCATGGAAGCGTTCATAGGCCGGATCAAGAATTTGTGAAATCCAGCGGCACACACCGGGCAGTTTTTCCATGCGCCCGCGTTGTTGTACCGTGGCCAGAACCTTCACATTGGCGATGACCCGCTTATACATTTCATCGGCGTTCAGTTCGATCAAATACGGGTCAATATTCTGGCGTTCTTTCACCGAAATAAACGCCGCAATATGGCGGTCGATAAACAATTCGGGGCGCGATGACAATGTCGACATTTTTTCAAAAGCGCGCATCAAATCTTCTGGATCGCGGATAAAATAACCCTTAACCTTGTCACTGAGGCAAGGACATTCCGGGTTCAGGAAATAAATGCAGCGTTCCAGACCATAGGCAATATTTTGCTGACGCAGGAAGGACCGGCAACTATCAAACCGTGTGACGATCGTACCGATATCAACGGGCGTGTCGCCCTGTGCCGTCACCCAGAACATAACTGTTTGATGGGTAATCAAATCGACATAGGGCTGTATATCTTTTTTGGTCAGGACGGCATCGGTCATGGCCACGCCCACACCATCAGGATGAACCCTGATCGTTTTATAGCGAATGGGCGCTTCCGGATCGAGAGCAATGGAAACGCGGCACAACAACCTGTCCCAATACCCTGCCCCACGGCCCAATTCCGATGTCGTTTCAATGGCCGCATCGAGGCGTTTTTGAACGGCAGGGTCTTCCAGAGAGCGACTGACCCACTGCTCCATATTGCCGCTTTCAACCAGCTGCGCCGCTTCGGATTGGTTCTTGGTCAAATCCATCGCCAACAAGGCCGGGCGGAAATAGCGTTCTTCCATAAAATGAACAGGCCGTGCGGCCTTAATCTTTTTAATACCCTGTTTCGGTGTCAGACGCTGACCGTCCATCCACCCCATAATGTCTTCTAAATTCCAGCGTTGTACGCGGTCATCATTCAAAAGACCGCGCAAGAGTTCCAAAATATCGCCGGAAAAACGGTCCTTCCCGGTCAGGGCGATATAACTGCCCTGATCAATTTTATGATTGATGATTTGTTCATCGGTGAACCCTTCCATCGGGTCGCGGTGACGCAAGATCACAGCCAGACTGACGCCCAGCGCATAAAGATCATCATCAATGACCGGCGGTCCCCGACCAATCGGATCAGCCATCGCCCGTTCGATCGTTTCAAACATGGCGGGTTGCGCATAAGAAGACGGCGTTGATAAACACTCACCCAGAATAACCCGGTCCACCCCACCCGCAGGGCCAATCGCGAACATGTTCGATGGACGGATATTACCGTGAACAATATCGGCATCGCGCATATCCAGCAGCGCATGCACCAATGATTTTACGACGTTTAGCTGAACAACTTCCGGCTTCCACCCCAGGCCCTGAAACTGACCCTCAGGAACCATTGGCTGGCCGACAGTGTTTTCGTAGATAAAGACATAGCGTTCGCCGCGTGCGGGCGGCCAGAACATGGGGCCCGTCGCAACCAGCTTGATAATATTCGGGCTAGCCAATCCGGCAAAGGCGGCAGCGGAGCGGCTGCGCGGTGTTAAATGCGGTTCACAGATCAACGCATAATGCGTCACTTGCGATACATCAGACAGGCCCGACGCGGCATAGGCCTTCACCGGTCCCTGATCAAAATGGTTCAGGCGTTTTTCGGTATGAACAAAAAACTGCCCCGCAAAATTGGCAATCTTTTCCGCCGCCGCGCTGTTGGCGGACGCGGCTTCGCTCTCCGCTGATTGGAGCGGGGCTGCACTGGCAGATTTTTGGGTCTCGATATCGCTCACGATGATGTTCGCTTAAGGGCGGGTACGCTGATGGGGGTATTATAGAAAAGGCAAGAGTGCCACCCGCTGGGGATGACACTCTTATAGTCTAACCGGGGTTTACCGATTTGTAAAACGATCAGCCCAAAAATGGGTCCTGCATCAGGATGGTGTCATCCCGTTCAGGGCTGGTGGACAACAAAGTCACCGGGGTTTCGATCAGTTCCTCGACGCGGCGGACATATTTGACCGCTTCGGCGGGTAAATCGGCCCAGGAACGCGCACCTTGTGTACTGCCGCTCCAACCCGGCATGGTTTCGTAAATCGGCTTCACGGCGGCCTGATGAATCATGGATGCCGGGTAATGGTCCAGACGCTCCCCGTTCAAATCATAACCGACGCAAATTTTCAGTTCCTTGAAACCGTCCAGAACGTCGAGCTTGGTCAAAGCAATCCCGTCAATGCCACCAATTTTAGCCGCCTGACGCACCATCACCGCATCGAACCAACCACAACGGCGCTTGCGCCCGGTGACTGTTCCGAATTCGTGACCACGTTGCCCCAGCATTTCGCCGGTTTCATTTTCCTGTTCGGTCGGGAACGGACCCGTGCCCACGCGTGTGGTGTAGGCTTTAGTAATTCCCAAAACATAACCAATCGATTTCGGACCAACACCCGAACCCGCCGCAGCCTGACCGGCCACTGTGTTCGATGATGTGACATAAGGATATGTGCCGTGATCAACATCCAGCATCGTGCCCTGTGCGCCTTCGAACAGAACTTTTTCACCCGCGACGCGGGCCTGTTCCAGACGTTTCCACACAACACCTTTGAACGGTAGGATCTTATCGGCAATCGCCATCAGATCATTATAAACCGTATCAACATTAAGCTCTTCCGCACCAAGACCACGCAACAAACCATTGTGATGGATCAGCAATGTTTCCAGTTTCTCGCGCACCAATTCTGGATGTTCCAGATCGCAAACGCGCAAACCGCGACGGGCCACTTTATCTTCATAGGCCGGACCAATGCCGCGACCTGTGGTGCCGATTTGCGTGCCGGGTTTTGCTTGTGTGCGAGCGGCTTCCAATGCGCGGTCTGTGGCCGCATGCACTGGCAAAATCAATGTGGCGTTTTCGGCCAGCATCAAATTTTCCGGCGTGACGATCACGCCTTTTTCCGCGATGGATGCAATTTCTTTCAGCAGATGCCAAGGATCAACAACAACACCGTTACCGATGATAGAAAGTTTACCCGGACGGACAATGCCCGATGGAAGGAGACTGAGTTTATAAACCTTGCCGTCAATGACCAGCGTATGCCCGGCATTGTGGCCACCCTGAAACCGCACGACGATATCGGCACGGCTGGACAACCAGTCAACAATCTTCCCTTTACCCTCGTCACCCCATTGGGATCCGATGACGGCTACATTCCCCATAATACTCTCCAGTGTTGGCTGTTACGGAAGAGTTTTGCCTGATGGAGCCACGACAATCAAGGGCGGATATAGGTTTTAAACAGCTTTACGGATCGGAGCGGCACTTTGATTGGCAGCAAATCCGTCCGAGGTGAGGCCCAGAGCCATCATCGCCTTCATTTCCTTGGCCGCAAGAATGGTCCGGGCTGTATCGGCATGGCCATTCTGGGTGGCAATATTAAAGGCGGTGCGGTCTTCTTCATCCCGCGCGTCAAAATCGACATTATCAAAGACAAGGCCGCGAATAGTGGCTTTATCCCCCGCCGCAGCGGCCTGCCACAGTCTTTCCTGCGCACTGAAAGCATAGGTTTTGGATGGTTGTGTCATATCATTTTCCCTTCATGAACCGCGAAAGCGCTGGTTTATTCTGTAAATTCCCGCAAACCATAGGGTTTAATTGCCATAATGTCAAACTTTTTGGCCCTGTCAGCGCGCAAAATAAAATCGTTCAATGCTGTTGAACCATCGAAACGCGAACCCTATTTGAAGGGGCATGAGCAGCGCATTTAACCATCCGGCAACTGCCGCGCTGTTACAGGCCATACTCCATTTCAACCCACCACCAACGAAAGACTTAAAACACCATGGAATACAGACAACTCGGCCGCTCCGGCCTGAAAGTTCCCGCGCTGAGCTTTGGCACAGCCACCTTCGGCGGGACCAATGAATTTTTTAAAGTCTGGGGCGATACCGATGTGAAGGGTGCATCGCGCCTGATCGATATCTGCATGGATCACGGCATCAATTTTTTCGACACAGCCGACATCTATTCAATGGGTGCCTCAGAAGAAGTGCTAGGGGCTGCCATTAAGGGCCGCCGCGATGACATGTTGATTTCAACCAAAACAACGTTCCGTTTTGGTGAAGGGCCAAATGATACGGGCTCTTCCCGCTATCACATTATCAAGGCCGCCGAAGCCAGCTTGAAACGCCTTGGCACCGATCATATCGACCTTTATTTCATGCATGGTTTTGATGCCATGACACCGGTTGAAGAAACATTGAGTGCGCTTGATAACCTCGTCCAATCGGGAAAAATTCGCTATATCGGTTGTTCCAATTTTTCTGGCTGGCACACGATGAAATCTTTGGCGACTTCGGAAAAATACGGGCTGGGCCGCTATGTCGCGTATCAAGGCTATTACTCCCTGATTGGCCGTGACTATGAATGGGAATTGATGCCGCTGGGGGCGGACCAAGGTTTGGGCCTGATGGTGTGGAGCCCGCTGGGTTGGGGTCGCCTGACCGGGAAAATCCGCCGCAACCAACCGATCCAAGATGGCCGCATTGCCAAGGGCGGCGATACCGGTCCATCGGTGCCAAACGAATACATCTATGATGTCGTCGATGCACTGGATGAAGTCGCCGCTGAAACGGGTAAGTCGATTACCCAAGTGGCCCTCAACTGGGTTCTGCACCGCCCCACCGTTTCCAACGTCATCATCGGCGCACGCACCGAAGAACAACTCCTCCAAAACCTCGGAGCCATCGGCTGGAACCTGACCCCCGACCAGATTGCCAAGCTGGACGCCGCCAGCAGCCGTCGCCCCGCCTACCCGTACTGGCACCAGATGGGGTTTGAAGAGCGGAATCCGCCGCCCGTTAAATGGTAAAAGGTTAAGGGCGTAAGGGGCCTTGCCCCTTACGATCCCGGCAATTTTCTAGGATTTGGGGCTGGAGGGCGACTTCTGGCCCTATTTTCTTGCTGCAATATGGAAATAATGATAAAACATCCCATCATCCGGGAAAGGGGGCTTAAATTTATCATGTTGAAATCACTATTTAACAGAGCCGCACGCCCGTCCTATTTGCCCGAAAAACCCATCATCATGGTCAGCACCATTGGCGATGATGATAATCGCGGCGACAGCCATGCCTATATGGGACTCGCGCGCGTCGTGGCTGAAAAGCTCGGCGGGGAATATCGCCACATCAATGACAACACCATCACGGCAGCCTATCCAACGCTGCAAGCGCGCGACCGCGCCCTGCACGAATATTTCAACGATAACGGCGTACCAGACATTCTGTTCTCGCGCTTTTATCATTCGCCGCAATTGTGGTATCCGGTTTATACCGAAAAACAGGATGATCTGTTTATTACCAAATGCCCGCACATCATTACAGCCATGAACGAATCCCTGACGAAAAAGGCAAATGGCGAAGATGTTCTAGTATCACACCACCTCACCCCCTCTTTATTAAAGGCCGAGGGGGATAAACTTCTAGAAGCCTATCCAAAGATCAAAGATGCCCCGCTCATCACCGTGATGATGGCCGATAATACCAATTACGAATTGGCCGAAGCCTTGATCCCACGCCTCAAGGACCTGCCGCAATCCACGTTGTTTATATGCAGCGGACGCCGCACAGACGGCAATCATTTTAATGAGCTCATGAATAGTATGGCCCATGAAATCGGGAAGCATGGCGTGCAAAATCGTGTGCGCGTGATGGGTTATGATTTTCAAAAAGAGATTCAACGGCCCAATACCCTGAACCCCTATATGGGACTGATCGCACAATCAGATCACATCGTCATTTGCGGCGATTCACGCTCCATCGTTTCAGAAGCCTTAAGTGCCCAACGCAGCCTTTATATGTATCAGGGTGCCTATAGCAACCATATCGAGGAAATGTATAGCCCCCTGCTCCGCGACAGAATCATCCTGCCGCTCAATAAGCGCGATGCGGCCACACCCCTTGCCACCCATCCGGTTTGTATTCGAAACCCAACGGAACAGACCGCTGACCGCATCATAAAAGATTATAAAAGGAACTGCCGCCGTCAGCTTGGCATGGTCCGTGGCACACTGGCCTATGTGATGGAGGGATAAACGACAATGTTAAAATCCCTTTTCAATACCGCCGCCCATCCCGGCTACTTGCCCGAAAAACCGGTTATTCTGGTTAACACTGTCGGCGATGATTGCCATCGTGGTGACAACCACGCCTATATGGGCATTGCCAAAATCGTGACGCAGAAACTGGGCGGTGATTATCGCCTTGTCACCAATGATACATTGAAAACCGATTACCCTGATACACGCCCGGAAGACTCAATCAATCTGTATTACCGTGACCACGGCATGCCGGATATCATTTTTTCACACAATCACAACAGATATTACAGCCGGAAAACGGTCGGTGATCATTCAAAAAAACGCCCCTACGTCATTGACGACATCAACGAAGATTTAAGCGCAAAAACATATTTTAGCACTGTGACTCTGGTGGCTCACCATTTGACACCCGCCTTGCTGGCGGAAGAAGGCGTAAAACTCGCTCAAGCCTATCCAGACATAAAATCACCGCTGATCGCCGTGCTGATGGCGGATTCCGAATATGGCGGCCTTGCAGAAAACCTGATCCCGCGCCTGAAGAACGAACCAGAAGCCACCATCTTCGTCTGCACGGGGCGGCGCACCTATGGCACCACATTGAATGCCATGATGGACACATTGAAAAAAGAAATAAAGCAGGCGGGCCGCAGCAAGGACATCAATCTGCTGCAATATGATTTTCGTGAAAACAGAAACACAGGGGCATTCAATCCTTATATCGGACTGATCGACCGTGCCGATCATATTGTGATCTGCGGAGATTCCCATTCGATTATTTCAGAATCTTTAAGCAAACAGCAGGCCGTCTACGTAAACCGCAACTATTCTTTTATGGTGAGCTGCCAAGCATTGGTCGAACGTGGGCTGGTCAATATTTTCACCGACTCTACTAAAAACGATCCTTTGGTCAAAACCCCTGTCGATGTGCCAAATCCAACCGAAGAGGCCGCCGATAGAGTGATTTTCGGCTATAAACGCCATTGCTGCAGGCAATTGGGATTATTGCACGGCGCACTGGCCTATGTGACGGGGGGATAGAAAAGCCATGTTGCGATCACTCTTCAATGCCGCCGCCTGCCCATTATACGTGCCGGAAAAACCTGTGGTGCTGGTCAACACCGCCGCCGATGATTGCAGTCGCGGCGACAGCCACGCTTATATGGGCATTGCCAAAATCGTGACGGAAAAACTGGGCGGTGAATATAGACTTGTGACCAATGATATGCTGAAAACGGATTATCCCGCCCTCGCCCCCGCTGAAGCCATCAACTTTTATTACCGCGATCACGGCGTTCCTGATATCATTTTTTCGCGGCTGCATTATTTACATTACGATCCAGATGTCATTGGTGAAAAGGCGAAAGAAACAAAACCTTATGTCATCACCGCGATGAACGAAGATTTAAGTCGCAAAACCCGCTTCAGCGCGAGGCTGGTCGCGCACCACTTAACGCCGTCATTGCTGGCGGTTGAGGGTGAAAAACTGGCCCAGGCCTATCCCGATATGAAAGCGCCGCTGATTACCGTCATGATGGCAGATTCTGAGTATTATGGGCTGGCGCAAACCCTGATCCCGCGCCTGAAAGATTTGCCCGAAGCCACCATTTTTGTCTGTAGCGGACGCCGCACCGACAGCAGCACATTGACCGTCGTGATGGGGACACTGGAAAGCGAACTGGATAAGGCCGGACGTCGCGACGATATCAATCTGCTGCACTATGATTTCCGCGCAAACCGCAATACAGGCATGCTCAACCCCTATATCGGGCTGATTGATCGTTCTGATTATATTATTGTGTGCGGTGATTCCTATTCCATCGTTTCAGAATCCTTGAGTAAGCAGCAAGCCATCTATATGCACCGCGTGAACACTTACTTTACTGATTACCTGCCCTTGGTAAAAAAGGGTCTGGTTAAAAGCTTCGACGACGCCAGCGGATTGAACAAAACGCCGGTGCATGTTCCAAATCCAACGGAAAAATCTGCGAACAGCGTCATTTCCGGGTACAAGTTCCATCGCTGCACCCAGATGGGACTATTGCGCGGTCTGGGCGCCTATATTTGGGGATAATGCTGCTTAGGCGGACTTCGCCGCACCTTCGATGGCGGCGCAGATATCGCTGACCACGGATTGCACCAGATCCTGATTATCGCCTTCCGCCATGACGCGGATTAAGGGCTCCGTTCCTGATGCGCGCACCAGCAAACGGCCATCATTGGCCAGTGTCGTTTCCGCCTTGGCAATCGCCGCCTGTACGGCGTCGCTTTCCAGTGGCTTGTGCCCGGTTTCGAAACGCACATTCTGCAAGACTTGCGGAACGGGTGTAAAAACATTCATAGCTGTTGAGGCCGGGAAGCTTTGCTGTTTCAAAACGGCCATCACCTGCAGGGCAGCCATCAAGCCATCCCCCGTGGTGCCGTAATCAGACATGATGATGTGTCCCGATTGTTCACCGCCCAGATTCAAACCGTCATTGCGCATGCGTTCAACAACATGGCGGTCACCAACCGGGGTGCGGACCAGATTCAGGCCACGCCCCTTTAAAAATCGTTCCAGCCCCAGATTGGACATGACGGTCGCGGCAATGCCGTTGCCGCGCAAGCGGCCCTGTTCATGCCAGCTTTGCGCCATCAGGGCCATTAACTGGTCCCCATCAATACGCTGCCCCTTTTCATCGACCATAATCAAACGGTCGGCATCACCGTCCAGAGCAATCCCCAGATCCGCTTTTTCCGAGACAACACGTTCCTGCAGCGCCGATGTCGCCGTGGCACCGCAATTGGCGTTGATGTTACGGCCATTCGGATAAACCCCCATCGGCACAACTTCAGCTTCCAGTTCCCACAGAACTTGCGGCGCGATTTTATAGGCCGCGCCATGCGCGCAATCGACCACGATCTTCAGCCCATCAAGGCTGATGCCGCGCGGGAAGCTGTTTTTCAAAAATTCGATGTAACGGCCATGTGCGTCTTCCATGCGGCGCGCCTTGCCGATCAGATCAGAATCCGGCAATTGACCGGACAAATCCTGATCAAGGCGTGTTTCAATGGCTTCTTCCAGCGCATCGGGGATTTTATATCCATCGTGGCCAAAAAGTTTAATGCCGTTATCTTCATAAGGATTGTGAGAGGCGGAAATCATCACGCCAAGATCCGCACGCAGCGAACGTGTCAGCATCGCCACCGCCGGTGTTGGGATAGGCCCCAGCATAATCACTTCCATACCCATGGCGACAAAACCAGCTGCCATCGCTTCTTCCAGCATATAGCCAGACAGGCGTGTGTCCTTGCCGATGATGACGCGGTTTTGGTGCAACCCGACATGGTCGTGCTGTAACGACAAAGCTGTCGCCATTGCAACCTTAAGCGCCATATCCGCCGTCATTGGGAAAGTATTTGTTTTCCCGCGAATGCCATCAGTACCGAAATATTTACGTGCCATTCCCGATTCATACAGGAAAAAGCCAAGGAATTACAGCAGATTTAGAACTGTGAATTTAGAGGCGGAATTCCTGCCGTGTCGGGCCCATCGCCAACGGCCCCAGCAAATGCGTGCAGGGCGTTGCGCCATAAACCTTGATTCGCACCGCTGGACCATCCGCCCCCACATCCACCATGGCCCAGCCGCCATGCGGCTTGCCCCCGGCATTTTCGACCAGGGATGGAATAGTGATATAGGCCACCCCGCCCATAGAATGCATTTCATTCCAATGCGTATGCCCCGCCAGACAGGCGATCACCTTATCGGAATCTTCGATGATTTTTCGCGCTGCGACAACATTCGGGTGATGCGTGCCATAGGGCAATACCCCGCCCATACCAATTTTCGTGCCAAAAACCGGATTGGCCCGTCCATCAATTGATGAAAACAAAAAGTCAGTCACATCCCCGTCCAACGGTAAATGCGTCATGACAATCACCGGGTGCATGGCGCGGTCTAATGTCGCGGATAACCATTCCAGTTCAAAATCCGAAAACGGTAACGCGCCCTGATTATCGCGCAAAATACGTACATCCGGCGACCACAGCACCAGCGACACATCATCCATTTCAATCAATCTCGACCCAAACGGGGTGGCGTAACGCGCCGCCACATCATCGACCAGATCACGCGGCATGTTTTTATCTTCGTGATTGCCGTGTAGGTGAAAAATTTTTGCAATACCCGATGTTGAAAAACATTCGAGAACTTCATCAAGGCGGCTGGCATCATCATTGATGCAGTCCTGCACCATGCCACCGCGCCGCGCCAGAATATTATCACCCAGCGTCAGCAAAATATCCGGGCGTTCTTGCGGATTAGCAAAGCGGTTGAAGATTGTACGCAAAGATGGGATCGCGGCCGTACAGTGGCGCTGCGCGACATTGCTGTCGTTGTGGTGAACATCCGTGAAAATTGCGATACGCGTCATTTTCGAACCCATAACCCTGTCCCTTGTGCATAGCACACTGGCGGGGCGCGACAAAGGGGCAGATTACACGCGGAAGAAAGTTTCAAAGGGCCGCGCAAAGGCGCAATTTCAAGAAAAAAAAGGGGGGCAATCGCCCCCTTTAAAAACCTTAAGTTTTGAATCCCTTAACTTAGGTGCCTTGCGGCAGGCCATCATTAATATTGCCGCCTGTCGGGACAGATGTTCTTGGCTTTTTATCCTCCGGGTCTTCCGGTGGTGCGTCACGGATGATTTTCTCACCGCGCAGCACAGCCTTAATTTCTTCCCCTGACAGGGTTTCATATTCCAGCAGTGCTTTTGCCAGCGTATGAAGTTCATCAATATGCGTGGTCAAAACATGGCGCGCACGGGCCAAACCACCCTCAACAATCAAACGGATTTCTGAATCGATCAGTGCCGCTGTGTCATCGGACATGTTTTTCGATTGCGCCACGGAATGGCCAAGGAATACTTCTTCCTGGTTCGCGCCGTAATGCAATGGGCCGAGCTTATCACTGTAACCCCATTCGGTGACCATACGGCGGGCCATATCGCTGGCATACCGAATGTCACTGGATGCGCCGGTTGTAACCTTTTCCTTACCAAAGATGATTTCTTCAGCAACGCGGCCACCCATGGCAACGGCCAGATCAGCATTCAGCTTATCATGCGCCACCGACAAACGGTCCCCTTCCGGCAGACGCATCACCATACCCAATGCGCGACCGCGCGGGATGATGGTGGCCTTGTGGATTGGATCGGATTCAGGTTCGTGAATGGCAACAATCGCGTGACCGGCTTCATGGTATGCGGTCAGGCTCTTTTCCTTTTCGGACATGGCCATTGATTTGCGCTCTGCGCCCATCATCACCTTGTCCTTGGCGTTTTCGAATTCTTCCATACCAACCACGCGCTTGCCACGACGGGCAGCGAGCAGGGCCGCTTCGTTAACAAGGTTCGCCAGATCAGCACCGGAAAAACCGGGCGTACCACGGGCAATGACCATGGGCTCAACATTCTTGGCCAACGGCACTTTTTTCATGTGCACATTCAGGATTTTTTCGCGGCCATTGACATCGGGCAACGGCACGACGATCTGACGGTCAAAACGGCCCGGACGCAGCAAGGCCGGGTCCAGAACATCAGGACGGTTGGTCGCGGCGATAATAATAATGCCTTCATTGGCTTCGAACCCGTCCATCTCGACCAGCATCTGGTTCAAGGTCTGTTCGCGTTCATCATTCCCGCCGCCAAGACCCGCACCACGGTGACGACCCACGGCATCGATCTCATCGATGAAGATAATGCACGGCGCATTTTTCTTGGCCTGTTCGAACATGTCACGCACGCGCGATGCACCAACCCCCACAAACATCTCCACGAAGTCAGAACCGGAAATGGTGAAGAACGGAACATTCGCTTCCCCGGCGACCGCACGGGCAATCAATGTCTTACCCGTCCCCGGCGAACCGACCAGCAAAGCACCCTTTGGAATCTTGCCGCCCAGACGTTGGAATTTTTGCGGATCTTTCAAGAATTCAACAATTTCCTGCAACTCTGATTTGGCTTCTTCAATACCGGCCACATCATCAAATGTAATCCGGCCATGCGCTTCGGTCAGCATCCGGGCGCGGCTTTTACCAAAGCCCATCGCACCGCCACTGCCGCCCTTGCCCTGCATCTGGCGCATGAAGAAAATCCACACCCCAATCAACAGCAACATCGGGAACCAGGAAATCAGAATCCCCATCAGGCTCATTTTACCCGGATCAACATTTTCAGCCGTAATCCGAACGCCCGTCCCCGTCAAACGGTCAACGACGTTTTCATTATTTGGAATGGTCACACGGAACGGCTCGCCGCCGCTGGTGTAATGACCGTTGATTTCAGAGCCTTTAATCGTCACATCAGCAACACGTCCTGCACCGGCATCTGCCATAAAGTCACTATAGGCCATCACCTGCCCACCGGCCCCGACCGCTTTTTGGGGGCCGCCCTGCATCGAATTGAACAGGAAGGCCAGCGTCACACCGATCGCCAGCCAGAAAAGGATATTGCGCGTAAAATTATTCACTGGAAAACCGCATCTTTCGTAAGGTTGTCAGAGCCCGGATCATACAGGATAAATAGCGCACTTGTCCAAGGGAGCAAGACTAAAATTGTCAGAATCAGCAAAGAAAGAGGCCTGAATCAGCGCAGAAAAGACTCAAGGGGCTATCGCCCCCTGAAACCCCCTTACTTTTGCGCCGCAGGCAATAATAGACAATGCGGTTACGGCACTGTTTCTTATTGCCTACAGCGCAAAAAACCGGGGTCGCTTGAAGGGGCCAAATGGCCCCTTCAAAACTTCTCTTCCGTGATCGAGAAACTTTGCCCTTCACGCGCAAAAACATAACCGCCGAGCGTGAAGCGTCTACCTCCCTCATTGAAAATCTGATCAATGATGTCTTCCAAACGGTCAAGCCGTGGGCCATACCCGCCCGGCCCCATTTGGTCCAGAACGCGGCGAATGACGCGGATACGGATTTCTTCCGGTGCGGTGTTGAGAGCATCCAGCGCGATGGTTGAATGGGCAGTTTGAATCGTGGCAGCACTGGCGATGATTTGATCGGCGTAATGATCGAGGGCAATACGGGCGCGGTCGAGGCGGCGTGCTGTCGCGGCCAGACGGGATTCGCTTAAACCCTCCGCTTCCAACGCAGGCAATGCATGCCGCAACCGGGCGCGCGCGTATTTCATATTGATATTGCTAGGGTCGATGACATGGGGAATAGTGTGGTTTTGGCAAAAGGCGACAATATCACCCTTGGCCATTTGCAACATCGGGCGGACCAGCATGATCGATGGATCAACACTGCATGGTTGATATTCCATCATCCCGCCGAGCCCATCTAAACCGCTGCCCTTGGCAAGGCGGAACAGGAATGTTTCGGCCTGATCGGTTTGATGATGTCCCAGCCATAATGTTTTGATGTTGTGTGCGTGACACCACGCGGCCATTGCCGTATAGCGTGCATCGCGCGCCTGTTCCATGATTCCCGTATCAGGTTTATCGCCGTGCCAATTTAAAATGTGATGTTCGACATTGGGCCAGCTTTCAATCCACGCGCCAACCTGATTTGCCTCAACACCGGATTCCGTGCGCAGACCATGATCGAAGGTCAGGGCATGGATTTTAATGTCGGGATGTTTGGATGACAGGGCGCAGAGCAATGACAACAACGCCATGCTGTCGGGTCCACCGGAGACGGCCACGGCAATCGAACCCGGCTGCGCCACCAGATCCCGCACCGATTGCATTTTTGCGAATGCAATGTTGAGATCCATGAAGCGTACCTTCTTGAAAGGGTCCGTGGTGAAAGGAATTATTGGGCATTACACTTCAGGCGTTCAATTTCCTGATCAGCACGGGTCAAAACCGGTGCCGCGCCAGCAGGGTATTCTTTTTTCAACTGACCCAATGCAACGCAAGCATCCTTGGTCTTGCCCTGCCCGGCCAATGCCATACCCAGTTTCAGCAAATTATCCGGTGCCTTGGCACCCTTTGGATATTTCTGGTAGGCCTCGGCAAAGACACGTGTGGCTTCCGGGAACTGGTTACGGACGTAATAGGTTTCACCCAGCCAGTACATGGCATTGGGAACCAGGGAGTTACCAGGGTTCGCCTTGATAAATGCATCAAACCCGGCCTGTGCGCCGACGTAATCCTGATTGCGGAGTTTTGTAAACGCGGCTTCATAATCGCCAGCCGGTGTTGGTGGGACACCAACAACATTGCCGCCTGCATCAACGGTTGTGTTGATCGTGCCAAGCTGGCCCGATGTTGTTGCCGTATTCGGGGCCGGAGCGTTCGGATCGCCCTCCAGCGTGAAATCTTCATCCAGCGCCGCAGATTCTTTTGGGGCTGTGTTGGAATAGGAATAAGACGTGCTGCCCGTTGGTGTTGCCGTGGCCATGCCAACAGCAGGTGCGCTGCCATTCACTGCCGCCGCTTGTGGACGGCTTTCCAGTGCAGTCAGGCGTGCTTCCATTTGTTTCAAACGGTTCAGCTCATAGGTTTGTTCTTCGATCTTGCCGGTCAACGTCTGCACTTCCATCTGGATCTGTGTCAGGCGGTTTTGAATATCGGCATTGCCGGTATCGCGGCCCGAGGACATTCCAGCCGGTGGAATTTCGCCCTTGAACACGGCGCGGCTCAATGTATCGATTTCGTTTTCAAGGCGCGTCATGCGCGATGCAACGTCACTGTTTTGTGCGTGCGCGGGAATTATAGAACTAAAAACAAGGAGGGCGGCTAACGCCCCCGTCTGCAGAAATCTTGCTCTGTCAAAACGGATGCTCATAGCCACCCTCCCTTTAAATTTCAATGACGTCAGTGTTACTGAATTATTCTACGACGGAAACGCCGCGACGGTTTTGTGCCCAGGCTTCAGCGCTGGAACCCATCACTGCTGGACGCTCTTTACCGTAGCTAACCACGTTGATGCGGGTTGGAGCAACGCCCAGACCGGTCAGGTAGTTCTTTACGGAGTTCGCACGACGCTCACCCAGTGCCAAGTTGTATTCGCGTGTGCCGCGTTCATCAGCATGACCTTCGATGGTCAGGTTAACGTTCGGGTAACGGTTCATCCAATCAGCTTGACCGCGCAGGATCTGCTGAGCTTCTGGGGAAACATCGAAACGGTCATAACCGAAGAATACGCGGTCACCGATATTCACAACCAGATCTTGTTGCGAACCAGGGACTGGACCGTATTGATTGTTTGAACCAACACCATCAAGCGAACCAGCTGTCATTGAATCCTGACCGCCGATTTGAACCTGACCGACATCTGTTACGGCATCATCGTTGGAAGAACAGGCTGCCAGTGCCAAAGCCATACCGGCTACCATCAAAAATTTGCGCACGCGCATACCACGAACTCCTTATAATTATGTTTGTAAATCTGGTGAATTAGACTGCCGCCACAGGTCCGAATCAGGCCCCAAAACAACAATATTGATCGTCTAGTCTTTTATGCTGTAATCCTAAGCCTGACAAGGCCTTGCCCCCATCAATAAACAGGATTTAAGGCATGATTGGGGCAGGAACGGGCCTTTTTCGAGGAATGGATAATATTGTCTGTGGATAACCATAATGACCACCCCGCCAACCTTCATGGGCACCCCTTAATTCAGGGTATCGCGCAGCTGGTCCAAAAGGGCGGCGGCCTCGCGGCGGTCCCGGTCACCGGGGGCCTTGGCGATATAGGCTTCCAGCGTTTCAATGGCATCTTGCAACCGGTTGGTCCGGGCATATAAAACCCCAGCATCCAGCAACAGACGGTATTCGTCAGGGTCAATTGCGCGCATAGCCTGAACAGCCTTTAACGCCCCTTCGTAATCTTCCGCCTCGATCAGGCGCAATTTGATGTTGTTTTGCAGCCGGACAAGAATGGTCCGGTTATTGGCGGGTTCATAATAATCGATCGATAATTCCGCCTGCGGACCCAATGTCTTTTTGACCAGCTGGCGCAATTCTGGCGCTTGCAAAATTTCACAGCGGTTAAAGGGATCAAAAATCAAACGCTGGCCGTCTTGATCAATGCGGCAGACAAAATGCCCCGGCAGGTTCAAACCATAAACCGCCCACCCCAATAAACGCCCGATCTGGATATATAAAATCGCCAGCGCAATCGGCATGCCGCGACGGCGATCAATCACCCGGATCAAACTGGCATTTTGCAGATCATCGTAAGTATCGGTGTCACCAATATATTCATACTTATCGGCAATGATGTGTTTCAAGGCGGCAAGGCGCGTTTGGGCCTCGTCCTTCGCGCCGGCGTGCAGCAGCGCGTCGTGACGCTCCCGCACTTCTTCCACCAAACGGCGGATATGGGTTTCATAGCGGTCAAGCGATAGGCCCGGATGATCCAGCGCAGCCATATAAAGTGCTGTCTTTGCCAAATCAATTGCGCCGTCCTGCTGCGTGCCGATCGTTTGCAGCGTCACCATCAACTGGTCAGGATTGGCGGTTTGATTCATGGCTGAATATTATCCCGGTGCGTTGGTGGTCGCGAAACCGGATTCAACCGGCTGGCCCAGTGGCTTGGTATAGCTGATCACCTGCTTCACACCCGGAATGGTGCGCGCCAGTGCGACAACCTTATCCAGCTCTTCCTGTGAACGGGATACACCCATCAAATAGACGATGCCATTCACCGTATCGATGGAGTAGTTGATAGAATGAATTTCCTTATCAAATGTCATGGCAGTGCGCAGACGGGTGGAGATCCAGCCATCCTTGACCATGCCTTGAACACCTTCACTATCCGCGACGCGGATTTCATTGATAACCTGCTTCACGCCCCCGACCTGCCACGCCAGACGCACCGCTTCCACGCGGTCATCCGGGTTCTGGACGGTCCCGGTAATCAGGACGCGGCCCTGATCAACCGTCAGGCTAAGCTTGGTGAAGGTATCGACCTTATAAGAGAACCATTTTTCACTGATCGATGCCTTGATCCGCAGATCGGTGGCGGATGAGCTGATCCCGCCCTCTTTCGCCGATGCAATCCCCAGCGTCGCCCCGGCACCCGCCGCCATCCCAATCGGCGTACAGGAAGACAAAAGCATTGCCGCCGTTACAGACAAACACACAACAGACACGCGGGAGAAAATCATAGTGAAAACCTCAAGAAAATGAGATGGGGTGGGAAAATGCAATTCTAGGGATGATTATAGTCCGAAAATCGAACAGGTCGAGCCTCTTTTATTATAGAAACATCGCGCAGGCACAAAAAAGCCCGCGGCAAAGCGGGCTTTTTCATTTATCGCATCAAGGCTGTTCTTATTCCACATAGGTGGTGGTTTTCTTGGTTGTTGTTTTATTGAACAGACCTTCTGGATCGCGGCTGGTTTCGCTTTCCACTCTGGCTCTCTTGTTGCCATACTGATCATAGTAAACTTCGGTTTCGCGTGTTTGAACGGTTTCCGTGCCATAGGCATTTGTGGAACGCGTTGTGTTTTTATATTCCCCCGGTGGCGGCAGATTGCTTCCACGGTTGGTGCAAGCGCCAATGGTCAGGGTCACAGCGGATACGGCAAGCAGGGTTAGAATTTTTTTCATTTTTGAATCTCCGGTTTTTATAGGCGGTTTTTTACGCTGTACTTTCAACGCCCGACCCACAAAAATGGTTCCTTAAAAAGCCACAGGTCTAAATAAATCTTTTCATAATTAGAGAAACGCGCCTTTAATATGAATGAACACCCGCCCCCACCGGACCCACCCTGTCCAATGCTGCGGTGGGCGCACAGCAATCACATCAAAGCGCATATCGCGCCCGGTCAGTTTATGGTGGGTCATATAATATTCACCCGCCCGCATCACCCGCGCAGCCTGTTTGGGTTGAACGGCGTAAAGCGCATCATCCATCGCGCCCCGCGCCTTCACCTCAACAAAGACAATGCACCCACCGCGCTGCGCAATCAGATCAACTTCGCCTACGGGGGTTTTGTAGCGGCGCTGCAAAATTTTATAACCGCGTGAGCGTAAAAACCACGCGGCCATTTCTTCTGCTTTTAAACCGCGTTGATAGGAGGTCATTTCAATGACAAGGCCAGCGTATAAAGTGTTTTCTTTGGCAAGCCTGTCATCTCCGCCACAGCAGCCGCAGCATCCTTCACGCTCATATCATTCAGCGCACGGCGCAACAAACGCTCCAGATCGGCATCCGAATATTCCTTTTCACCCGGCGGGCCGATGACGATGACAATCTCGCCCTTGGGTGCGCCTTGCGCCGCGTAATGCAGACAGAGATTTTCCAGCGTGTCGCGCTGGACCTCTTCAAACATCTTGGTCAGTTCACGCGTGACCGCCGCCGGGCGATTGCCCAGCACCTTCGCCATATCACGCAGGGAATCCATCAAACGCGGTGCCGTTTCATAGACGACAAGAGTCCCCGGCACATCCGCCCATTGACGCAAGACATCACACCGCGCCTTTTCCTTTGGCGGCAAAAACCCAAGGAAACAAAACTTATCCGTCGGCAGTCCCGATAATTGCATCCCGGTCAAAATCGCATTCGCACCGGGCAGCGATGTCACATTCAATCCCAAATCCTGCGCATCGCGCACCAACTTAAAACCCGGATCAGAAATCAGCGGTGTCCCCGCATCACTGACCAGCGCAATGCGCTTTCCATGCGCCAGCATTTCTAAAATTTTTCCGCGCACGCGATCCGCCGAATGATCGTTATAAACATCCAGCTTCGCGGCCTTAATCCCGTGGGCCTGCAATAACTTCCCTGTCATGCGCGTGTCTTCGCACAACACGAGATCGACTGCCCCCAGAACATCAATCGCCCGCAAGGTCATGTCGCGCAGATTGCCAATCGGTGTCGCCACCAGATAAAGCCCCGCCGGAAGTTCCACCGCCCGTATTACCGCCATTGAAATCCTACTTTCATAATAAGAGGGCATTTTGTCCTATTTCCGCGCCTCGCACAAATGATCCAACAAAAGAATTACGCAGCCTTTTGATAATTTTTTATCTTGTCATCCCCGGCTTGACCGGGGATCCAGGGGCATAACCCCCGAAACTCACCTTTTAGCTCTGGATCCCCGGTCAAGCCGGGGATGACAGCAAGGGGTAACCGCCAACATTAAAGTCAAAGGGTCCAAGGAGGCCCCATGTTTTCTGGCCCCCCTTCAAAACCCCATACTATTTTATGAGCAAGCGGTATAGAATATCGCGTCTTCACCACAAACGGGACCGGAACCGCTATGAAATCATTTTTTTCAGCTCTTTTGATTGCCAGCCTTTTGACTCTGTCTGCTTGCGGCGGCGGATCGGGTGGTTCGGTCTCAAACCCGTGGGAACGCGCAGGGCAAACGCCGGTCGCGGCTGAAAATCCGGACAGTCTGGAAATTCGCAATCAATGGCTGAACAAGACAACACCACCGGTCACACAAGATCAATCAAGCCTGACCGTTTACCCGAGCGGCCAGGCGCCAATTCCTGCCCCGGCATTTTCGGCGAAGCAGGTCAAGGTTGCGTTGCTGGTTCCGCTGTCCGGTCCGCATTCCGAAGTGGGCGAAGCGATTGTCAATGCCGCGCAGCTGGCCTTGTTCGATGTCGGCGCCAGCACATTTGAATTACTGCCCCGTGATACGAAGGGCACCGCGTCGGGTGCTTATAGTGCTGCAGAAAACGCCGTCGCCGAAGGCGCTCAATTGATCCTCGGTCCTCTTCTGGCCGATGAAGTGCGCAGCGTTGCACCCGTGGCCAGTGCCGCCAATATCAACGTCATTGCCTTCACCACAGATTGGAAACAAGCGGGCGGCAGCACTTACGTCATGGGCTTTGTTCCCTTTGGCCAAGTCCAGCGCGTTGTCACCTATGCCGCGTCCAAGGGCCTGCGCAATATCGGTGTCATTGCACCACAAACGGAATACGGCAACGCCGTCTTGAGTGCCTATAACGCCTATGCGCCGCAATCTGGTTTGCAAACGGTAGACACGGTTCGCTTCCGTGCCGGTGATGCGGGTCTTTCTCCCGTCATCCAAAAATTTGCGCGCTTTGATTCCCGCAAACAACCTGATGGCACATTTGCCCCGGCACCGTTTGATGCCGTGTTCTTACCCGCCGGTGGCAGCGATGCGCACACCATTGCCAATCTGCTCAGCTATTATGAACTGGACACCACCTCCGTCCGCCGCCTTGGCACAGGACTATGGGATGACGGCACGATGGCGCGGGAAACAAATCTGAATGGTGGCTGGTTCGCCGCACCGGACCCGAGCGCACGCGCCACGTTTGATGGCAAATACCGCGATGCCTATGGCATGACCCCGCCGCGTCTGGCCAGCCTTGGTTATGATGCCACGGCCTTGGCCGCAGTACTGGCCCGCACGGGTATTCAAAGAGCAGGCAGCCCGGCCTTTGACCGTGTCTCCATCACCAATCCAAACGGTTTTGCCGGGATTGATGGCATTTTCCGCTTCCGTCCAGATGGGCTGGCGGAGCGCGGTTTGGCGGTTCTGGAAATCAAAAACGGCGTGGCCGTAGTTGTTGACCCAGCCCCCCGGACCTTCCAAGGTGCTGTAACGCAATAGTTTTTTAAAAAATAAATAAAAGGCCTTGCCGTTTCGTAATGGGCCGGGTAAACCCTCACTCCGACCAAAATCAGGATCAGAGTAAAAGAGGAATTGCCCATGGCGATGAGCCAACACCTACACAGCGTTGATACAACCGATAACACCGCACCCGAGAATGACCGCAAAACCGCAGGTCGCCCGCGCAGCGAAGCATCACGCACCGCCATTTTGGATGCGACACGCCGCCTGATGACCCATACATCAGTGCGCGATCTGTCCATCGAAGCGATTGCGAAAAAGGCCGCCGTTGGCAAGACAACCATTTACCGCTGGTGGCCAAACAAGGTTGCCGTTGTCATCGAAGCCTTCGCTGAACAACTCGACATGCATATGCTGGTCGCTGGGAATGAATCACCGCGTGAAAACCTGATCCGTCAGATCGACCGCCTGATCCGCCAGCTGCGCGGCAAAAACGGCAAGATCATCGCCGATCTGCTGGCCGAAGCACAATCCGATGTGAAAATCCTGCAACAATTCAACCAGTTCTATATGGACAGCCGCCGCAACTCGATCCAGCAAACAATCCTCGCTGGCCAGAAAAGCGGTGATTTCAGCGAAAACCTCAACACGCAAATCGCCGTCGATATCGTCATGGGTCCCATCATCCTGCGCCTGCTGAACGGCGAAGACGCCATGAATGACCATTTCGCCGAAACCTACCCCGAAATGGCGGCGCATGCGCTGGGGGCTTAAGTAAAGTATAGGGTTAAAGAGGCCTAAAAACCCCTTTCCCCTTTTCCTTCAAATTGTCTATTCTGCCCCCATGACAAATTCATCCGCCGAACAGACTGCCGAAACCCCAGCCGCACCGGAAATTACGCTTCTGGATGAGAAAGTGATTTCGGATTGGGGGGACAAGGCGCAAGAGCTGATCACCACCCATGTCCTGACCGTGGATACGGCCATTCAATGTGCGGTGGTGCTGGCGGCGTTTATTATCGCGGCCGTGCTGGCGCGTCTTTCAAAACCGGTTTTGGTAAAAACGATCGAAGGATTACGGTTGCCCGGTCCGCTACGCGGAGCATTGCATAAAATTCGCCGGATGATGGCGCCGATTTTAACGCTGCTGTTATTGTTTGTGGCGGAATGGGTTCACCATGCGGCGGAGCTGAGCGTTCACTTCTATTTCGTTCATGCCATGACCCGGTTGGTGGCGGCATCGCTCATCATTCGTTTTGCGGTTTCCATCATCCATAACCGCGCGGTTCAACATATTACGGCGGTGATTGTCTGGATCATCGCAGCGCTGAGCATCTTTGGCATTTTAGATGATGTCAGCGCGGCCTTGGACAGTATTGCCCTGACCATGGGCGATTTCCGCCTGTCGGCGCTGACAGTGGTGAAATGCATTATTGTCACAATGTTGCTGGTTTACGGGGCCTTGGGGTTATCGGGGCTCGTTGAACGGCAACTGGGTAAAATCCCAGCCATGTCTTCAGGATCGCGTTTGCTGATTACGAAGCTTGTCCGTCTTCTCCTCGTTGTTCTGGCGATTTTAATCGGTGTATCGATGGCGGGCATTAACCTGTCAGTGCTGGCGGTATTTTCCGGCGCGGTCGGTTTAGGGATTGGTTTTGGTTTACAGCGCGGCGTTTCAAACCTGTTTACCGGGATGATGTTACTGCTGGATCGCTCTGTTCAACCGGGTGATATGATTGAGATGGATAACGGTGCCTTTGGCGTCGTCACCCATATGGGGTCACGCTGCACCGAAGTCGCCGCCCCCAACGGCAAATCCTATCTGATCCCGAACGAAGAACTGGTGACGAAACCTGTCATCAACTGGTCGCGCAATGGGACGGACATCACATTGACCGTAACCTTTGGCGTTGATTACGCCCATAACCCGCATGAGATTATCCAGATTGCGCTAAAGGCCGCGACATCCGTTGAGCGCGTCCTGAAAGACCCAGCCCCCGGATGTCTGTTCAAGGCATTTGGTGAAAGCTCGCTGGATTTCACCCTGTTTTTCCGCATTGCCGATCCACAAAATGGTGTGGCCGGCGTTCAAAGCGAGGTTTTACTGGCTCTGTGGGATGCGTTTGAAGCCAACAAGATCAAAATCCCTTATCCGCGTCGCGATATATCAATTTTGAACAAAGAATAAAAAAATCCCCCACGACCCATTGGTCCGGGGGATTTTTATAACTGGGGAAAGAATTACGCCGCAGCAGCCATTGATTGTGCACCGCGTACGCTTTCCGCATTGAGGGTCGCCGCAACAGCATTCACAACGGCGGCAATCCGCACCGATGCCTGAACCTGTTCGCGGGTGATGCCGTGGGCGATCACTTTTGCTTCGTGCGCCTGAACGCAGAACTGGCAACCATTCATGGCAGAGACCGCCAGGGACCAGATTTCGAAGTCAATTTTATCAACGCCGGGGTTACCAATGACGTTCATGCGCAGCTTTGCCGGCATGGTTTGATAGGCTTCACCCATCATGCCTGCGAATTTGTAGTACACATTGTTCATCGCCATGATGGATGCTGCGGAACGGGCCGCATTCATTGCTTCTGGCGTGATGTGTTGTGCGGCAACCGATTCCATCGTGCGAATAACTTCAGCATTGCCTGTGCTGAGTGCTGTGGCATAGAACGTGCCCCATTTTTGTTGCGCGTTCAGAATTTCTTCACCAGCCAGTGTGGACAGGTTCAAACGCAGATCTTTCGCGTAATCAGGAATCATCTCTTGCAAGGATTCGATGGTCATTTTTAATCTCCTGTTGAAATTTTATCAGAAAAAAGGGTACGGCAGCCATGCCGCCGCACCCTTTGTGTCGGCTTAAAATTAAGCTGCTTTCAGGTCGAGAACGTCGCCGCCAACCGGACGGTTGCAAGCGCACAACTCGTCTGTTTGCAGGGCATCAAGAACGCGCAGTGTTTCTTTTGGGTTACGGCCAACATTCAGACCATTGACGGTCACATGCTGGATAACGCCTTGTGGGTCGATGATGTATGTCGCGCGCAAAGGAACGCCGGCATCGAAATCACGAATGCCCAGACCATCGATCAGGGAACCGGTTGTATCAGCGAAGCTCCACTGATCCAGGTTTGCTAGATCGGCATGTTCACGGCGCCAAGCCAGTTTGCAGAATTCGTTATCTGCGCTGCCGCCCAGAACAACAGCATCGCGGTCAGCGAATTCTTTGTTCAGTTTTGCGAATTCAGAAATTTCGGTTGGGCAAACGAAAGTGAAGTCTTTTGGATAGAAGAAAATAACTTTCCATTTTCCTTCGAAGCTTTCTTGCGTAATGGTTTCGAAAGCGGACACGCCGTTTTCTTCATGCTTCATGAATTTTGGTTTTACACCTGTGACGGAAAATTCTGGAACTGTATCGCCGATGCCGAGCATGGGGTTTTCTCCTAAAAATGGGGGTGGTTGAAACTGGGGACACATTGCCCGGCCCAGCCCCAAAAGGCCAACGGGAATTTCCGTTGCTTTCAATCGGAATTTCCGATATATAAACCCCCATAACAGTGGAAAAAGCGATGATTCAAACCCCGACATTACGGCAATTGCAGTATTTCGTGGCCCTGTCCGACCATTTGTCGTTCATCCGGGCGGCGGAGGCGTGCAATGTCACCCAATCGACGCTGAGTGGCGGCCTCAAGGACATGGAAAACCTGCTGAAGGAAACCCTGTTTGACCGGTCGAGCCGTGGCGTTTCCATGACCAAAACCGGTCAGGCCTTGCTGGCCCCGGCGCGGGACATTCTGGCGCGGGCGGAAGAATTCGTTCACATGGCCAATCAACGGCGCGATCCGCTGACCGGGCCGTTGACGCTGGGGATTATTCCAACCATTGCGCCTTATCTGCTGCCAACCCTTTTGCCAGCACTGCAAAGACAATTCCCACAATTGCAATTACAGCTGCGCGAAGACATCACACCGCGCTTAGCAGATGCGCTGGAACGCGGTCAGGTGGATGCGGTGTTAATGGCCTTCCCCTATGATTTAAATCACGCCACGATGATGGGGCTGTGGCATGAACCATTCTTGATTGCCTCCCCCCGTGCCAATGCGAAACGCTTTGAAATGGCCCATATTGACGCGATGGCCGGGGAAGATGTTTTGCTGCTGGATGACGGGCATTGCCTGCGCGATCACGCCATGGCGGCTTGCCGCCTGCAACCAGCATCACGGCGCAAAACCTTTGGCGCGACCAGCCTGCCGACCCTGATCCAGATGGTTCAGCATGGTTACGGCCTAACCCTGCTGCCCGCCATGGCGATTGAGTTTGGAACCCTGCCCAAAGGGGTCAGTATTAACAGATTTGCCAACCCCCAGCCCAGCCGCGAGATTGGCCTGGCGTGGCGGGAAAACAGCCCCCGGGAAAAAGAATTCCGCCTTTTAGGAGATTTTATTGTCAAATCCGCCGCGCCCCGCTAAATAGGTGTGATGATGTACAAAGTTGCTGCCTTTTACCGTTTTGTCCGGATTGAGAACATCCCTGCCCTGCGCGCAGAGATGAAGGAATTTTGCACGGCACGTAATGTGCTGGGCACGATTTTGATTGCGCCTGAGGGTGTCAATGGAACGATTGCGGGCCTGCCTGATGATCTGGATATGGCAGTTCAAAAACTGTACGCATTATTCGGCGTTGAACACGGCGCACCGCAATGTGAACTGAAATTCTCCGGTGCCAATGAAGCGCCGTTCCAGCGTTTAAAAGTCCGCGAGAAAAAAGAAATCATCACCATGTTCCGCCCCGATGCCGACCCGTCAGTGCGCACTGGCATTGAAGTGGCCCCGGAAGATTGGAACGACATTATCAATGACCCGGATGTTGTCCTGCTGGATACCCGCAATGATTACGAAGTGACCATCGGCACATTCCGCGGTGCAAAAGATCCAGATATTCGCCATTTCAGCCAATTCCCGGAATTCGTTGAAAAACATCTCGACCCAAAGAAGCAAAAGAAAATCGCCATGTTCTGCACCGGTGGGATTCGTTGCGAAAAAGCATCGGCCTATATGCTGAATGAAGGGTTTGAAACCGTCTATCACCTGAAAGGCGGCATTTTGAAATATCTGGAGAACATCCCAAAAGAGCAAAGCCAATGGGATGGTGCCTGCTTCGTCTTTGATGGCCGTTTGGCCCTTGAACACGGGCTGGAACAGAGCGAACACACCGACAATATCCTAAAGAGTCGTGAGTACAGAGATACTTACGGACGGTAAACCGGGGCGATAAGACCCTCTTAATTGATTTTGCGGTAAAATAACCCACATAGATAAAAAGAAACTGTGGTGAGGGCGTGGTCTATGTTTTCAAAGGCAGAACTCAAACAAAATTTACTGGGCGGGCTTGAAATTGCCCTGCTGATGCCGGCCGGGGCGAAACGGTTCGGCAATACCTATGATGAGGCGATCCGGTCCTTCATCATCCCGATTTTGTTATTCCCCTTGACGCTGGCGGCGCTTCTTTTCTTTCCGGTTGCGGAAATTTCCGGCGCATCGAAAAATACCATTACCCTGCTGTTCAGCCTGCGCCTTGCATTTTCATGGGCAATGTTCTTTGGCATTATTTACTGGCTGATGCGCCATGTCGATCATCTGGATAATTTTTACCGTTTTGTGGTAGCCACAAACTGGTTATCCGTTCCGGCAACGGTTGTGTTTCTGCCCGTAGCCTTGATGTTGCTGAGTGGGAATTTTACCTGGGAACAGCTTTACCCGTTCATGATGTTTTTGGTGTTTTATACTTACGCCTTTACCGCGTTTATGGCGGTGCATGTGCTGATCATTCCGTGGGAACTGGCGGGGTTTATCGCCTTTGTCCTGATGACAGTTGAAAACAGCACCATGGATATCGTCAAATGGGTCGGCGGATTATTCGGATAAGCGTTTAGGCCGCGACAATACGGCGATAAAGGGCTTCTGTATTGCGCGATACGGCTTCTGCCGAGAGATCGCCTTCGACAATCTTGCGGCTTTCTAGACCCATCGCTTCGCAGCGTTCCGGCTTTAGTGACATTTCCAAAATGGCGGCGGCCAATTGCTCCGCATCACCAGGAGGAACCAACAAGCCATTGCGCCCCTGTTCAACCACTTCGCGGCACCCGGATACATCGCTGGCGATGATCGGGCGCGCACAGGCGGCGGCCTCTAAAAGCGCCTTTGGCAGACCTTCGCCACCCCAAGCCGGTAACACGGCAACATGACCCAGCGGCCAGATTTCCGCCATGTCTTCGCGGTGGCCCTTCCATGTGACCGTTGGATGGTTTTTGTCCCAGCCGTGAATGCGTGCTTGATCCCATGAACCGGGATTGCCCGAATCTGGCTTACCGTACATCCAAAGGCGGATATGGGGGGCATGAACTTCCAGAATTTCAAAAGCAGCCTGCATCGTCGGCAAGCCCTTCGAATCAATCATCCGCCCTGCAAAGATGCAGATAAAGGGCGGCTGTTCCGGCATTGGCGTCACCGGATAATGATCCAGATCCACACCGGACCCGCGAATGATAACGGTGCGCTCTGGCGTGGTCAGGCCCAATGCTTCCATCTTGGCGCGGTCATCCTTGTTCTGGAACAACAGCCACGAACCCGGGCACTTCAACAAAAAGCGAAAGGCCGGAATCAAAAACGGGCGAATGATGCGCGCTTGGAAAATATTAGAGTGAAAAATCACCCCCAGCCCCGCAAACGCATTCAAAACATGCGGCACACGCGCAACCATCGCAGCAATAGAGCCAAACAAAATTGGCTTTAGCGCAATATGATGCACCAGATCAGGCTTTTCAGCGCGATAGATTTCAATCAACTTCGAAATCTGCAACAACGCCGTGATGGGGTTAAGGCTTTTGCGATCAAAGGCAAAGGGAATAACGCGAACGCCAGCTTCTTCAATCGCAAATTTATGCTTATCGACATTGGTAATAACCGCAACATCAAACCCGGCGCGGATCGCAGCGCGTGCCATGGGCAGACGGTGAGAAAAGAAATACCAATCCTGCGTAACAAGATAAATCAGTTTCATGTTTATTTCCGGATGATGGCCGATACGATGCGGCGGAAGCGGTGTGGACGAAGGCTCATATAAATATGAGCAAAGAGCGTAGCAATCCAAAGATACGCTAAAACAGGCTCAGGTACACCCAAAAACATCCCGCCAACACCAATCAAACCCAATAAAAACCCGATGGCGGTGATAACCCCGGCAGCATTGCCGACATCAACACCCGCATTAATAAAATGATGATGGAAATGATTGCGGTCGGCATCGAACGGGTGACGACCCTGTGCCACGCGGCGTGCGAACTGGGCGCAAGTATCCATGATCGGCAGAGCCAGAATCCATGCAACGGCGATGGGCTCGATAATACCGGAATGGGACAGCGACATGCCGTACCACGCCAAGGCCAGCCCCAGTGACATGCTGCCCGCATCACCCAAGAAAACCGTGGCGCGTTCGCGGAACGGATGACGCATGTTGTAAATTAAAAAACCCAAGACCGCCATCATCAGCAAGGCCAAGGACAGGAATGGAACCCACATGCCGAGAATTGCGCACGGAACCGCCATCCAGAACAACGCCACAAAGCTTTTGCCGCCCGCCAGACCATCCAGACCATCAATCAGGTTGATCGCATTGATCAAAAGCACAGCAGCAATAATAGAGAACGGAATATGCATGAAGCCCAACCACACCGGGCCAAAGCCAAACAGGTCACCCAGCGTGACAATCTTTGCCCCGCCGCACACAACGATGATGGTCGCCGCCGTAAACTGGGCAATGAATTTCCAACGCGGACGAATGGCATAACGATCATCCAGCGCCCCCGCCAAGGCAATCACACACAGCGCCAGCCAGAACGGCCATTGTGTTGCCCATGATGCGCCGCTGACCAGTGACAGGAATATGAATGTTGGAATAATCACCAGACCGCCAATCGGTGGCGTTGGTGAATCATGGTTTTTGCGTCCGCCCGGTTTATCGACATAACCAAAACGCAACGCAACGCGCCGCGCCACCGGAACACCGACCAGCACGGTCAAAAAAGATAAAAGCGGAAAAGCGATCAGCGGCAAAATTTGGCCCATGGCCAGCAGAGTGCCATGTTTCGCGGCAAGAAAAAAGCTGCTAAGTCAGGATGCTAAGGAAAAATACAGGGGCAAAAACAGGGAACTAAAATCAACGATCTGCAACCCGCGCCGCGTTTTCTTCCATCGCGCCGGATGCCATGCTGAATAAATCCGACAACGACCCGCCCATTAACAGGACAGCGGCCACGATAAGAATCGAAATGCCCCCGGCAATCAGGCCGTATTCAATGGCCGTCGCCGCACGGCGTTCCCGGCACCAACGGGCAAACGGGCCATGACCCGCGATGAATTGCATCAAAGACATCGTAATCCCCTCAATCTCCAGCTCTCCTTAAATTCTATCATGATTCAGAAACGGGACGGCTGGTTTTGTTCTGTTTTCGTTGGATTCTGTCTAAAAAACGCTGCGGTGACAGGGCCATAACGCTGTCACCGGGCAGGCAAACCGGGCTGGAATCCAGCAAATCTGCCAGTAAATTGGCCCCGCTGAGGGCGGAACTGATGCCATGGGACCCGTGGGCCGTGCTGACATAAGTATGGGGGTGGTCTGGCACTGCACCAATGACCGGGAAACGATCCTGAGAGGCGCAGCGCAAGGCCGCCCGTGCGCCAGTCACATCATGAACCGCCAAAGATGGCGCAACGCCGTGCAGCTTCTCCAGAATATCAACCGTGTCCTCATCGCGGATTTCGGTATCGCTCAGCCATTTTTGGAAACTGGACCCGACAACATGCTGCCCGCCCATGGCCGCACCGATATAGCCGCCATAACACAGATTGGTTTTCAGGGACGCACTGAGCGGGGTTTCACGGGCGGTGATGATCTGGCCGCGCACTGTTTCAACGGGCAGCCATGATAAGGAATCCTGCCCCCGCACCCCTGCCCCGCTGGCATGGATAACGGCATCAAATTCGCCTTGTTGCGCCGGATCGAAGGTGGTTGAAAAACGGCATTCAGAATCCTTGGCCCAGTCATGGCAAAGATCACGCGGTGAGACTTGCCCGGAATCGGGTAAGTATAATGCAGGCATGCTGAGTTCAATTCCCGCAACTGCACTGGCCGTCCTCGCATCCAGATACTGCATATGATGGTGATGCCAGCCCCAATTATTCAGGCAAGATTGAAAACGCCGTGCCTTATCTTCATCACTGACCAGATGCAAACTGCCGCAGGGATATAAGGATGGATGAGAACGCAGTACCCGTGCCGCATGGGCGAAGGCGGTGCTGTAAAAATCGGATTGCGCATTGCGTTCTGCACTGAAACGCGGGTTAAAGATGCCTGCCGGGTTTCCGGATGCCCCGGTGGCAAGGGCTGCAGCCGTTTCAAAAATAACATGATCAATGCCACGCAAATTCAGGGCCGCAGCACAGGCCGTCCCGGCCAGACCGCCCCCCAGAATGGCGACGCGGCGCGGCGTGTTTGTGCATGGCACGGCCTGTCCATCCGGGAATATTCCAACAATCATGTCGCGCTTGCGGCCATAGCCGCGCGTCTTTTGAATTTCAAAGCCAACCCGGCGCAGACCATCCTTTGCCACACCTGCCGCCGTGAAGGAGGCCAGCGTCGCGCCGGGTGCGGAGAGCCGCGCCATATTGGCAAAAACAATTTCACTCCACATCTGTGGATTTTTAGCCGGGGCATGGCCATCTAAAAACCACGCATCGACACCGCGCGGGGCGACCATGCGCGGCATGGCGATGTTCACATCATCGAAAATCAGGGTCAGGCGCACCCGCACCCGGCCATCCACACAAAAATCAACGCGGTGCCAGCCGGGGATGCGTAAGGGGTAGCTGGCAATCATTTGTTCCAACCGCCCGCCAAAGGCACCGGACCAATGAGAGAGTGCCTTTTCAATTTCCGTGGCCGAGAGTGGATAGAGCTCAAAAGAGATGTATTCTAATACCGCCCCCGGTGCCGCCACACGGTCGAATTCGCTCCAGACCGACAGGAAATTGAGGCCGGTGCCAAAGCCGGTTTCAGCAATTGTGAAGCGATCTCGGCCTGAAAAGCGTTCTGGCAAATGATTACCCTTGAGGAAAACATGATCCGTCTCCGCCAGCCCGTCCTGCAGCGAAAAATAAATATCGTCAAAGCGTTGAGATATCGGGTGATCCGTCATATCTTTTATTTAAGTTCCTTCATTCCTCAACAGCGAGAATAGCGGATAATGCCCACCAGTACCAATAGCGCACTAGCAGCCCAGAACAATCCTTTGCTGAAAATTTCGCTTCTGCCGAATATGGCCCCGGCCTTTGACCGGATCAGCGAAGATCATTTCCTGCCCGCGATTGAAGCCGCGATTGAACAGGCACGGGATAATATCGCCGCGATTAAGGCCAATAAGGACCGGGCCGATTTTGACAACACGATTGCCGCAATGGGCGCGGCCAGTGAATTGCTCGATCAGGCGACCAGCATTTACTATAATTTGCTATCCGCCGCCGGGACGGACGGGTTGCAGGCCTTGTCCGAAAAGATTGGGCCGCTGGTATCCAATTTTTCCAGCGATGTATCGATGGATGCGGATTTGTTTGCGCGGATCAAGGATGTCTGGGATCGCCGCAATGATTTGAACCTGACCACTGAACGCCAAACGATTTTGAAAGATTCCTATGATGGTTTCGTGCGCAGCGGTGCGTTGTTAAACGATGCCGATAAAAAGCGCATGCGCGAGATCAATGAACAGCTTTCCGTGATCGGCCCGAAATTCAGCAATAACGTCAAAAAATCGGCTGAAAAATTTGAGCTGTTTATTACCGATGAAGCTGATCTGGCAGGCATTCCTGATTTTGCCCGTGCGATTGCCAAGGAAATGGCGGAGAAAAAAGGCCGCAATGATGCGTGGCTGTTTACGCTCGATTTCCCAAGCTATCTGCCGGTGGTGCAATATGCCGATAACCGCGATTTGCGTGAAAAAATCTGGCGGGCCTTTGGCACACGCGCCTGGAAAGATGAATTTGATAACAGCCCGGTTGTGCTGGACATTGTGAAACTCAAAAATGAACGTGCCAAACTGCTGGGCTATGAAACACACGCGCATTTTGCCCTTGAAAAACGTATGGCCGAAAAACCATCCGAAGTGATGGCGTTTTTGGAGCGTTTAAAGACCGCCTATAAACCCGCAGCCCAAAAAGATCTGGCCGCATTACAAGATTTTGCCAAATCCCAAGGTGGCCCTGACCCAATCCAGCCATGGGATGTTGCCTATTACAGCGAAAAGATGAAGGAGTATCTTTATAACTTCTCCTCTGAAGAGCTGCGCCCCTATTTACCGCTCGAAACGGTTCTGGACGGTGTGTTCCAGCATTTCACAAAATTGCTGAATGTCCGCTTTGATGAAAATAAGACCTATCCGGTCTGGCACAAGGATGTGAAGGCGTATGATGTGCATGATTCGATATCGAACCGCTTCATGGGCACGTTCTACGCCGATTTCTACCCACGTGAAGGGAAAAAAGACGGCGCGTGGATGACCAGCTTCCGCGATCAGGGCCTGTTCAATGGCGCGGTCCACCGCCCGGTGATTGCGATTGTTTGCAACTTCACCAAACCGACCAAGGATCAACCATCCCTGCTGTCGCATGATGAGGTGACAACGCTGCTCCATGAAATGGGCCATGCGATGCACGGCATGATGTCGGATGTGACCTATACATCCGTGGCGGGCACAAACGTGCTGTGGGATTTTGTGGAGCTGCCATCGCAGTTACAGGAAAACTGGGCGTATAAGAAAGAAGCACTGGATATTCTGTCCGGTCATTACCAGACCGGCGCAAAGATTCCGGAAGACCTCATTCAAAAGCTGAATGATGCCAAAAACTTCATGGTCGGCCTGACCGGCCTGCGTCAGGTCAATTTCGGGTTGCTGGATATGGCGTGGCACGGGGCAGACCCCGCCAAAATCGAAAGCGTTGAAGCGTTTGAAGATGCCGCCACCGCCGATACAACCCTGTTCAAACGTCTGGCGGGTCCTGCATCGGTTGCGTTCAGCCATTTATTCGCGGGCGGTTATTCCGCCGGGTATTACAGTTATAAATGGGCCGAAGCGCTGGATGCCGATGCGTTTGAAGCGTTTGAGATAAACGGCCTGTATGACCGCAAAACGGCGGAAGCCTATACATCCCATATTCTGTCAAAAGGCGGTAGTGAACACCCGAAAGTCCTCTATGCCCGCTTCCGTGGCCGCGATGCGGACCCGGATGCCCTGTTGCGCCGGGAGGGGTTACTCTAAGCCCCCCTTACCCCGCAGACATAAAAAAGAGAGCCTTTCAGTGTGTGGCTGAAAGGCTCTTTTACTTTTTATGAGTCTTTTGTGTGGGGTCTTAAAAAGTTTTTGTATTAGACCTGTTGCAAAAGTAGCG
>DIVF01000001.1 GCA_002423285.1 Micavibrio sp. UBA6139 | reverse complement strand
CACTGGAAAGAACTGTCAGTGTATATGCGCCTTGCCAGTATGGAAGAAGCCTATATGCGAAGTCTGCTCGCCAAAAAAGCGGCCAGTCGCAAAAGTCACGCTGCGAGTGGCAAGAGAATGCAAGGTTTTGCCTCTGGTTTGGATGATCTGGTGGCACGTATGGAGTTGCAACTGGAAACGATGCGCGCTGGTATGGTTTATGCCGATTATCAGGATGCGTATGCGGCGATGAAAAGCACGTTGGGACAATCTGTCACGGAACGACCACAAAAAATCGCAGTGGAAGGGGCACTATGAAATACCGCGCCCAGATCTACGCTATCTGTCTTTTTACGCTGTGGTTGGTCCTCACTGGCGGAATGTCGTATCTGGCCTTTGTACACCAGGAAGCGGTAAAAGATTCTTACGAGGTGGCCTATCTATCGACTCAGGCTAAAATTGAAGGTGCAAGAAACGGCATCCAAAAAAGTTTAGACAATGGAAAAACAATCCTCAGGGAAGATTTTGATTTTGGAACCGGCTTGGTCGTCCATGTTAAAAATAAAACCGTAACTTCTTTTGAGCACACTCGTAATACAATAAAAGATAAAATTGATACGCTTCTAAGCGTTACGGAGCCAGAAGAAATCAGTCAACCTGATCAGATGCGCGCGGGATTTATCAACATGCCGTACGACGCACCGCCACTACCACTGACGCTTAGTGAAATTAGAAAACACAAAGAAGAAGAAATTGAAAAATACAAAGAAGAAGATGCGCAGGCTCACCTTTATGCGCAAATAATGCCCGCAGGCGCGCCACCCGCACCCCTATGGGAGCCAGAACAAATGGATCTGGATGTTGAAGCCGTTCTGGTGCCGCGCCTGATCACAGTCGTCTCCAGTTCTCAAGATGGCCGGATTGCTGTCATTGCGGTCAATCACGGCGACCGGTTTCAAAAAGGTGATTTGCTAGTCGCATATGACTGCGCCATATTGCGCGCGGAATCTGATATCGCAAAAATTGAAAAATCCTATACCGAAAAGCACGTTAAAGGATCGGATAGTTTGTTCAAGCTAGATATCATTTCTGAACTGGATCGTGCGGGCGCGCAGATTGAGGATCAAAAAGCTTCTGTGAAAGAGGCGCTTTATCAATCACGCCTTAAGGATTGTGAGATTCGCGCCGAATTTAGCGGCCGCGTGACCAACCGCCTGGCCAATCCGGGTGAATATACGCGTACGGACCGCGTGCTTTTGGAAGTCGGTTCCGATGGGCCCCTGCAGGCAGAATTTCTGGTGCCGTCTAAATGGCTCCGCTGGATCAATATCGGTGCGCCAGTATCCATCACACTTGGTGAGACAGAGCGAAACTATACCGCTAAGATTGAACGCATTCACGGTGAGATCGATCCGGTTAGCCAAACTATTCAGATGATCGCAACACTTGACCCCTATCAAGATGCTCTGCTCCCGGGTATGAGTGGCAAAGCCAGAATCAACATCGATGCCGTGCGTAATGCCGGTGTAAGGGGCTATCTGGAGGTCGGTACAGAGCCCGGCTCGCGTTAAAAAATGGATAAACTTTTTACATTATTGGAATTGCAAAATCGGGCGCAGGGCTCACAAAGCCGTGAGGCGCTCATCCATATTATAGTGAATGAAACCTTGAAAATAATTCCTTATTCACAAGGGGTTTTCTTTACGCAAGACGCTTTGTCCATAAAGTTAGAGCGTTCATCCGGAAACACGGTTATAGATGCACAAGGCCTGCACGCGGCAGAAATTAAAAAATTTATCCGTGAATCCATGAAAGATAAAATAATGCGCGTTATCGCGCTTTCGCCGGAGCATCATAAGGCGCACGGGGCCATTTTATTCTTTCATACTCCCGAAGAAGGTTTTTTGGGAGGGGTGTGGCTGGAACATGCTGTGGACTACAGTCCAGCGGAAATAAGAATTCTGGAAGATCTGGCGGGGATATACACGCAGGCTTTGGCTCTTTGGTATTTGCGCAAAGGCAGCTCGTTCCTTTCAATTAGAGCGCGAGGGGTATGGAAAAAATATGCGCTGGCTGCGTTGGCCTTGCTGGCACTGCTGCCTGTGCGCCTGAGTATCAGTGCTCCGGCGGAAATTGTTGCCAAGGAATCGAACATCATTACCGCACCATTTGATGGCATGATCGAAACCATCGGGGTGGAGCCGGGCGAAAAAGTGAAAGAGGGCGATATTCTCGCTCTGATGGAGAGCCGCTCGCTCTATGCTCAGATGGATCTGGCAGAGCAGGAAATTTTAATTGCGCAATCGGCTTTGAGTCGCATGCAACGCGAATCTCTTACCTTCCCGGACAAAAAAATAAATCTGGTGGAATTACAACAAGACATCGAATCTAAAAGAATTTCCCGCGATTACGCTCAAAGTATGAAAGAGCGCAGTAAAATTATTGCGCCTTCCGGCGGTATAGCAATTTTCTCAGGGTCGCACTCTCTTACAGGCAAGCCTGTAAGAACTGGCGAAATGATTATGATGATCGCCCAACCGGACAATTATGAATTGCTGGTGAGGGTGCCCGTAGAATCCATGATGAATATTCCGGAGAAGGCAAAAATCTCCTTTTTTCTGAATGTTTCTCCCTTGAGGGGTAATAGGGCGGTTGTACGTAGCGCCGGGTATCAGGCCACTGCCGATCCGGACGGGATGATGACCTACAAGATTATTGCAGACTTGCCCAAAGGAGAGAAAAATATGCGTATTGGCTGGAAGGGTACCGCGCATATCAAAGGCGATTGGAGCATTTTGTCCTATGCGATTTTGCGCCGCCCGATTACCTCCCTTCGTAATTTGATGGGAATTTAAAATGGGCAAAGAAGATTTTCCTCTTCCCTCCCTGGCGCCGCATTTGAAATTATCCCACGCCCCCGATGATAAGGGTGAACCGGCCTATACCATTCATAACCCCATCGCCAATAGCTATTTTAAAATTGATTGGATGACGTTTGAGTGTTTGTCGCGCATGCCGTTTTACAAAACGTTTGCTGAGCTAAAAGAGGGGGTGGAACACGAAACTACCCTAAAAATCAACGCTGATGACATCAAGAGCATAATAAATTTTCTGGATAAAAGCGGGCTTTTGTCCCTGCGTGATCAGAAAATAACGCAACGTGAGCCCGATGCGCAGCTTTGGAAAAAAATATTTCATCGATATCTTTTCTTTTCTCTGCCGCTGTTTAGGCCGCAAAATTTTCTGGAGCGCACCTATGACAAAATCCGCTGGATATATCACCCGCTTTTTTTAAGGGGTATGGTCGGGTTCCTGATCCTGATGATCATTTTGACACTGCCGCGCATGGATGAGTTTTTTCACACTTTCTCCTCGTTATTTTCGGCGCAAGGGGTGGTGGCTGTGCTGATTGTTTTTGCATTTGTGAAAGTCATCCATGAATTTGCGCATGCCTATACGGCTATACGGCATGGGGTGAAAGTTCCGCATATGGGAATCGCCTTTATGGTTTTGTATCCGGTTCTTTACACAGAAACGACCGGAAGCTGGGCGTTGCAATCGCGGCGCGCGCGTTTTCAGATCGGGATGGCGGGTATCGCTGCAGAGCTTTGCCTTGCCGCTATTTTCCTGCTCCTTTGGCATCTCTTACCGGCAGGCAGTATGGGGCACTCTCTGTCTTTTCTGGTTGTATGCGTGTCTCTGGTTGGATCTTTATTGATCAACCTCAATCCGTTGATGCGCTTTGATGGGTATTACATGCTTGCGGATGCCACCGGCTTCGATAATTTGCAGGGCCGTTCCTGCGCCTTTGCACGCCACCGCTTGAGAAAGTTTTTGTTTGGATGGAACGATGCGCCGCCTGAAGATTTATCAGCGCAGGATCAAAATTTTTTAATCGGATTTGGTTTTTCGTTACTGATTTACCGATTTTTCCTGTTTCTTGGAATTGCCGGTTTCATCTATCATATCTTTTTCCAGCCGCTTGGACTCATCATGATGCTGGCTGAGTTAAGCTGGTTCATTTTCTTGCCAATCCTGTCTGAATTAAAAATCTGGTGGAAGGGCCGTCAGCGTATTGTATCTTCCCGGCGATCACTTTTGCCTGCCGGGGCTATAATCACAGCCCTTTTGTTTGTAACAATTCCGTGGCGCACAAGCCTTTTTCTTCCTGCCATGATTCATGCCGGATTGCATGAAACAATTTATCCGCCGTCACCCGCACACCTTGTCCATCTTCATATCGAAGATGGCATGGCCGTTGAACGGGGGCAGATATTAGCCGAACTTGCTTCCCCCAAGCTGGAGTTTGATGTGCGGGTGGCCCGCCAAGAACTGGAATCTCTTGAGACCTTGCGCCGGCGTGGTCACAATATGATTCAAGCCCTGCAGAGCAATAAGCTGTCAGATGTTGCCATTGAAAAAGCGCGTCTGAAGGTAACGGCATTGGAAGAGCAGAAAGCACGCCTCGTAATAACAGCGCCCTTTGATGGAGTTGTCCGGGATTTGAAGGCAGGGAAACTCGAAGGGCGTTATTTAAGTGAGGCAGATGCCTTGCTTACCCTCGTCAATCTAAAGACCACAGCTATCAGCGCTTATGCCACCGAAGAAGAGCGGGAAAAGATTGATGCGGACAGTGCGGCAATATTTTTTTCGGAATCCCGGACGAAAAAACTCGGCGGATTTTCAATTAGCGCTATCGGCGACACCGGAAGCGCGGCCTTGCAGTGGGAAGAGCTGGCCTCGGTTTACGGCGGGCCGATTGCCGCCGACCGGGATAAGGATGGCATCATCACCGGACGTCGATCTTTGTATGAAATCACCGCGAAAAACAACCAGCCCGCCCCGCCTTTTGCGGAGCGGGGTTACCTGTTGGTAAGCCGTCAGGCTTCCAGCCTATTATCAAGCTGGATCAATGCGTTGATTTCTATAATTCGAAGCGAAACGGTCACAGGATAAATGCCCAAAAATTAATGATTATTAACGCTTCGGCAGTACAATATATGTCAGGGCTTAAAGGAGCGAAACCATAGTCAAGACACGCGCGCCTAAAATTATACCGCTGGAAAAACGGCTAATGCTGGACGCTTCGCTTCCGGTGATTGCCGGACAGGTTTTTTGGCTGGACGGAGCCGATGCAAGCACTATCCGCGATGGCGATGGCGATTATGCGCATAGCGGGGCGGGCGGCGCGAACAATGGGTTTTCCGGTAGTGTAGCTACATGGATGGATAAAAGCGGTAGCGGGTTTAATGTCACCAATGGCAATGCCGCGCAACAACCGACTTATACCATTGACGGGTTGAACGAAAATAATGTCGTGACATTTGATGGTGGCACAGACAGGCTGGTCAATTCTGGTGCAGTCATTCCGGGTAATGATTATACACTCTTCGTTGTTTTCAACCGCACCACTGCTGCGGGGCGGGACGCCGTATTTGAACTGGGCGGCGGCGGTAGCCGCAACGGTCTTTTTGTGAATGATAGCGGGAACAGGCTAGGTTTTTATGCGAACACCACCTTCTACAATTCTACGAACGTTTACACACCCAGTACCTATGAACTCGTCACAATGATCCATGACGTCAACGCCATTAGCATGTGGCGGGGAAATGCATTAGAGGTCAATACAGCAGGGAGTGCGCGCGCTTCCACCACCGGCATATATATTGGCGATGACTCCACATCAGGCGATCAGTTACAGGGAAATATCGCTGAATTCATCGTGTATGACCGCGATTTAACCACCGATGAACGCCGCGATATCGAAAATTATCTGGCCTCTAAATGGGGGCTGGCCGTGACCAACTTAATGCCGATTATAGTTACCAACGCAGGAGATACCGTATTACAAGGCGCAAGTACCACAATCACAACGGCCATGCTGGCTTCATCCGATGCTGATAACAGCGAAAGCATCCTGCGTTATACCATTACCGATCTCGCCGATCACGGATTGATCATCAATACCAACACAACCCATACGTATTTGTTAGGCGAGAGTTTTACGCAGGCTGATATAGATGCAGGCTATATTCAATATACGCATGATAATTTGGCCAATTTTTCTGATTCGTTTTCTTTCACCGTTAGTGATGGTTATGCTGCAACTGCGGGCGCATTTTTTAATCTAACCATCATACCAAACAATCAGGCTCCGGTGTTTCAGGGTTGGACGTTGGTATCGTCGGAGGATTTTGAGGCGGGAGCGGCAGGGTGGAGCAATAATACCACCACCAATGGTGGCGAATATTTGACGCGTTTTCTGGGAAGACATTCCAGCGATGGCGGCACCCAGAATGTTTTTAAAGATTATGCTCTTTCCGGAACACAGGGCTACACGATTTTAACATTCGATTTTTATCGTTTGGATAGCTGGGATACCGAACAATTTCGTATCTTTATTGACGATGTGCTGATTTTCAATCAGGCCTTTACCACGGGCTTTGCCCTCATACCAGACGGTAGCCTTGGCAGTGTGTCTTGGACCGTTCAAGAGGTTACAGGCACAGCTCCTAATTTTGTTTTTGGTCAATGGAATGATCAGATCATGCGCTTTACCATGCGCATTGACAACAATACTGCGGGAAACATGAAACTGGGTTTCAGTTCAACCTTGAATCAAGGAATAGCGGATGAATCTTGGGGTGTCGATAATATTAATATATACGAAGTCAACAATGGCGGCATTCCCGGCCCCTTGCATATTGTTGAAGGCATGGCGAATGGAACATTACTGGGAACGGTGACGGCCTATGATCCCGATGTGGTAGACACGCTGACCTATTCTATCACCGGGGGATCCGGGGCAGGCATTTTCTCTATTGATGCTTCAACGGGTGCGCTTACTTTAAGCAACACTGCCGCTGTTGATTATGAAACAACACCGTCTTATACCCTGACCATACGTGTAACGGATGATGGCACGGGCACTTTGTTCGATGAAGAAAGCATCACCATCAACGTCATAGATCGCCCTGAAAATACGGCCCCAACCATTAATCCGCTAGGACCGCTAACGGTTGCAGAAAATGCTGCTGTTAATACTGTTGTTGGCACTGTTACCGGATCAGATGCCGAAGGCGACACCATCACATGGTCGATCACGGGCGGAAATACCGACAATGTTTTTGCCATCAATGCAACGACAGGAGCGATTCGTATCGCCAGCACAGTGAATCTGAATTACGAATGGGACAATTCCTATACCCTGACGGTGCAAGCGCGCGACAATGGATTTGCAAATATAGCCTCTACGCGCAATATCGTGATCAATATCACAGATATAAATGAGGCCCCAACATTTGATATCCCTCAATCTTTTCTAAATGAGAATCCATATCTTCGTTACAATCCGGACACGGGTAATTTTTATCGCTATGTAGCCACAGCTGTTGGCAATGGGGCAGCAAATGCCGCTGCCTCTGCCGCGCTTTTAAACGGCGTTTCTGGACATTTGGTCACCATCAGCAATAGCGATGAAAATATCTATGTGCGCGGTCTTGGCGCCGGTTCCTTGTGGCTCGGCGGCACAGACGCCGCCATAGAAGGTGAATGGATCTGGAACGGTAGTGGACCCGAAGGTGGGCAAATATTTTCCATTGGTGCTGCCGCTCAGCCTGGATTTTATACCAACTGGTCAGGCGGACAGCCGGATAATGGAAGCAATTCCGATTTTCTGGAGATGCTAGGCTCGGGTTTGTGGACAGATGTAAATGGCGGCAATCGCGCCTACGTTATTGAATGGGAAGGTACTGATGTACTGGCTGCTCTGGGTAATGGGCCTTATACTCTGGCTGAAAATCCTGTAATGAACCAAAGCGTCGGATTCGTACACGCTCGCGACGCTGATGCGGGCGATACCATTATCTATTCTGTCACAGGTGGAACGGGTGCTGCACATTTTGCGGTGAACGCCACAACAGGTGAAATTACCGTCACTAATCCGGCAGCCATTAACTATGAATCCCTCACAAGCTTTACGCTTGAATTACGCGTTGAAGACGTGGGTGGTCTATTCGATACGCAAACAATCACCATCGATATTACTGATGTGAACGAAGTGCCCGTAATACCAGTTACAGGACCTTTCAGCGTGGCTGAAAATGCTGGCGTCAATACTGTGGTTGGCAGCGTCAGCGCCACTGACCCGGATGCAGGCCAAACCATCACCTATTCAATCACCGGAGGCAACACCGGAAATGTCTTTTCTATCAATACCGCCACTGGGGCCATTCGTATCGCCAACACAACCTATTTCGATTACGAACTGCAATCTTCCTACAACCTGACCATACGCGCGACGGACAACGGAGCCGGTGCATTGTTCACCAGCCGCACCATCACCATTCATGTTACAGATGTTGCCGAAGCTCCCAGTTTTGATGCCGTTCAGCGTGTTTTGAACAGTGATCCAACCTTGCATTACAGTGTGGCCACAGGCAATTTCTACCGCTATGTGAGCGCTGGGGCCAATCTTGCGACAGCGCAGGCCAATGCGGCGGCGGCGCTTGTGAACGGCGTGGCCGGATACGTCACAAATATCAACAGTGCGGCTGAAAACACGTTTGTAACATCTCTTATACTGGGCGGCACATGGATTGGCGGATCGGATGCCACCGTCGAAGGTGAATGGCGGTGGATCGCTGGCCCCGAAGCCGGGACGATGTTCTGGCTGGGCGCGGCAGCGGGCAGCAGCCAGAATGGACTATATGCAAACTGGAGTGGTGGCGAGCCCAACAATAGCGGTGGCAATGAAGACGGTATAGAGCTTCGCACCAACGGATCATGGAACGATACCAATGTCGCCGGTTCAAGGGGCTATGTTATTGAATGGGACGGAACAGCCATTGTTTCCAATAGTCTCAACGGCCCCTACGCCATCGATGAAAATTCTGCCACCAGTAGCGTTGTCGGAACAGCGCTGGCAAATGATCCGGACACAGGGAGCGTTCTTACCTATTCCATTACAGGCGGAACTGGCGCTGGCATTTTTGCCATAAATACAACAACAGGCCAGATCACTCTCGCGGGCTCTGTCAACTACGAAGTAACCAATACCTACACGCTCGATTTACATGTTCAAGATGCTGGCGGTTTGTTTGACACCACGAGCGTTACAATCAATATCAATGACATCAATGATGTCCCTTCCCTGATTTCCTTAACCGATAATTATATTGTCGAAAATTCGGCTATAGGTACATCCATTGGCAGTTTTTCTACAACCGATGAAGACCCTGCTGATATGCATATTTATTCTCTGGTGACCAATCCGGGCGGGAAATTCGTGATTGTCGGCAATGATCTGCGCACAGCCGGGAATATCGATTATGAAGCCAACCAATCTTTCACTATTTTGGTGCGGACAGATGATGGCAATGGCGGGATGTATGATCAATCCTTCTTAATTCAGGTGAGCGATGTAATGGATACTTTCACGCCGTCGCCGACTTCGGGCTCTGCCCCAGGCCTTGATCCTTTGCCACAACTTGAGGAAGAAGAATTCTCTGCCACGCTGGATCTTCTGCGATCTTCTCTAAATGGCGAGCAGGCACAAAACCACTCTTTCTATAATGCCGAAGGCTGGCAGGTTTTGCGTGAGAATATCACCTTCCAGCTTCGGGAAATTCTGGCGCTATTAGGCAAGCGCTCCACTGATTTGTTTGTGCCCCCACCAGCCAATGCGCCTTTGGACGTGGTGGATTCGCCACAGGACGGTAATCTGCACTCTGCCCCGCCTTATACCAATCTTCGCCAAGCTGTAGAATTTTTAGAGCAGATAAAAAATGCGGAATCTCAACAAGAGAGGACCGATACAGCTTCTGAAGAGCGGGCCAAGGCCTTCCCCCATAACACCATCGACCGTCAGTTCGTCGATGTCATGACCTATCATGAACAGCGCGTTGCGCGCTTGCGCGAAGCGTTACTGAGCGCTTAATACAACCCCAGTCGTCAATACCACGACTTCCGTGGGTCGCCTGACTCCCCATGTATTGCGCTCTTTTGAACAATTTGAGTGCGAAGTGGTGATTATGATTGATGCCCCTCAATCATTTTTGGCAAAAGATGATCCATTCAATATGGCTGACTATAAAATCAAAAATTGGGTTAAAGGCACCATCTGGCGCGAGATGCATTTTCAAGGAAAGACGATTGCTCAGATTGCCAAAAGCGAAAGTGTTGGGCTGAGTTATGTACACCGCCTGATTGATCAAAGCTTTGATGTCCGCTAACGACCCATCTCATCCTCATTTTGCACATTTATAAAGATTGAAAGTTCCCTGTTATTTTCCCTGTTACCAGGGAAAATCGGTTTTCACTCGGGCTCACTAAAAAGAGAACAAAATCGCCTTTTCGCCATGAGAAATTTGCTTCTCTAGTGGAACCCAAAAAGACCATTAAAAAAGCCCCGTAAATGGGGCTAAAATCGTCAAATTATCGTGTGATATCAAGGACTTACAGAGTTGGCTGGGGCGGGAGGGATCGAACCTCCGAATGTCGGTACCAAAAACCGATGCCTTACCGCTTGGCGACGCCCCAATAGTTCGTAGAACCGGGGGAAACTTACATAAGAGCATTCTGAAAAGCAAGCCCCTCGTCACTGGATTCGAAGGGATTCGGCGTGTTCTTTTGCGGGCGTCATTCTGTGGGGCTGGGGTGGGTGGTCCACCGGGTGAGAATGGCGGATTCTAGCGGGTTTTTGGGTCTGTGGACAGGCGGTGGATGGTTTTGAAAGTTTTCCTTGGACTGATTTTCCGCAATCTGTATAGTCTTCACCATAATCAAACACATAAGAATGGTGACGGACGTCCATGTCAGGATATGCCCGCAAAACAGGGGATGCGCAGGCTGCGCAGGTTGTAACGCTACTGAACCAGCTGGGGGACCGTATGGTTCGCAGCGAGCGCGAGCGTATCGCTGTACGCGAAGAAATCGAAAACACCCGTGAAATCCTATCCAATTTAGAAAATCGTGCTGAAAAGGCCGAGCGCATTTTCCTGACCATGCAGGATAATATTTCCAAAAAGGAAAGCATGGCCGATGCGCTGATCGAGCGTCAGAATAATTTAGAACGCCTCTACCGCGACAGTGCCGAGCGTTTGAAACGCGCCGAAGCCCTGACCGGACAAATCGAAGAAGCCATTGCCCTGCAAAACCGCCTGGCCCGCCGCTTGGAAAAAACGGCACAAGATAAAGTGCGGATGATGACCAAGATTGAACGCATCGAGGCGGCTGTTGAAGAAACACGCCAGTCCCTCAATTCCGGTAAGCTGGTTGGCATCACTATTCCACAAGGCCCCGCCAATGACGCGGTTCAAGGGGTTGGGTCCGCGCAGGTGCCGTGGTGGAAGGCCATGAATACCAAGGCACGTATTGCAACGGTGGGAAGCCTTTTAATTGCGGGTCTTCTCGGTGGTGTGGCAATCAGCCAGCTTTTGATTCACTGGCCACAAGCCCCTGTAACCGCCGTACCGTCAACGGAAGTTGCGACGACGACTGGTGATAACATCTATGTTAGCCCCTATGGCACGGCCCCTGCGTCGCTGCCAACCATTATCAGCACCCATGAAGAAGATCTCGCGCCATACGGCGAAGATGCGATGAATGCGGCGATGGATACAGATCCTGATGCCGTGGCTGCTGCGTTGAATGAGATTGAACCATCGATCAGTGCAGAAATTCCAAATATCGCGAAAGATGTTGAGGCAGCCAGCCTACCTGAAACCCTCGTGCAGCCCGCTTCACTGCCTGCTGCAGATGTAGCGAAAGATATTCCGGCCCCTGTTGTGGTCGCACCACGGGCGCAAATAAATACATCGGAAAATGCTTCCGTGGATGAATTCGTCCGCACCCAAAGCAAATCTGCAACGCCTTTGGTCGAACGTATCGAAGCCGATGCAAAACTGCCTGATGCGATCAAGGCGATTGAAAAGAAAGCCTTTGAAGGAATCCCAGAAGCGCAACACGATCTGGCCGCGATTTACACGGCAGGTCATGGTGGTGTGGCCGTAGATTATAAACGCGCAGCCCTTTGGTTTACCGAAGCCGCCGGAAACGGCATTGCCAATGCACGTTATAATTTGGGCGTTTTGTATCATCAGGGTCTGGGCGTTGAGCGCGATATTGGTAAGGCCATTGGCTGGTACCGTGCCGCTGCGGCGCTGGGTCATCCAGAAGCTGATTACAATCTGGGTATTGCCGAGATCGAAGGGATTGGTACCGAATATAACCCGCGCCGTGCTGCGAAATCATTTGAACGCGCGGCCCGTGGTGGTGTGATGGAAGCGGCCTATAATCTGGGTCTGATCCATGAAAATGGTTTGCTGGGTGATCCGGACATGAATGAAGCGGTGTTCTGGTACAGCACAGCGGCTGATTACAGCCCCGAAGCCCGCGTGGCCCTGAACCACGTTACAAAGGCCTTGAGCCTCAAGAAAACAGATATCGACCGTATCGTGCGTGAATACGGCGCAGTGTATAATTTATCCGGCACCGGCCCGGCCAAGAAGGCCGCTGCGCCAACCCCGGTTGAAACAACATCCGTGGCCAGCCTGACCGCGCAGGATCAATTGCCGCCAGAGGCTTCCGGTGATCCGGCCAGTCTTGCCCGCGTAATCCCGCCACTGTCATCGGCGGATAGCCGTAATTTGCTGAATTCAGTTCGCAACGATCAGGCAATGATCGCGCAGATTCAGGAACAATTGATCCGCTTTGGTCTTTACCCCGGTCCGGCAGATGGTCTGGGCGGTCCACAGACCGAAGATGCCATTCGCAGCTATCAATCGCGCAACAAGCTGGCTGTCACCGGAAAGCCAAGCGAAGAATTGCTGGTGCGGATGATGGGAACGGAACTGAGCGCATCGGCCAGCATGCCGCAAGACTAAGGGAACAAGGTTAGGGGGCGTGGCCCCCCTAAGACCCCGGTCTTTTTGCGCCGCAGGCAATAAGCATTTTTTGAGGGTTGCACAGAGCTTGATATTTAACCTGCGGCGTATCAGAAAGTGACCGGGGTTAAAGGGGGCAATGCCCCCTTTGTCTTATCCTAATATCTTTCCGGACTATTGATTGTTCCCGTCCTGACCCACCATCCCGGATTGGCCAGTGTAATGGTCTCCGCCGCGTGTTCCGCATCTTCCGGTGTTTCAAATAAGCCAAAGCAAGTTGCGCCGCTGCCGCTCATCCGGTGCAGCAGGCAATTCTTTTGTGTGGCGAGGGATTTGAGGGCCACGGCGATATCGGGGACAATTTCAATGGCCGCACTGGTCAGGTCATTGTCGCGCTTTTTAATTTCATTTAACAGGGCATCGGGTGTGGAAAGGTTTTCATGCAAATCAACTTCGCCCCGCATTGGCCCCATGAAGCGGCGGAAGACATCGGGGGTGGGGCAATGTTTTGCTGGATGCACTAGCACAACCGGAATTTCGGGCAGATCAGCGATGGGATATAAAATATTGCCAATGCCGGTCATTTGTACCGGGGCACAGCGCAGGCAGGATGGAATGTCAGCCCCCAGATTGGCCATTAAATCCGGCAGCCACGGCGTTGACAGCGGCAGGCCCCAAAGGGACATCATCCCCCAGATAACCGCCGCTGCATCCGCCGACCCGCCGCCAATGCCAGAGGCGAGAGGGAGGTTCTTATTAAGCGTCACACGGAATTTCGGGTCACGCCGCGCGGCGCGTGACATTTCCCAAACGGCGCGGGCGACAAGGTTTGAGGAATTGGGGCTGGAATCGGTTTCCTTAACCGTGAAGCCCGATGCGAAGGGGCCGTTGATGCGCAGCGAAAAATCACTGGCCGGTTCAATGGTGACACGGTCGCCGATATCGGCAAAGACGACAAGGGAATCCAAGTCGTGATATCCATCTTCACGTCGTCCAGCAATATGCAGGTACAAATTGATCTTTGCCGGGGCAAAGACGGTGATGGGGCGAAATTCACTCATAGATCTAATTTCGCCTAATCGTTGCTCGGTGTGGTTTTGATTTCGCTGGCAGCTTGTTTTTTAACAACCGGCGTATCCAGACCATTGGCCAGTTTGGTGGCGATAGCTTCACCTTTTTCAGGAGCCTTGGCATAGTTTTTGGCGCGTTCCCATTGAAAGCGGGCTTCGACCTTGCGGTCCACGCGCCAATAGGCATCACCCAGATGGTCGTTGATTTCGGAATCGTATGGCAATAGTTCAACCGCACTTTCAAGATACGGCACGGCCTTTTCATACTGGCCCATTTTATAATGCGCCCAGCCCAATGAATCGGTGATGTAACCATCATTCGGGCGCAGGGCGGCTGCTGTTTCCAGCATCTTCAGGGCTTTATCGAGATTGACCCCCTGATCCGCCCAGGCATAGGCTAGATAGTTCATGATATAGGGGTGTTCCGGTTGAAACTCGAGCGCAGCGGTCAGGTCTTTCTCAGCTTTTTCCCAATTGCCGAGGCGTTCATGGGTCATGCCGCGTGCATAGAGCAAATACCAATAATCCTGCGGCAGAGGTTGCGGCAGCATCGCCATGACGCGGTCATATAATTCCAACGCCTTGGTGAAATCTTCCTTATTGCGATACAGATCGCCAATGCGGATCAGCGAGTCCGGGTTTTTATGGGTTTCATACAGGGCGTTCAAACGTGCCACCGCATCATCCATGCGGCCACCCTCATTCAAAAGCTCCGCCGCCTGATGTTGCGATGATAAATAGGCCGGGTTGCTTTCCGGGATCATCTGGAACTGGCGAATGGCCAGATCAATCTGGCCGGACCGTGCATAAGATGTCGCAATTAAAAGACGCGCATCAAACATTTGCGGATTCATGTCCAATGCCATCTGTGCGAACACACGCGCGCTGCCATCGCTTTTTTCTTGGAACAGGATGCGGGCCAGATCAAGGATGGCAATGCCTGCGCCTTGTGCCGGTGTTGTAACAGATAACGCCTGCACCAAGTCTTTCATATCGCCCTTGCTTTCAACAGCAGCGATTTTTTTGGACAGTTCAACCGACCCGCCGCGCTGGGCTTGCAGGGCCTTATAAACATTGGCGGCGTCCTTTTCGTGGCCTGATATGGCCATCAGATCAGCGGCGCGTTCAACTTCTTCGGCGGTTAGGCCGCTTGGTGCCAGAATAGATTCCGCGAAGGAAAAAACGGTGGCCGAAGGCTGCTTCAAATAATACGCAATCATGCCACCGTGATAAGCGTGCAGCGTTGATTGTTTTAAGGGCGCGGGATCAAATTTCCCAAGACCAGCCTGCGCCCAACCGCGAAGAAGTGGAGCCACAAAATCAACCATGTCACCCTTTGGCAGGGATGCCAGCGTTTGCATTGCTTTTTCGTACTGCTTTTCCTTGATCGCGTGTGTGGTGACGATCAGATGAGCAAGGCTGTCTTTTGATCCTTTATCCAAAAGGCTTTGGGCGCGTTCTGCCGCTTGATCATGATGCCCGGCACCTTCGGCCAGAATCATCGACTGGCGGATCAGTTCCTGATTATCGGGATCATTTTGCAAGATGCGTTCCAGCAGAGCCGTTGCATGTTCCCAGTCATTCTGGTTTTGCGCGTAGTGGCTGGACAGGTAAGCCCCGGCCAAGGTGCTTGGCGGGTGAATGATGGGTTTGTCGTGGGTATGCGGGACTTCGCCACTGGCTGTCTGGATCATCGCCAGATCAGCGGAGTTATCATGGTACACGGCATAACCTTCGCCCATCACATCTGCATTCTTGTGATGCGTCGTCGTGTAATAATAGCCGCTTGCTGTTGCTAGAAGCCCTAAGAACAAAATGCTGGCGGTGGTCTTGACCTTCATGGTGATTCCTAAATGCGGCTTCGTTACTTCAATTATACAATTGGGGGCTTAACAGGAGATTACAACGGCCTAAGCGGTTAAATTTACGGAATCGCCCCTTAAATCATCAAAAACCCTGTTACATGGCGGTGTAATTGGGCCCGCCGCCACCTTGTGGCGTGGTCCAGTCGATATTCTGGGATGGGTCCTTGATATCGCAGGTTTTGCAATGGACGCAGTTCTGGGCGTTGATCACAAAGCGCCTTTGACCCGCTTCTTCCACCACTTCATACACGGCCGCCGGGCAGTAACGCTGGGCGGGTTCTGCATATTCAGGCAGGTTGACGCCAATCGGGATGCTGGCATCGCGCAATTTCAAATGCGCGGGCTGGTTTTCCTCATGCATCGTATTGGACAGGCGCACCGATGTCAGGCGGTCAAAGGTAAAGACCCCATCCGGTTTCGGGTAATCGATCTTGGTAGATTCAGCGGCGCGTTTTAATTGCTTATGATCGGCATGATTTTTCAGCGTGTAGGGCAGCATCCATCCACCGAAGGTCTGGAATGCAGCATGGAGAAGACCGAATAACAAACCAAAATGGAAACCGGGACGGATATTGCGGACACGGTACAGCTCATCCCATACCCAGCTTTTCTTTAAATTCTCAGGATAGGCGGTGCATTCATCGCCCGATGGATTGCCAAGGAAGGTGACCAAAGAATCCGCCGCCACCATGCCCGATTTCATCGCCATGTGGTTGCCCTTGATTTTCGGTACGTTCAAAAATCCGGCTGTATCGCCAATCAGGATTCCGCCGGGGAAGGTGAGCTTGGGCAGGGACTGGAATCCCCCCTCAACAATTGCGCGCGCGCCATAGGCAATGCGGCGGCCGCCTTCTAAATATTTTTTCACGGCCGGGTGCGTTTTAAAACGCTGCATTTCTTCAAACGGTGACAGGTAGGGGTTTTGGTAATCAAGACCGACAACATAGCCCAATGAAATCTGGTTATTATCCAGATGATACATCCATGACCCGCCATAGGTTTTCGTATCCATCGGCCAGCCAATGGTATGAACGATGAGACCTTCGCTGTGCAATTCCGGTTTGATCTCCCAGATTTCCTTGACGCCAAGGCCATAGGTTTGCGGGTCTGCGTTTTTGCGCAGATCATATTTCGCAATCAGTGTCTTGGTCAGGGACCCATGGCATCCTTCCGCGAAGACAGTTTGTTTCGCGTGGAGTTCCATGCCTGCTTGGAACTGGTCTGTTTTTTCACCGTCCTTGCCGATGCCCATATCGCCGGTGGCAACACCGCGCACGATATTATTTTCATCGTACAAAACTTCAGATGCGGCAAAGCCGGGATAAATTTCAATGCCAAGTGCCTCGGCTTGCGCGGCCAGCCAGCTTCCGAGCTGGCCCAGTGAAATAATGTAATTGCCGTGATTGTTCATCTGCGGCGGGTTGGGTAGGGGGATGGCGGCTGTTTTGGTCAGGAACAGGAATTTATCTTGTTTGGCGGCCACGGTGACGGGCGCGCCCTTTTCCTTCCAGTCGGGGATCAGTTCGGTGAGGGCGCGTGTTTCAAACGCCGCACCGGACAGCAGATGGGCCCCCACTTCCGAACCCTTTTCTAAGACACAAATGCCAAGGTCCGGCGAGGCCTGTTTCAGGCGGATCGCACAGGACAGGCCAGACGGCCCAGCGCCAATAATGACAACATCATATTCCATGACCTCGCGGTCGCTGCGAAAGGGCGTATTCATGGGCGGGGCAGGCTCCTGATGATTGTATTAGGGGGGCAGTTCCGATAGAAACAATCTATCACATTTTAACAGGTTGTTGACCCCGATGGTGAATGGCGAATATTTGGCGCTGAAGTCTGCCCTGGAATGGCATCTGGATGCCGGGGCCGATGCTGCTCTGGGCACAGAAGCGGTCGGGTTGATCCGCAGCGTTGAAGCCATGATGGCGGATCTGGCGGCGCTATCGCCAGAATCTGTAAAATCATCCCCGGCAATGGCGCATATGCCGCCCCCCGTTGAACACCCGCCACTGGGAACGGCTGAGGCACGGGCTGAGGCCTTGGCTCTGGCGACATCTGCCAATAATGCCGAAGAATTACGCGCCGCCATTGCCGCCTTTGACGGGATCAGTCTGAAGGGCACTGCCACCAATCTGGTTTTTGCTGATGGTCCGTCCACTGCGCCTGTCATGTTGATCGGCGATGCGCCGGGGGCGGAGGATGACCGGTCAGGCCGTGCCTTTGCGGGCCCCCACGGACTCCTCCTCGACCAGATTCTCAAGACCGCCGGAATCGGGCGCGGGGATGATGCGGCGACACATATATATATGAGTAACATTTTGAACTGGCGGCCACCGGGTGGGCGCAGCCCGTTGCCAGCCGAGCTGGAAATCAGCCTGCCCTTTATTGAGCGGCACATCCAATTGGTGCGGCCACGCTTGCTTATTCTGTGCGGTGGTGTCGCGGCGAAGACTCTGCTCGGGCGAGCCGAGAGCATTTCAAAACTGCGCGGCCGTCTTCATGACTACATTCCGCAGACGCCGGAATGGCAAGCGGGAGCCACCCCGATCCCGGCTTTGGCGGTCCTTGACCCGGCGACTCTGGTCCAAAATCCGGTCCAAAAACGCCAGATTTGGGCCGATATGCTCATGATTCTGGAAAAAAAATCTCAATTGGGTTTGTGATTTAAATCAAAGGCTTAACCCCATTTTAAGACTCTTATACCCCCTTTTCAGGGATAGGGGGTGTCTGGTTTTCTGGACAAATCCCCCCAAACCGGGTTATGACTCCGCCCATCATGCGTATTATGAAAGCACAACAATACAGCCCCCGACCGGTGGTCTTGGCTGTAGCGGGCATAGCGGTTCTGGCAACAGTAACCCTCGCCTGTGCGGGAAGCGGATTGGCGGGAGCTTTAGTCCCAGTGCCGGCCCGTAAGCCTGACTCCATCCAGTCGCCTGCCATGATTGATGTGGCGCTGCCTGCGCGCAATGATTCCTCATCCTCAAACTCTGCATCTATCCCGGTGCCACCGGTCAAGCCATCGCGCGGGACTGAGTCCTTATCGGCCACAGATGTTGAGGATATGACCTCCATGGCGGCCACCCTTGGCCTGATCGAACCGGCGGGCTATGCCCCGGATGCGGTCCAAAAGGATCTGGCCCCCGTGCCGGTGCGTAAACCCAATTTCAGTGAACCCGATGTGGCGATGCTGCTGAACTATGACGAAACGCCAAAGCCAAAGGCCAAGCCACTGGCCAAGGCCAATGCGCTGTCCGACCGGGATTCCGAGCTTTACCGCCGTATCTTCGCGGCCCAGACGCAAGGCGACTGGGACAAGGCCGATGAGAATTTGCGCAAACTGTCCGATCTGCGCCTGCGCGGGCATGTTCTTTATCAACGCTTCATGCACCCATCCTATAAAGCCAGCTTTGCCGAGCTGCATGCGTGGATGGATATGTATAGCGACCTGCCGAACGCCGACCGGGTTTATAAACTGGCTGCGCTGCGCAAACCGACATCCTTCGATGGCAAATTGAAATCCGCCCGGAACCAGATCGGCGTCGGCGCTGGGGTTTTGACTGTTCTTTCCAGTGCCGGTGATTCCTATTCTCCGACGAAATCCCGTAACAAGGGTCAGGACCGCCAGATTGCCAATCTGGTGAAACTGGTTCGCGCCGATATCAGCCGGGGCGCACCGACCAAGGCGCTGCGCCGGATGACCAGCGATCCAGCCGCCAAGGCGATGGATAACGTCGAATATGATCAATTACGCGCCCAGATCGCCCATGCTTACCTGTTACTGGGCAAGCCAAAGGATGCGCAAACACTGGCCACCGCCAGCGCACGCCGTTCCGGTGAAAAAGCACCAATGGCCGGCTGGGCCGCTGGTCTGGCCGCGTGGCAACAGAAGGATTACAAACAAGCCGCCATTTTCTTTGAACAGACAGGCCGCTCCCCTTACAGCTCCAGCTGGTTGCAATCAGCGGGTGCGTATTGGGCATCGCGTGCGCATATGCGCTCTGGTGATATGAAGCAAGTGTCTGTCTGGTTGAAGGAAGCAGCAACACATCCGCGCACCTTCTACGGCATGATTGCGACACGCGCATTGGGTTGGGATTTTGATTTCGACTTTTCGACGCCAGATTTTTCCAAGAGTGATTTCAATCGCCTTGTTTCTATTCCGGCTGCGTCCCGCGCGATGGCCTTGGTACAGGCAGGTCAGAACCACCTGGCTGAAGCGGAACTGCTGCAAATCAACACCAAACAAAACCCTGAACTGCGTGATGCCATTCTGGCCTATACGCAACAGGCGAATTTGCCATCATTGGCGATGCGCATTGCCAGTGCCACAGCGAAGCCGGGGGGCGGTCTCTATGATGCGGCACTTTATCCTTTGCTGCCATGGGTGCCAGAAGGTGGCTATAACATCGACCGTGCTTTGATCCACGCGATCATCCGTCAGGAATCAAAATTCAATACAGCCGCAGAAAGCGGCAGTGGTGCGACAGGTTTGATGCAGATCATGCCCATCACCGCCAGCCATGTTGTCGGCAATCTGCACTTCAAGGATGGGGCCGGGAAAACCCGCTTGAAAGATCCGCAAACCAATCTGGGGATCGGCCAAAAATACGTTAACGAGCTTTTGGGCTATAAGGACATTGATAATGAACTCTTGTCCTTGGCCATCGCCTATAACGCTGGACCCGGCAATCTGCGTAAATGGAAAAAAGAACTGGCCCATATTGATGACCCGTTGCTGTTCATCGAAATGATCCCGATGGCGGAAACACGCAACTACGTTGAACGGGTTCTGGCCAATTACTGGATCTACCGCATGCGCCTGGACCAGCCCTTGCCATCCCTGGATGCCATTGCCGAAGGCAAATGGGCCCCGTACAGCCCCATGGATGATAATGGGGCCGGTGTTCGCCTTGCCTCCACCCTCAAATCCTTCCGCGTCGCTGACGCCCGTTAAGCTGCATAGAAAAAGACTGGGGTGAAGGGGGGAATCCCCCCTTCAAACTACCCCGTTCCTTTGCTTTTCTCCTTGGAAAACGTGCTGCAATGCGCTTAATATCTTTCCTTCAACGCTTTTAAGGGCCAAGGCCCGGGATATTTTGCCATGACTATGACCGTTCAGGACATTCGTTCGGAATTTTTGGGCTTCTTCAAGGATAAGGGGCATGAAGTCGTGCGGTCTTCGCCGCTGGTGCCGGATAATGATCCGACCCTGATGTTTGCCAATTCCGGCATGGTGCAATTCAAAAACGTCTTCACAGGCAACGAAGCGCGTCCCTATACCCGCGCCACCACCGCACAAAAATGCGTTCGTGCGGGCGGCAAGCATAACGATCTGGACAATGTTGGTTACACGGCCCGTCACCACACATTCTTTGAAATGATGGGGAATTTTTCCTTCGGTGATTATTTCAAGGAAGATGCAATTGCCTTTGCTTGGGAAATGGTCACCAAGAATTTGGCGATGCCAAAGGATAAGCTGCTGGTCACGGTGCATTCCTCGGATGAGGAAGCAGCGGCGATCTGGCGCAAAGTTGCTGGTATTCCCGATTCCAAAATCCTGCGCATTGATACAAACGACAATTTCTGGATGATGGGTGATACGGGTCCTTGTGGTCCGTGTTCCGAAATCTTCTTTGATCAGGGCGATACGCTGGCCGGTGGCCCACCGGGTTCACCGGATCAGGACGGGGACCGCTTCCTTGAATTCTGGAACCTTGTTTTCATGCAGTATGAACAGGAACCGGACGGCAATGGCGGCTATAACCGCAAACCTTTGCCCAAACCATCGATTGATACGGGCATGGGTCTGGAACGCACCACCGCATTGGTTCAGGGTAAATTCACCAACTATGACATTGACCTGCTGCGCTCGATCATTGAACACGTGGCCGATTTGACGGGCGTGTCACCGGACGGCCCACAGGCCGCCGCACACCGCGTCATTGCCGATCACTTGCGTGCTTCAACCTTCCTGATGGCTGATGGCGTCATGCCGTCAAACGAAGGGCGTGGTTACGTTCTGCGCCGGATCATGCGCCGTGCGATGCGTTACGCAAACATGCTGGGTGCCAAGGACCCGGTCATCTACAAACTGGTGCCAACACTGGTCGCGAAGATGGGCGAAGCCTATCCTGAGATTAAACGCGCCGAGCCATTGGTCACTGAAACACTGAAAACCGAAGAAACACGGTTCAAACGGACGCTGGATAACGGCTTGAAGCTTTTGGATGAGGAAACTGGGCGTTTGGCCGCTGGTGCAAAATTCCCCGGTGAATCCGCCTTTAAACTCTATGACACTTACGGCTTCCCCTTGGACCTGACGCAGGATGCCCTGCGCGCCAAGGCGATTGAAGTTGATGTTGATGCATTCAACGCCGCCATGGAAAAACAACGCGAACAGGCCCGTAAATCATGGGCGGGTTCAGGTGATTCCAAAATGGATAAGGTCTGGTTCGATGTTTTGGACAAGGCGGGCCCAAGTGAGTTTTTGGGTTACGAAGTCACCCGTGCCGAAGGTGTTGTTGCCCTGCTGGTTCGCGATGGCGCGATCATTGATTCTGCCAAGGCGGGTGAGAAGGTGATGGTTGTCACCAACCAGACACCGTTCTACGGCGAATCCGGTGGTCAGGTCGGTGATTCCGGTATGATGATTTCCACCGATGGCGCAGTTATTGCCGTGACCGATACGCAAAAAATGCTGGGCAAAGTTTTTGTCCATATTGGTGTGGTCGAAAAAGGTTCGCTGAAATCTGGTGATGCGGTTGAACTGGTTGTGGATGCGGCCCGCCGTGATGCCATTCAGGCCAACCACTCCTCCACGCACTTGCTGCACGAAGCCTTGCGTCGTGTATTGGGGACTCATGTCGCGCAGAAGGGTTCGCGTCAGGATGCGGATCGCACACGCTTTGATGTCAATCATCCAAAATCAATTACAGCGGATGAATTGAAACAGATCGAAGATCTGGTCAATGCGGAAATTCGCGCCAACACTGAAATCAATACACGCCTGATGGCGCTGGATGATGCCGTTGAGTCGGGTGCCATGGCGCTGTTCGGTGAGAAGTATGATGAAGAGGTCCGGGTTGTTTCCATGGGAACAACGGAAGCCGGAGCCAACAAGCCATACTCCGTTGAACTTTGCGGCGGTACCCACGCAAAACGCACGGGCGATATTGGCCTGTTTAAAATCGTTGCTGAAGGTGCTGTGTCTTCCGGTGTACGCCGTGTTGAGGCGATGACGGGGCAGGGTGCTCTGGCATACTTTAAACAACAGGAAGACCGTTTGCTGGAAACAGCAGGTCTGTTGAAATCCGGCCCTGCTGAAGTGGCCGACCGCGTGAAGGCTTTGGTCGAAGACCGCAAGCGCCTTGAAAATGAACTGTCCAACCTGCGCCGTCAAATGGCATCCGGCGGCAGCGCTGGATCAACGGCACCAGAGGTTAAAACCATTGGCAGCGTCAAATTCACCTCCCGCGTTTTGGAAGGGTTCCCGGCCAAGGATTTAAAGCCAATGGTTGATGATCTGAAGAAAAGCATCGGGTCAGGTGTTGTTACCTTGATCGCAACTGATGACGGCAAAGCCTCCATCGTTGTCGGTGTTACTGATGATCTGACCGCGCGTTACAGTGCTGTTGATCTGGTCAAGGCCGGTGCAGAGGCGATGGGCGGCAAAGGCGGCGGTGGACGTCCCGACATGGCGCAAGCCGGCGGCCCTAACGGGGCATCCGCAAATGATGCCGTCATCGCCATCGAAAAACTATTGGCATAAAAAAAGAATAGGGGTGAAGGGGATAATATCCCCTTCAAACTACCCCCTTACTTTTTCTAAATAATAAAAAAGGGCGCTTTCGAGCGCCCATATTTTTTATTCTAGAAGGAGGGTTGCATTCTGGCTTGTTGGATAAAGCCTGGGGCAGGAACGATGTTTGATTTCTGGGCCAGGGTATGCGCAGCGAGTTTAAAGGAGAGGAGAATGCTGCGTTCTGGGATGGCTGGGTTTACGGTGTTGTCTTCACAGAATTGAATAAAGGATGCTTCGTTGATCGGTGGGATATCGCTATGCATGATGTCCATGATCAGGGTGTCCATGCGTTGCATGCGGCCTGTTTCCTGATCGGCGCACCATGCTTGTAGCGCGCGGCGTTCAGGGGTCATGATCAGGGCGATGGTGTGCTGGCTGGTCTGATAAAATTCTTTAATGAAATGTGGTGTCATGGCCATATAAAGTCTGCGGTGGTTGTTAATTACCGCACTTCATATACCCTTTCAGTGCTGCACTGCAAGGATTTGGCCGTGTTGGTATTGCATGGCTGGTATCCGCGCAATGCATTGAGGCCCAGCTTCTCCGCGATTCCGGTGTTCAGGTCTTCGCGTTTCTGCATCAGCTCATTATACAGCTTGTCGGCCTTGTGCCAGCGTTTTTCCAAATTCTTGGCTGTTTCCGGGCAACCGGCCATATCCATGGCGTTTTCGATGAATTGGCGGCGGATCAGTTCGCTGCGGGCTTCTTCGTAAATCTCGTGCGATTTTTTGTAGGTGGCCTTGGTCCCCTTGTGCAGGAACTGGACTTCGCAGATATGGTAGGATTCTTCACCCGTGTCCAAGGTGATCGGCAGGGCGATTTTAACGTCAAGATTACACAAACCCGGCTTTTTTGGGCTGGGGCGGCTGAAGGTGTTATCGACATCAACGATGTTAACTTCAATCGCCTTGTCGCCTTTACCCAAGCGGGTCAGGCCTGTCTGACCAAACAGATCAATGGCTTTCTTAATTTGTTCGACATCGCGCAGCAGAACGCGGGCACGGCTGAAATCGCAGTTCAGGGCCAGATCGCCGCGTTCCTTGGTTTTCGCCTTGGCGCGGGCCAGGTCTTTTTCCGGGCCAATTTCAAAAATGCCATGCAGGTCTGAGTTGACCAGCCGGCCAATCTTTTTCAAGGTTTCCTGGGCGATAAACGCCTCAGCAATCAGTAAATCACCATCATTATGGGGTTGGCGCGGGGGTGCGCCTGCGGCAGCGGCAGCAAAAGCCTCGCTCAACGAGCGACGGGACGGTGCAGCCGGTTTCCCGGCCTCGTCCTGTGAATAAGCAAGTTGCAAGCCTGTTGTCATATCCCTCAATTCCCCGGTTTCTTATTTCGAAACTTATTGTTGGAGATATATTAGCAGCAAGTGTTTTAAATTTCTTCAAATTTATTCGGAAAATGGTGATTTTTCTGACTTTTGGACCCCTTGCCATTCAGGCCCAGATTGCAATTGCGCCAAACACCCGCTATAACCACGGCAACTTTTGGAAAAATCCAGAAATTTATCAGAGTTTAGAAGAGGATAGCCGAAATGGCCCTAGAACGCACTTTCTCCATTATCAAGCCGGATGCCACACGCCGTAACCTGACGGGCGCTATCAATGAGCGTTTTGAAAAGGCTGGTCTGCGGATCATCGCTCAAAAACGCATTCAGATGAGCGACGCTCAAGCTGGCAAATTCTATGAAGTTCACAAAGAGCGCCCATTCTATGGTGACCTCGTGAAATTCATGACATCGGGCCCTGTTGTTGTTCAAGTGTTCGAAGGCGAAAATGCCGTTGCGAAAAACCGTGAAATCATGGGCGCAACCAACCCGGCAAACGCCGATGCAGGCACCATCCGTAAGGATTTCGCTGAAAGCATCGAAGCGAACTCTGTCCATGGTTCTGACTCACTGGAAAACGCTGCGATCGAAATCGCGTATTTCTTCAGCGGTTGTGAACTGGTTGGCTAAGTTTAACCGAGTCTAGCTGGTGATCCAGTGATCGAGAGCCTCTTTGGCGCGCTCATTGGCTTCCGGTAGAAGATCAAGAATCTCGTTCAGGCCGTCAGGGGAGTCTTCCTTGGCGGCCTGTTCAATTTGCGCGGCCATGGCCGAGAGTTCTTTCAAGCCGAAATTCCCACACATGCCCTTTAATTCATGGGCGCGGGCGGCGATGGCAACAGTGTCGTTTGTGTTCACCGCGTCCTGCAAGGCCAGCAGAATTTCATCGTTCTTTTGCGTCAGGCTATCGACCATATCCTTTAAATCAACCGGGTTCATGCTGCCCTTTAATCCGTTCAGCATGGTGTGGTCAAAGACGGTGACGCTGCTGGGCGCATTCGTTTGCTTTTCATCATCATGGAGGAGGGCGGCGGCAAAGGAGTCTTCATTTAAATCATCATCACTGAAATCCATGTTTTCAAGGGCTTCGATATCCAGTGTCATATCGCCGGGGATCATGTCCTCAGCCATTACATCGTCATGGGCGTTATCTTGCATCGCATAGGCGCGCAGAGAGCTGATCCCGCCGCCGCCTTCTTCTTTTTCATCCAGATCAATTTCGATGTCGCCTTCAAGATCCTTCAATTCGCGTTCGGCGGGCAGGGTAAAACCATCATCCAGACGCAGATCAGGCGCGGCTTGTCCTTGTACAGGCGCCGGGTTATCGATGATTTTTGTTTCTTGAATGAAGGGGGCTTCGCTCGTCTCTTCTTCCAGCTGGACTGGGTTATCAAGATTGTTATGCATGGCTTTTTCAATCTGAATTTTCAGTTTTTCAGGCTCCAGTGGTTTGGCCAAATGGCCGTTCATGTTGGCGGCGTAGCATTGGCGAATATCCTCATCGCGCACGTTCCCGGTCAACGCGACGATTGGCGTGGCGGCCTTGGTACGGTCTGGCATACTGCGGATGGCGCGGGTGGCGCCCATGCCGGAAATACCGGGAAGTTCAATATCCATCAGCACCATATCAAACTTTTCAACCTTCATCAGTTGAATGGCTTGCTCACCGCTGCCCGCCAGTGTGGGGATATGACCCAAACGACCAACAAATTCCTTCAGCAGTTTCTGGTTCACATCATTGTCATCCACGCACAGGATTTTCATGACGCGTTCTGGTTTTTGTTGATGGCTGCGTGATGATCCGCCCGATGAGACGTCTTCAACCTTATCGGCGCTGCCTTCTTCCATTGAGATGTTGAAGTAGAACGTGCTGCCTTCGCCTTCTGTACTATCAATCGCAATTTTACCGCCCATGGCTTCGATCAAGCGCTGGCAGATGACAAGGCCAAGGCCGGACCCACCATATTTACGGCTGATGCTGGTATCGGCTTGCGAGAACGGGTTGAACAGATTGGCTTGCGCCTCTTTTGAAATACCGATGCCGGTGTCGCGGATGCCAAAATACAGGCGGTTCCAGCCCTGACGCTGCGCCCCGTCGGAGGTTGTTTGTCTCAGTGTCAGGGTGACGCTGCCTTCACCGGTAAATTTGATCGCGTTCCCGGTCAGGTTCAATAAAACCTGGCGCAGGCGCACTGGGTCCCCGCGCACAAAGCGTGGAATATCGGCATTGATTTCTGTCTTTAGCGTTACACCCTTATGGCTGGCATGGCCGGACATCAGAGTCATGATGTCGTTGACCAAACGCGGCAGATCGAAATCAACAATCTCCAGATCCATCTTGCCACTTTCAATTTTTTCGAAATCGAGAATGTCATTCAGCAAGGCCAGCATGGCATCACCGGAATCTTGAATGGTTCTGGCGTAATCGCGCTGGTCGCGGGTTAAGGTGGTGTCAAGTAGCAAGCGCACCATCCCCATAATGCCTGACATTGGTGTTCTGATTTCGTGACTGATAACGGCAAGGAAGGCCGATTTTGCGCGGTTGGCATCATCGGCGTCGTCTTTAGCTTTGCGCATTTCCTGGTTTTGTTGCAATTCGCGGTCGCGCAGTTCTTGCAACATCAGGCGTTCGTGTTCGATGACTTTGAGCAGGCGGGCATTTTCAGATGAATCCTTGACCTGCCGTACGCGGGTCAGGCTTTCGGCTTCTTCCTCGGCGCTTTCTTCATCGCGCTGTTCATTGCGCTCCATCACCCATGAGCGCAAGAAGGTCGATGCCATCAGGGTCGGGATCTGGAACAGCACGCCAATCCAATACGCATTCACCATCATCATGGTGGATGGTAAAATGCCGACCTGTGCCAATGTTGATATCGTGCCGCCAGTCAGAAGGATAGCCCAAGACAACCCCAAAATACCGGCTGCGGGTTTGCGCGTCAGGGTTTGTGCGATGGAGAGCAAGAATAAAATCAGGAAACCCAATAATGGCAGGCCCATTAAAATAATCGGGCGCAGGATATTGGTTTGCGGAATGACGATCACCGCGATCCCGGCGACCACAATAGCGCCCAGCATCAAGCTGTAAATCACCAGCCCTTCAAGGCTGACATGGCGATGAATGCGCAGGAATATTTTTGACATGAACATGCCAAGAATTGTTGCCCCCAGCATCAGAAGCGGTGTTGCCTCGCTGGAGAGGGGGAAGTCTGATAGCAGCGTGCTGTCTTGTACCGAAAATACGGCCAGCTGTGCGCTGAGATAAAGAATAAAGGGAATGGCCAGTAAATCCTGCCGGAACATCAAAAGACCTGCATAAAAACCAATCGCCCCTAAAATCGCAACGGCGATCAAAGGCAGGCCCCCGGGCAGCGTGTTGTGCGCACGCCAGAACGCTTGTTCCGTCATGATTTGCGGCGCGATGGTTACAGGTGCGCCGGGTTCTGGAATGATATACATGGCCAGCAATGCCTGCGCACCGGGGCCCAATGTAAAAGGAATACCCGATCCTGTGAGGGGCAGACTTTTTGCCGCAGGCAATGCGCCCGTCTTGTCGGGCATTGCATAAATCAGATAGCGTTTGGAAATGTGGTCATAGATAAACATGCGACTGGCCGTGCCGTAACGCCCTTCGCTATGCGATCCCATCGATAAGACCCAGCGGGCCGTGGTGGTCGAATCGTTTTTGAGGGCAAAGACGATCCAGTGTGGAACGCCCTGTGACCCCAGTGGAATAATGGCGTTGTCTGTTCCGGCACCACGGCGCATACCCAGATGTCCCTCAATCACGCGGGCATAGGATGTGCGGATTTTATCTTCCTTGGTGATGTAGGTGCGGGGCCCCAGCAGATAGCTGTCTTGCTTATCGTTTAAGTTCAACTGGCCGGGAATGGTTGTGGGGATGTCTTGTGTCGCAGTGGCCGCTGTTTGCGCATGACCCGCAGAGCCGCCCATCAACAGCAGCAAGGTAACAAGCCCCGACAAAATGGCGGCGCGTGTGAAGGGCGGGCGTGGAATCAGGCGTAAAAACAAGGGCATGACCGATCAGATGGCAAAAGAGACACTCTGCCCAGATCATGCGCGGAAAAGGTTACTGAATCGTGAAAATGCCCAAAAGCCAGAGTGGCTTAGCAGATTAAAGCAGGAAAATTGCCATCAGGGCCAGAATCGCAATAACCGTGATGGTGCTGTATTTGGTCATTTGCGTGAAGCTGGACCAGCCGGCCTGTGCGCGGGCCAGTTCTTGTGGGTTAACGTCGGTGTTGTGCGTATCCATGGTCTGTAATGTCCTTCTGTTTCCCCGTTTTACGATTGTTGGGGGGCTGATTTCAAGGGGGTATTTGCGCTGGGGCGTCTTTCGGGACCCCAGATTCCGAAAAATGCCCTAAATCAGCCCATTTTCATCTATATTCTTCAATTATTGTCTTCGCCTCTATTGGGGGCCCTACCATAGGCCTTACCTCGACAAGGCGCGGGGTAGGGGTTATATCTGGGCTTATACTTTAATGGGGCTTTTGGGACTTCATGACCATCACGCAGGGATTGCCAATGCTATTGCAGAAGAATCGGTTCTGGACACGCTGTGCGACTCTTTTGGGCGCGGTTTTGTTTTTGGCTCTTTCCCCTGTCCAAGCCGCCGAAGATGTTTTCACCGTCAGTGGTGTGAAAGTCGATGTGACCGCAGAAAACGCTGTTGCCGCCCGTGAAAAAGCATTCAGCGAAGCACAGATTGCCGCGTTCAAAGCCTTGGCCTTCCGCATCTTGGGTGATGAAGCCGCCAAGACTTATGTGGTGCCACCCGTTGCTGAAATTTCCACGATGATTCAAGACTTTGAAATCACCGATGAGCGTTTATCGGCCGTCGAATATATCGGAACCTATACGTTCCGTTTCGATGGCAACAGCGTCCGCCGTCAGTTCAATATGGAGCATATGGCCAATAACGCCGCCACACGCCCGGTGCTGGTGCTGCCGTTCTATCAGATGGGATCGCGCATTTCCCTGTGGCAGGACACCAATCCAAATCTGAGTGCGTGGAGCCGCAGCAACGCGCAAGGCGGTCTGGTGCCAATTCGTGTGCCGCTGGGCGATATCCGCGATATTGCCGATGTCGGTGATGATCAGGCGCTAACCTATCGCCGTGATGGTTTGTACCAAATTCTCGAGCGTTACGGTGCCAGTGAAGCGATTATATTGATTGCCGTTCCGGGGCCTGCTGATGCCGCCGACGTGCCAACCGATATCAGCACGATGATTTACCGCACCGACCGTGACCGCCCGGAATATGTGCAAACCATTAAAACCAACCCCGATGTCAACAGCACCGCTGTGCAGCTTTATGATAAGGCCGTGCGCGAAGTGCGTGCCGCCCTGCAACGCAATTGGAAAAGCGAAGGGGCGGGGGCCTATGCCTATACCGCGACCACCCAGCCTAATGCCGATGGCACGATGCCAGAGGCCGCCACAGGCAATATTATGACGGTGCGCGCGCAGTTCAGTACGATGCAACAATGGATCGAAACGCGTCAGGCGATTCGCCGCGTTCCGGGTTTGATCGGGATGAAGGTTCGCTCCGTGACCCCGCGTGAAGCGGTTGTTGAGCTGGAATATACAGGAGATGAGCTCGGTATGAAATCGGCATTGACCCAGCAGGAACTGGTTCTGAGTGCACCCGAAGTTGAATATGCCTATGGGTCATCGGTGATCTATGGTCTGGCGTTAAAAAAATACGCGCCGTTTTAAATCCATTTTTAGGAGAGTAAGCCCTTGGTAAGTGTTCAAGATCATGCCCGTTTCTGGGTTGTTGCTCTGTTGGCGATGTTGGGTGTCGTCTGGGTTTTGGGGGATATCTTGTTGCCCTTTATCGCCGGTGCGGCGATTGCTTATCTACTGGGTCCCATCGTTGGGCGCATGATCCGTGCGGGTGTTCCGCGCATTGCGGCGGCCGGGTTGATCCTCACGGCCTTCTTTATCGTTTTAGGGGCTATCTTGGCCTTGATCCTTCCTTTTGCTTACCGTGAATTGATGCAGCTGGCGAAGAACCTGCCCACCTACACGGTTGCGGCGCAAGAGCATCTTGTTCCTTATATTGAATGGGTGCGCGCCCATTTCCCGAACCAGTTCCCGGAAGGTGATTTGAGTGCCTATCAGGAAACCATGAAGCAAAATATCGGCAAGATCTTTACGGTCGGCGGCAATATTGTCGGTGGTGTTGTTTCCGGTGGTCAGGCGGTTGTCGGGGCTGCGACATTTCTGGTTCTGGCCCCCATCGTTGCGTTCTTCATGATGGCGGAATGGGTGCGGGTGACAAAATGGATCGATGACATGATCCCGCGTGGCAGTTACGCCGTGATCCGCGATTTGCTGACGCAGATTGACCGGAAACTCTCTGGCTTTGTCCGTGGTCAGGTGATGGTGTCATTGTTTCTTGGTATTCTTTATGCCGTGGCCCTGACGCTGGCAGGTCTGAAGTTTGGTTTCCTGATCGGTTTGATGGCCGGGGTATTGTCGATTATTCCGCTGGTCGGGTCCACAATCGGTTTGATCGTGTCGGTTCTGGTGGCGTGGTTCCAAAGCGGCGATATCGGTTATGTTGGTATTATCGGTGCTATTTTCCTGGTGGGGCAGTTGCTGGAAGGCAACGTCATTACCCCGCGTATCATGGGCAAAAGCGTTGGGCTTCATCCGCTGTGGATTTTATTCGCGCTTCTGGCGGGTGGCGCGCTCTTTGGCATCGTTGGTATGTTGCTGGCCGTACCGGTGGCGGCGGTTATTGGTGTTCTGGGGTCCTTTGCGATCGCGCAGTATAAGGACAGTCCTTATTACAACAATAATCTTGCCACGGCGGAACCAATGACGGAAATTCTGGTTGTCACCGTTGAAGAAACAACTGAGCAGGCATAGGGCAAAAACCACACATGGCCAATCCGGTTCAACAAATCCCCTTTGATCTTCGCCCGCGCACGGCGCTGGGGCGTGAAGATTTTATGGTGGCCCCGTGCAACCGGGATGCTGTTGGCTGGATTGATCGCTGGCCAGACTGGTCCGCCCCGGCCTTTGTCCTGCATGGCGCCGCCGCCAGTGGCAAGACCCATCTTGCTGCTGTTTGGAAGGACATGGCCAAGGCAGCATGGGTTGATGCTGCTGAACTGGCAACGCAAGACGCCAATGTGCTTTCCGCCCTCGCGCCGCATCTGGTCATTGATCATCTTGATCCGTTGATTGGTAACCGCGCCGCTGAAACGGCCCTGTTCCATTTGTATAACCAGATGAAGGACCGTGGCTCATCGCTTCTTATCACCATGCGTGCTGCACCGGGTCAGATTGATTTTGTTATTCCTGATCTGTCCTCCCGCATGCGCGCCGCACCCACCGTGGCAATTGAACCCCCGGATGATACCTTGCTGGAAGTCTTGTTGGTAAAGCTGTTTTCTGACCGCCAGATTACCGTTGGTGCCGATGTTATCACCTATATGCTGCCACGCATGGAACGCTCCTTCGCCGCAGCGCGTGACATCGTTGAGCGCGCCGATCATGTTGCTTTAGCTGAAAAGAAACCCGTCACCATCCCGCTCATCCGCCAGATTTTTTCTGCGCAGGAATAAGGGGCAAGGGATTAAATCTTTGCGGTGAAATCGCGGCCCGGAACCAACAGGTCGGCCAGATCATTTTCGGTGGGCATCAGCGTGGCCCAGCCATCAATCGGACATTCCAGAACACTGAGCGTGCATTCTTGATATTCTGTGTTGAGGCGCAGAATCGATTCATCAGTCCCAAGCCCCGCCAGAAAACGTACCAGACTGTGGATCGATGGATTATGAGAGATCAGCATCAAATTCTGGATATTCCCATCGACCGTTTTCAACATGTCGTAAAGCTGTCCTGTCGTTGTGTAATAGGCGGCTTGTGGCATGACGGTTTTAATTTCGCCGAGGGATTCTAAAACTTTGCGCATGGTTTGTTGCGTGCGGCGGGCGGGGGAGCAGATGATAAAATCCGGCTTATACCCCTTGGCCTTCATCAAGCGGCCAAGCGCCAAGGCATCCGCCAAGCCTTGCTGGGTCAGCGGTCTGTGTTTGTCTTCGACGCCTTGTGGTGTGGCGGCTTGTGCGTGGCGGAGGAGGTAGAGCGTGCGCATGATTCAAGGATAACGTGATTTGGCAAAAAATGGAACAGGACGCGTTGTTATTCGTCGCCTTGCCACAACCATGCTGCACCGCGTACACCCGATGAATCGCCATGTCTGGCGGGGTGCAGCGTTGTTTTAACGGTGTCAGAGAAAATGTATTTGCCCCAGATTTCAGGCAGCAGGTCATAAAGCGCATCAACATTGCTCATCCCTCCCCCTAAAATAATGGTATCGGGATCGAGAATATTGATGACCCCGGCAAGGCCCCGCGCCACGCGGTCGGCGTAACGCATCAGGGCGGCATCGGCGCGCGGCTCACCATCCTTGGCGGCAGCGATAATGTCATGGGTGGAAAGATCGTGGCCGGTGACACGGCGATAATCGTTTTTAAAACCTGTGCCTGAAATCCATGTCTCTAAACAGCCACGGCGTCCGCAATAGCATAAGGGGCCGGGATATTCGGCCAGCTTTATATCATCGGTGAAGTAATGATGCAGCGTGTCGGTGACATTGGCGGCTTGCTCAAACTGCGTATATTCATGCGCGGCATCCGGGTGATGCACAACCGGATAGGGCAGGGGGTTATGGCCCCATTCACCACCAATCCCGTTAATGCCGCTCATGGCACGGCCATTGTTTGCAATGCCTGCACCGCATCCAGTACCGATGATCACGGCGAAGACGGTTTCTTTCCCTGCACCCGCGCCATCGGTTGCCTCAGACACGGCGAAGCAATTCGCATCGTTTTCGGTGCGCACCGGGCGGTTCAGCGCATTTGATAAATCCTTATCCAACGGCTGCCCGATCAGCCAGGTGCTGTTGGCGTTTTTAACAAGGCCTGTTTCACGCGACACGGTGCCGGGAATGCCAACACCCACGCTGCCCGTTTGCTGCAATGTGTCTTCGGCTTGCTTTACCAAAGATGTGATGGTGGTAATGGCGGCGCTGTAATCGCCCTTGGTTGTGGGGCCGCGGTGACGATAGAGTTCCTTGCCGTTCTTACGGTCAAGGCAGATGATTTCTGTCTTGGTCCCGCCAAGATCAATGCCGATGCGCATGAGGTATGAATCCCTTACGGAATGAGTTTTTTACAGATCGCTCGCAATTCTGCAGGATTATAGACATGGAAATGCGCTTCTGGCGAGGCCATTGCCGGATCATCGACAATCTGCACAACGGTGCATCCGGCGGCAACGCCCGATTTTACGCCGGTGGCACTGTCTTCAAATACAAGGCAAGCAGAGGCCGGAACGCCAAGCCGTGCCGCCGCCAACAGGTAGGGATCAGGCGATGGTTTAATCGCATGGCCTGCGGCCTCAACATCATCCGCGGTCAAAACAAACTGCATGAAATGCGTACAGCCCGTGGCCGTCATGTTTGATGTGGCGATATTGGTCGGGGAATTTGTCACCGCCGCCACCGGAATATTGCGGGAAATAATATGATTGAAATTATCAACCATGCCATCCCGCGCAACCACTTCAAACGCGCGGCGCAGATAACCCTTCATCACTTCTTTAACGAAGTTGTCCTGGGCAATTGCAAAGCCGGTGAATTTTTTGGCCAGCCAGCCATGAATAAAACGGTCATTGGTCCCGGCCAGCACTTGCCAGTCCTGCGGTTCAATCTTCCCGCCATTCAGCAGCGCCAAATCTTCCAGTACACCGCGGTTGCGTTTTTCGCAATCAGCAGTGGTCCCATCAATATCAACCAGTACAGCTTGAATTTGTTCCATGACGCTTTGAATGGGCCCTATAAAAAGTTGATACCTTGCCACTTCCATAACTTCTGTTTTTCAAAATCGATTGGCGATAGCATTTTGTTATAATTTTCTGGTGGGGCTTATAATTATGATTTATAATCATCACATGCGGAAGAATATTTTCATTACTTTATTTTTGTTTTTGTTTTACCCGGCATTTGCTCAGGCCGCACAGCCTGGCGATCTTTGCTCGACAGCGGGGCTTACGCAACTGGCTGCTGGGGCCGATCAAATACCGGCTGTGATGCTTGTCTGTAACGGAACGTCGTGGCGGGCGATAATGGAAACTGGTACGGATGGGCGCAGCCTTACGCAGGTTGATAACGACACCGGAGACTGTGAGTCTACGAAAACGGGTCGTCTGCGTTACAATGAAGGAACGGACACGTGGGAATACTGCGATGGCGGGGGGCCGGGCTGGCTCCCTTTTGAGCAGGCCGCCGGAGGAGGCGGCTGTTCTAGTGGTGGCCTGTCGATGGGAGGCTTTTGCTGGTACATCGGATTATTGGGGCAAAGCTGCACTACTGTTTGTACGGGGCGTGGCGGTTATAACACCGCGACATCTTCCTATGCAGGGAGTTCTGGTACAACGGCGAATTGTCAGGCGTTGAAAACGGCTTTTGTTTCTGATGTAGGGTCATGGGGTGGTGCGATTGCTTGCCCGGCCGGCTTAGGTTGTGTAATTGGTTCGGGAACAGGCTATAGATGCACCTCCCCGGCGACAACAACTGGGGCAGCGGAAGGAACTGGTGCTCGTTTTTGCGCATGTAATTCCTAAGTGCCTGTTCTGGGGAAGCGTCCTCTCTCAAAGCCATTGAAATTAGTCGGTTTTTTGTGTTTGGGGATAAGTGAATCGCCCCTAAAAGTAGACGCCTTATTGACTGGTTGATGCAATCACGTATGCAAATGGATCTAGTGCTAAGTGCCTTATTGATGGCGATTTGACGCAGAAAACCAGAGCGCCACGTCATCGTTCATATCAATCAGGGCAGCCAGTTCACCGGCTGTGAGTGGAATGCGTTTCTCAAAAGGTATAATTTGGAAATGAGCATGAGCCGCAGGAGCTATTCACTTTTCCCCTTGTTTCCCAGTTAGAGAAAACTAAAGCAGGGGGCATGAGTGGAATCCTCCCTTGGACCCTATTCTTTATGCCTTTACTGGCAATCTTTTGATTTCTGTTCCGCCGTCGATGCACAGGGCTACTTTGCCGTGTTTGAGGGCCAAGGCTTCATGCCCGAACACTTCAAACCGCCAGCCCTTCATGGGTGCGACATCCGCGTCATCGCTACGGGCGATTTCATCGAGATCATCGGGGGAGGCGATGAGGCGTGCGGCGACTTCGTTTTCTGCGGCGACGATACGCAATAAAACTTTGAGCAGTTCAACGACCGGAACCAAGGTTTGTGACAGCGGGCGTTTTTTATCGGGTCTTGGAATTGAGTCCTTTGGAATGCTGAGGCTGCGTTCGACCGCGGCCATGATCGCCACACCCAATTTGCCACGCGCGATGTCTTCACCGACACCGCGAATATGTTTTAATTCATCAACGGTTGCGGGGGCATGAACGGCCAGATCGAGGAGCGTTTCATCGCGCAGAATTCGTCCGCGCGGCACGTTGCGGCGCTGGGCTTCTTCTTCGCGCCATTTGGCGACTTCCATCAAAACGGCGATGGCTTGTGGTTTATCAGTGCGCAGCTTTAACCGCTGCCACGCTTGATCTGGCGGGTTTTGATAGGTGGTTGGGTCGGTCAGGAATTCCATTTCTTCCTTAACCCATGCGGTGCGGTTGCGGTCCTTCAGCATTTGGGCAAGGTGCTTATAAACCTCGCGCAGCCAGATAACATCATCAAGCGCATAGAGTGTTTGTTTTTCGGTCAAGGGGCGGCGGGACCAATCGGTGAACTGTGCGCCCTTATCCAGTTTCTTATTGCAGATATCTTGAACCAGATTGAGGTAACCGATCTGGTCGCCATAACCGCACACCATGGCGGCAACTTGCGTATCAAAGATTGATTGCGGGACGCGGCCCGTCAAATTGTAGAAAATTTCTAAATCCTGGCGCGCGGCATGGAACACCTTGACCACATCCGGGTTATCCATCAAATCCAGCAATGGTTTCAGATTTAAATCCTTGGCCAGCGGATCAATCGCCATGGCTTTGCCTTCCGGCGGAGCGACCTGTACCAGACACAATGTCGGGTAATAGGTTTTATCGCGCAGGAATTCCGTGTCGATTGTGATGTATGGATGTTTGGCCAGTTCAAGGCACAGGGCATCCAGTTCGGGTTGTGTTGAGATAATTGGCATTAAAATCAGTCGTTTCTGTAGGAAGGCGTGTTTATGTCCAGTTATATTGGCAGATGGGGGCGGAAACGTCCATTACGCTATCCGATGATTTTGCAGAAAAATACCAAATTATGGTTAATGTTGGCGGGGCAGCGGCCTAGCCAAACCCTTTGGAATCCCAGTTGTTTCTTGAATTTTCGAGGTTCTGCCGCTATTGTCCGCAAGCGATTTTAACCCATTTCTTCAGGACATACGCCCATGAACGCCTATCGTAGCCACACCTGCGGCCAGTTACGCAAAGACAATGTCGGGGAAACCGTCAAATTGTCCGGCTGGATTCACCGTAAACGCGATCATGGCGGGGTTCTGTTTATCGACCTGCGCGATACGCACGGTTTGACCCAGTGCGTTGTGGATCAAGATTCGCCTTTGCTGGCCGAAGTTGAAAAATGGCGCGTTGAATCAGTTCTGACCATTACAGGCCGTGTGAAGGACCGCTTTGCTGGTACCGAAAACGCCAACCTGACCACAGGCGAAGTTGAAGTTTATATCGATGAAGCGATTTGCCAGTCATCCGCCGAAGTTCTGCCGCTGCAAGTGGCGGACGGCGATGATGCGGGTGAAGATGTTCGCCTGAAATACCGTTTCCTCGATCTGCGCCGCGAAGCGATGCATAAACGCGTTCGTCTGCGTAACAACATCATTTCCTCCATGCGCCGCCGCATGTGGGATCAAGGTTTCCAGGAATTCAACACACCAATCCTGACCGCGTCATCCCCAGAAGGGGCGCGTGATTATCTGGTGCCATCACGCCTGCATCCGGGCAAGTTTTATGCCCTGCCACAGGCTCCGCAGCAATTCAAACAATTGCTGATGGTATCGGGTTTTGACCGTTATTTCCAAATCGCCCCCTGCTTCCGCGATGAAGATGGCCGTGCCGACCGTCTGGCTGAATTCTATCAGCTGGATATGGAGATGAGCTTCGTTGAGCAGGAAGATATTTTCAACACCATGACCCCGGTGATTGATGGCATTTTCAAAGAATTCGCCGCATGGACCGGTAAGGATCACAAGGTTGAATGGCTGCCAAACATGCCATACGCCGAAGCGATCTTGAAATACGGTTCCGATAAGCCTGATTTCCGCAACCCGCTGGTTATTTCCGATGTAACGGATATTTTTGAGCGCAGTGATGTAACCTTTAATGCGTTCAAAGGCATCATTGAAAAAGGTGGTGTCGTTCGTGCGATCCGCGCACCTAAAGTCGGTGACCAACCACGGAGCTTCTTTGACAAGCTGAATGACTGGGCGCGCGGTGAAGGCGCGCCGGGTTTGGGTTATATTTTGTTTGCTAACGCTGATTACACTGAGGAAGGTTCAGTGGAGGCCGACATTATTGATGCGTTAATTAAACATGGTAATGGCAAAACCAAAGAAGATTACAAAGATTGGAAAAAAATGGTCGGTAAAGGTCCGATCGCTAAATTCCTTTCGGAAGAAGCTATCAATTCCGTTTGTGCAAGGGTCGGCGCACAAGATGGAGATGCTGTTTTCTTCATCTGCGATATGGAAGCCAAGGCTGCGAAATTTGCGGGCCGCGCACGCGATAAGATCTGTGATGATATGGGCGTCCGTGAACAGGGGGTTTATAAATTCCGCTGGATCGTCGATTTCCCGATGTATGAAACCGATGAAAAAACCGGCACGGTTGATTTCTCCCACAACCCGTTCTCCATGCCGCGCGGCGGGATGGATGCGTTGAACGGTGATCCATTGACCGTCATTGCTAACCAGTATGACTGCGTTTGTAACGGCTTTGAAATCTGCTCCGGCGGCATCCGTAACCACCGCCCCGAAATCATGGAAAAGGCTTTCGCCATTGCCGGTTATGACCGCGCGGTGCTCGAGAAAAAATTCGGCGGGATGCTGAATGCGTTCCGTTACGGCGCACCGCCACACGGTGGCTGTGCCTTCGGGATTGACCGTATCGTCATGATTCTGGCTCACGAACCAAACCTGCGCGAAGTCTATGCCTTCGTCATGAACGGCGCGTATGAAGACCAGATGATGGGTTCACCGTCCGAACCAACCGACCAGCAAATGAAAGATCTGCATATTAAGGTCGTTCAGCCGGTCAAAGTTGAGCAGGCGGAAAAGAAAACAGCATAAGAATAGATTAAGGGGGCCATTGGCCCCCTTAAAAATCCCCGTTACTTTTTTTACCGGGGTTCCAAGGGGGCAATGCCCCCTTGTTCTTTAATTACTTCGCAGCATGACCTTTCAGGGTCTTTTCAATTTCAACGCAGCCTGCGTCCTTATCCAGGCACATTACGGTTGCGACCAGAAGCTGGTAATGCGAAACATCGGGATCAATCGATGTTTTGGCGGCAACATCGGACATGGTGTTGGCGCATTCGATGAAGGCGCTTTTCAGGGCATAGGCCGGGTATTCGCCCTGTGTGGCGGCGGTCGATGCGGCGCAGTGTTGTTTAATGTCTTCGGCTTCAGCGTTCAGTTTTCTTTCTTGCAGGGCCCCGCCGTAATTTGCGGCCAGTGTCAGGCTCGATTGTGACGCGGCCTTCAGGCAGGTTTGAGATTCCCATTGCCCGGGGCAGGACTGGCCGAGCAGTTTAGCGTAGGTCAGGGCGGTGGCGCTTGGCACGGCTTCGGCGCGGGCCATGGCGGGTGATAGCGTCAACAGGGCGAGCGTCAGCAGGGACAAAAACTTCATCCGTGGGAAGAACATGGTTCTGTATCCTTTAAAAAAGGTGCGGGGTTTAACGTCGGAACTATAGCTGGAATTTCTGGGCATGACGCCATTCCAGGATTCTGTATTGATCCTGAGCTTCGTCAAGTTGTTCGCGTGTGAAATCATCTTTTTCATCAATGCCATCTTCCGTCACGATCATGGCGGAAACACGGCGGAATTGCTGGCGCAGGGCGGTGCTTGGTGCTGGCATGTCTTCATGGTTCAGCGGCTGCAGCTTGTGCCAGAAATTCAGGACATCGCGGTTCATGTTCAAAAGCAGAGGGTCATTCTTTGCATTTGCGAATTTCAGCGCGTCTTTTACTTCATACAGATTATCAGCCAGATTATCCTGCATCGCGATGCGGTCCTGACGCGTGACGGTCAGGGCAAACAGAATTTCAACGCGCGGGCGGAATGAATTGACCAGACCGCGATCAATTTCATGACGCAGCGTGGAAATAACAACTTCGCGGGCCAGCAGCGGATTGGGGCTGATCATCGCGTAATCGGCCGGGGTCAGGCCCTTATAATCAGGCAGGCTCAGGGCTGCATTGGAATTGACCAGGAAGCGCGCTGTTTCAGCCAAAGCTTTTTCATGGGCGCTGCTATCCGGTACAATCAGGGCCAGTTCAACCAATGGCGAACGGCTGGAATCATCATCCATCGGGAAATCAACAGGAACGCCGGCGGCGACCATCTGGGCCACGGCATCGGAATTGCCCGCGATCAGCGCCTTGCGCCATGACGGCTGGACCCGACGCAGAGCCTCAGCAGAGATGCTGCCGTTATTGTCCCATTTTGGGTGATTTTTATGAATCATACTCTTTGTCCCCTGTTCCCCCATAGTTGTAGCAAGAGATGAGGGCGGGGTGCAATATTTTTACAGCCATTCTGGAAAATAATGAAAGATTCAGGGAAATTGGACCCCAAAAGCAAAGAAAGACCCTGCTTGCTGGGGTTGGCTGGGGTGAGCCGCAAGCAGGGTCTTCTTTTAACGGCCCAGCCCGATGGGGGGATCAGGACTGGGCTTAAGGGGGTCATCCGCCGAGGGTTGGGTTCGGTTAGGCGGCGGATGTCTGGTAATCATCAAACGGCTGTTAGGGGCGCGTGTTGATGACTCCCCCTTGTTCCGGTAAACCGGATTCGGGTGCGGCGGAGCAAAGCGTGTTGACCGTTTGTTTGCGCTCATACTTCGTTGCATAAAGTGTGCCATCGGCGGCGCGCAGGATTGTGTCTGCAGTATCACCCGCACCGAAGGCTTTCATTCCAACGCTGGCTTGAATTGGTATGATGTCGCCATACCATGCCAGCGATAAATTATTCAGGTGCCATCCGATCAATTGAGCGCGTGTGGCGGCCTGTGTTGTGTTGGACAGCAGCAAGACAAATTCATCACCACCCATGCGGGCCGCGATATCCATCTTGCGAATTTCATTCGACAATGTTTTTGCAACCAGACGCAAAACAGCATCGCCAGCGGCATGGCCGTAGGTATCATTGACTGATTTGAAGTTGTCGAGATCAACCATCACGATCAATCCGCCCTTGCTAATCCCGCGTTCACAGCATTCCAGTTCGCGCAGGAACCCTTCATAAAAACCACGGCGATTGCGCAGGCCGGTTAGATCATCTGTCGTGGCCAGTGTTTCAAGAAGGGTAATGCGTGTTTGTTGCGCCACTAGTTTTTCTTCGGCAGCAATCAAATTTTCTTGCGATAATTTCAAATGGGCGAGGGCGGTGCTGAGTTTTCTGTTCCAGCCCTCGATCTCAAGCGCATGTGCTTTCAAGAAGGCGGCTGTGCCCTCGAATAATCCGCGTTTCTTATCCGGTGCTTTGTACAAGCCGGAGCGCAGCGACGCTGGTGCTGCGTCCGTCTTGTCAAAGGTGAGAAGGTCTGTCGTCATATTCTAATACCCCCGATCCGCTCTTAAGATCCTTGTTGTCTTGTTCCTGGATGCTTATGCCGGACCCCCGTTGTGAAAAGGTTTCGGACAGCTTCCTTGGAAATAGGTCTTGCGAAACCTGTGCCAGTTTTGGGGTGAAAATAATATTGTTTATTTTCAATGGTTTGATGTGGTGTTTCGCGGGCTATGCCGGGGCGGCAAAAAATGCATAAGGCGTTTACGGGTGATTTTTTGCCGGGTTGCTTGGGGCAGGGTTTGCCTATTAACCGGGTGGAACATTGCGGGGATGGGCGGTATGATAGGGCTTCACTCATGATGAGCGTCTTCTAAATATTAGGGCGGGCGTCAGCGAAGAAATGGAAATACGTGTATGTCGAAATTCTGGGTCATTGGTTTGGGCTTTGTTGCGGTGCTGGTCGGGTTTATCGCCTATGGCAGCCTGACGGGCGCGTCCAGTGACGTGACAGCCCCAGCAGCCAAGATGGTGGCCGCGTTGCAAGAGGCGACGCAGGATTTAACCAGCGATGCCGAGCGGGCAAAGATTGCGCCGCATAAGGCTCTTTATAAAATTGAAATGGTTGAAAAGCGCAGCGGCGCACAGGTGCTGAATATTTCCGGCGAGATGTATTTCGAATGGAAACCTGTCTGTGGGGCCTGGACAACCGATCATCGTTTTAGCCTGTTGTATGAATACGCTGAAACCCCGCCAATGCGCATTACCAGTGACTTTACGACCTATGAACGTTTTTCCGGGGATTCGTTTGATTTCAATTCCCGCCGTCGCCGTGACGGTGAAGTCTATGAAGAATTGCGCGGCCATGCCGGGATCAAGAAGAACACAACGGGTTCAGCTGACTTCAATTTGCCAGCGGGTTTGCGTTTTGACTTGCCGCAAGGAACATTATTTCCGATGGCGCATACCGTATCCGTTGTTCGCGCCGCCGAGCAGGGAAAGAAGTTTTTGAGCGCCACCATTTTTGATGGCAGCGATGCCGAAGGACCAAGCGAGGTCAACGCCTTCATCGGTAAAAAGGTTGATGCCATGGCCCGCATTACGCCATCCACCGCCATTGCACCGGGTTTGATCAATACCCCCGCCTGGAATGTGCGTTTGGCATTCTTCCCCTTGAACAGTGATGAGGCCGATTCCGATTATGAAATGGATGTGGTCATGCATGAAAACGGCGTTATCAGCGACATGTACGTTGAATACAAAGATTTTTCCGTAACCCAGCGTTTGGTCGCGTTGGAGCGTGTTACAGGGGAAACCTGTGACAATGCCGCCGCCGCGCAGCCAGCCCCGGCTGATTCTGGTAAAAAGCCCCAAACAAAATAAGGAATTCAAACCCGCCCCCTTTATACGAAAGGGGTGCGATTTTAAGACTTTGGCAATAGACTTGCCTGTACTATCAACGCAGTAATACCGCCCTCATCTCTCCACCTCTGTTTTCAAGAATGCAAAATGACAAAAAAAGTCCTAGTCGTCGAAGACAATGAACTCAATATGAAACTGTTCCGTGATCTGCTGGAAGCGCATGGTTACGAAACCGTGCCGACACGCAACGGCAATGAAGTTCTTGATCTGGCGCGGCGCGAAAAACCAGATTTGATTTTGATGGATATTCAACTGCCGGAAGTGTCTGGCCTTGATGTCACGCGCTGGTTGAAGGCCGATGAAGAATTGAAAGTTATTCCCGTGATTGCCGTTACGGCTTTCGCCATGAAGGGCGATGAACAAAAAATCCGCGAAGGCGGATGTGAAGATTATATTTCGAAGCCAATCTCTGTGACTGGCTTTATCGAAACCATTCAAAAATATTTGTAAAAAGAAGCCCCCATGTCTGCACGCGTACTGGTTGTTGATGATATTTTGCCAAACGTAAAATTGCTGGAAGCGAAGCTGACCAGTGAGTATTACGATGTCCTGACTGCAACGTCGGGCGAGGAAGCCTTGCAAAAGGTTTTGAATGACAGCCCCGATATCGTCCTTTTGGACGTGATGATGCCCGGCATGGACGGGTTTGAAGTGTGCAAGCGTATTAAGGCCAACCCGCAAATTGCCCATATTCCGGTGGTGATGGTCACGGCACTGACCGATGCCTCTGATCGCGTTCGTGGCCTTCAGGCCGGTGCCGATGATTTCCTGTCAAAACCTGTCAATGACATCGCCCTGATGGCGCGTGTACGTTCACTGGTGCGCCTAAAGATGACCATTGATGAATGGCGCGTCCGCGAAAACACCGCATCCCAGCTCGGCGTTTCGGAAGAGAGCGCCAATGTGATGAACGAACCGGTTGAGGGTGCCAGCATCCTGCTGGTCGAAGACCAGGATTTTGAAACCGATAAAATCATCACCACCTTCCGTCAGGATAATGATTCCATTCTGGCTGTGAAATCGGGCATGGAAGCGATGAGTGTTTCTGCCACACAAGATTTCGACCTGATGATCATCAGTTTGAACTTACGCGCCGAAGACGGTTTGCGCCTGTGTTCGCATTTAAAATCCAATGAACGCACCCGTTCCGTGCCGATTTTGATGTTGGCCACAGAAGAGGACATGCACCGCATTGCCCATGGTCTGGAAATTGGTGCGCATGACTATATTTTGCGCCCTATCGACCGGAACGAAATTTTGGCCCGGGCCAGAACTCAGATTCGCCGCAAACGGTTCCAAGACCGTCTGCGTGCCAATTACGAAATCAGCCTGTCCATGGCGCTGACCGATTCTTTGACCGGTCTTTATAACCGCCGCTATATGGAAGTGCATTTGCAGAAATTGCTGCAAAAGAACGAACTGAATAAAAAGGAGCTCTGCGTCTTGCTGCTCGATATCGATCATTTCAAGATCGTGAACGATACGCACGGTCACGGTGTCGGCGATGAAATTTTAAAGACCTTTGCCTTCCGGTTGAAGGATAGCTTACGCTCGTTTGACTTGGTGGCACGTCTGGGCGGAGAAGAATTTGTTGCCATTCTGCCGGATGTGTCCGTGGATATGGCGCATTTTGTATCAGAACGTCTGCGTCGCTCTATCTCTGACAAACCGTTTAAGTGCAGCGTAGAGGGCGGAGCGATCAGCATCACGACATCTGTTGGTGGTGCGATTATCGAAGCTGGGAACCATACGGTTCAATCTGTTCTGGAGCGCGCTGACAGGGCGCTGTATCAGGCCAAGAATGATGGTCGTAACTGTACCCATTTCGAAAATGTCGGTCGCCTCGATTCCAGCAAGTTCCAGCAGGAAAAACGTGCCGTCATTGAATAGGGGTTTTGCGCCCCAAACGCCGGATAACGAAAAAGGCACCCCGTGGGGTGCCTTTTGAATTCGTGGGGGGTATCCCCAAAGAACAATTAGTTCTTTTTGGATGGTGGCATTTTCTTTTCTTCGAAAAGAACGTGCGCGCCTTTTTTCCCTGTTTCTGGGTGTGTCGCCCATGGGTCAAATTTCTTTTTGTTCAGCTTCTCCTGAGCCTTTGCGTTGCGCTCAGTGTAGTAACGGAAGCCTGTACCGGCGGAGCTTTCCAATCGCACTTTAATTGCGACGCCTTTTTTAACTGCCATAATCTTAATTCCTGCTGTTAGGCACTATCTTTGAAATCAGGCTGCAATTTAGGGATTCCTACGGAAATGTCAAGGAAAAGGCGGTCTTGGCTGCATTTTCCTGAATTTGCCCCGAATTCCTAGCGATTCCGGCCCTTTGGTGGCCCCTTTTTGCCTTTGGACGCGCCGCCGGGACGGTCTGATTTTGGCTTAAAACTACGATCTTGGGGTTTATCCCCTGCCGCACGGTCGCTACGGGGCTTGCCCTTGTTCTTATCGCGGTAATTGCCGCCATTCCGGCGCGGGGGCCCACTTCTGAAGGATTCGACCGGGCGTTTCAGAACCATGCCGGGAATATCAGCCCCTTCGCCGATAATTTCCAAAATGGTGCTGCCCGTCATCGGGTCAGATTCCAAAAGGGCCACAGTGACATTCGCGCCCAAACGATAGACCAGATTATTGCGGCGTCCGATCAAAGCGTGTTGTTTTTCATCGTGGATATAATAATCCTGCGGCAGGGACCGGATTGGTACCAGACCATCTGCACCGCTTTCATCGAGTTTCACAAACAGGCCAAAGCGTGTGACGCCCGTAATGCGTCCCGCAAATGTCGCACCGATGTGATGCGATAGATAAGCGGCAGCAAAACGGTCAATCGTGCTGCGCTCAGCCTCCGCCGACAGGCGTTCTGTTTGCGAAATATGATCGGCGACTTCTTCCATGCGCACGGCTTCTTCATCGCTCAAGCCACCCGCACCCATATCAAAGGCCTTCACCAGGCTGCGGTGAATAACCAAATCCGCATAACGGCGAATGGGGGAGGTAAAATGTGCGTAGCGTTGCAAGGCAAGGCCGAAATGGCCCAGATTTTCCGGGCTATAAACCGCCTGCATTTGTGAACGCAGCAACATTTCATGGATCAGATGGCCATAGGGCATCTCTGATGCCTTCAGCAATACGTTATTGATTTCGGATGAGCGTGTAACTTGGCCCTTTGGCATACTCAAACCAAAGCTCTCAACGAATTCACGCACATTGTCCAAGCGTTCCATCGAAGGACGGTCATGAACGCGGTAAATACACGGCGCGTTTTGTGATTCCAACGCTTGCGCTGCGGCGACATTCGCCAGAATCATAAACTCTTCGATCAGCTTGTGGCTTTCAAGGCGCGCACGCGGTTTGATGCCGACCATCTCGCCCGCATCATTCAAAATGATTTTGCGTTCAGGCAGATCAAGTTCCAAGGCCCCGCGACGTTCACGGGCTTGTTTCAAAACAACAAAGGCATCATAAAGCGGGTTGATGACGCCATCCATCAACGGACGCGTTACATCATCGATGATCCCATCTTTCGCGGCTTGGACCTGTTCATAGGTCAGGCGGGCCTTTGAATGCATCAGGCCACGGGCGAATTTGTAGCGCACCAGCGTGCCGCCACCATTGATCCATAAATGCGCGGCCAGACAGGCGCGGTCCTCATGGGGGCGCAGCGAACACAGATCATTCGATAATGCCTCGGGCAGCATCGGAACAACGCGGTCCGGGAAATAGGTGGAATTGCCACGGCGATACCCTTCATTATCAAGGGCTGTGCCGGGACGTACATAAAATGACACATCGGCAATCGCCACGATCAGATGGAAACCATCACCGTCACGTTCTGCAAAAACGGCATCATCGAAATCACGCGCATCGGCGCCATCGATGGTCACCAATGGAAGTTTGCGGAAATCTTCGCGGTTGCCCAGTGGCGGGACCACCATGCCTTCGGTTTGTTTGATAACTTCGGCTGGGAACTCAATACGCAGGCCAACTTCGTGCAAGGCAATCAGGCTGATGGCCTTTGGATCCGTTTGGTCGCCAATCACTTCGCGAATACGCACTTTTTTGCGGGTGGCGCCGCGATCGGGTTGAATTTCACCAACGACCAGATTGCCGGGAATGGCCCCGTTCATATCGGCGGTTGGAATATCAAATTCAAATTTATTTTTGCGGTTGGTTGGTTGCAGGATGTAACCATGGCGTGTTTGCGCCACCAAACCCAGAACACGACCTGATTCGGCGTCCAATGGCCGCACAACGCTTGCTTGATACAATGTCTTTTCAATGCGCGACAGACGGGCCAGGGCGCGTTGCCCCACAGCCAAGGCGGGATGACCACGACCACCGGGGGTAACTTCAATCACAGGCGGAGGGCCATCTTTTTCCGCATCCCAATCAACGAAGGCGGCAAAGACATCGCCGTCAATATCAACATCAATGACTTCGATAATGCCGATTTCCGGCAGGGCGTCGGGAATGGCATAGGCCTGTCCGGGTTGCTTGACGATGGCACCGTCTGCTTCCATATCGCGCAGCAGGCGTTTCAAAATGACACGCTGCTCTTCACCCTTCAGGCCAAAAGCCTGAATCAGTTCGCGCTTCGTCAGTGGTGTGGGGCTGTCAGATAGAAAGCCGAGGACGGAGTCCCGTGTTGGTATATCCATAGACCTATTAAATCACAGTATGAGGTGAAATGTCAGGTTTTCTTGGTGGCAGGTTTTTTCACCGCTTTGGTTGCGGTTTTAGTCGCGGCTTTTTTAACAGTAGGTTTTTTCACGGAATCTGCCGCTGGTGCTTTGACCGGGGTTTTGGGCGGGTTCTTTTTCACAGCGGCTTTCTTGGCTGCTGGTTTTTTGGCTGTTTTCTTCGCTGCGGCCTTCTTTGCCGGAGCAGCCGCCTCGCCGTCTGCTGTTTTCTTTTTGCCCCAACGGCCACGTCCGCCACCGGCGGCCATGCGTTCCATTTTGGCGGCAATCAGATCGACTGAACGGTTGATGCCGATGGTCAGGACGTCATCATCCTTTGGAATGGAGGTATAAACTTTCTGGTGCAGCAGGAACGGACCAAAACGGCCAATGCCGGCCTTGATCATGTCGCCTGTTTGCGGGTGGATGCCAACTTCGCGCGGCAGTTCCAAAAGTTTCAGCGCGGATTCGAGGGTGACCTCATCCAGCTTCACGCCTTTTGGCACGCCCTGGCGTTTTGGTTTGTCCTTGGACCCTTCCGGCAGGTCAATTTGTACATAGGGGCCATAGGGGCCACGGCGCAGTGATACAGGCAGGCCGCTTTCCGGATCAGTGCCCAATTCCTTTGGCGCGTTGGCTAAGGCTGCGCTGGTTGCATCTTCGGCAGATCCGGCTTCGCCGTCTGCTTCAGGGATAACCAGTGGGCGCGTATAGCGGCAATCCGGATATTTCGAACATCCAACAAAGGCCCCGAATTTACCCAGTTTCAATGACAGGCGGCCCTCATTACAGGCCGGGCAGGTGCGCGGATCGCCACCATCGGCATGGGGCGGGAAGAAATGTGGGCCTAGCTGCGCATCCAGATGGTCGATCACTTGCGTGATGGTCAGTTCTTTGGTTTCGCCGACAGCCTTGGAGAAATCCTTCCAGAAGATTTCAAGCGCAGCCTTCCACTTCACATGCCCTGCGGCAATCGCATCCAGTTCTTCTTCCAGATTGGCGGTGAAGTCGTAATCGACATAACGGGTAAAATATTTTTCCAGGAAGCTGGTGACCAGGCGGCCACGATCTTCGGGGAAGAAGCGTTTCTTATCCAGACGGACATATTGGCGGTCCTGTAACACTTGCAAAATAGAGGCGTAAGTGGATGGGCGACCAATGCCCAGCTCTTCCATCCGCTTGACCAGTGACGCTTCGGAGAAACGCGGTGGTGGTTGCGTGAAGTGCTGTTCTGGAATGACATCCAGTGTTTTAACACCATCACCCTGATGCAGCGGCGGCAGCATGCGGCTTTCTTCATCTTCTTCGTCGTCTTGCCCTTCGATATAAAGGGTCAGGAAACCGTCGAATGCGATGGTCGAACCCGTGGCCCGCAAGACAACATCATCAGTGCCATCGGAAATATCGGCACCAACTTGATCCAGCACAGCGTTTTCCATCTGGGACGCCATGGTGCGTTTCCAGATGAGTTCATAGAGTTTCGCCATTTGATCTTCAACAACGGCGCGCACTTCATCGGGCGTGCGGGACAGATCGGTTGGGCGGATCGCCTCGTGTGCTTCCTGTGCGTTCTTCGCCTTGGATTTATACAGGCGCGGCGCATCGGGGACGTATTTATCGCCGTAATTGTTTTTAATTACATCGCGGCATTGCGCGACGGCGTCAGCGGATAATGTCGTCCCATCGGTACGCATATAGGTGATCAGACCAACTGTTTCGCCCTGAATATCAATCCCCTCGTACAAACGTTGTGCCAGACGCATGGTCTGGGACGCGGCGAAGCCGAGTTTGCGGGATGCTTCTTGTTGCAGGGTCGATGTAATGAACGGCGGCGGCGGGTTACGGCGCAGTTGTTTCTTTTCAACGTTCTGGATAACCAGTTTCTTGGTCTTGATGCGCTCAACTGCGGCGAGGGCTTCTTTTTCTGTGCCGATATCAAGCTTATCCAGCTTGTTCCCGGCCAGTGTTGTCAGGCGTGCTGTAAACGGTGCGCCGTCCTTGCTGTGCAGGCGGGCTTCAATGCTCCAATACTCATCGGAACGGAATTTTTCAATGTCTGTTTCGCGTTCGCAGATCAGGCGCAGCGCCACGGATTGCACACGCCCAGCGGAGCGGGAGCCAGGAAGTTTCCGCCACAGAACAGGCGAGATATTAAATCCGACCAGATAATCGAGCGCACGACGCGCCATATAGGCATCAATCAAATGATCGTCCAAGGCCCGCGCGTTCTGGAAGGCTTCCTGAACGGCCTTCTTGGTGATTTCATTAAACGTCACGCGTTTAATGATTTTTCCGGCCAATGTTTTATCATCGGCGATAATTTCATTGATATGCCATGAAATGGCTTCCCCTTCGCGGTCCGGATCGGTTGCGAGGAAGATGGATGTGGCTTTTTTCGCCAGCTTCTTAATTTCGCTTACGGGCTTCGCGGCGCGGTCGCCCAGCTCCCACAACATGGCGAAGTTATTTTCAGGATCAACCGACCCATCCTTTGGCGGCAAGTCACGGATATGCCCGTACGAAGCAATCACTTCATATTCGGGGCCAAGGTACTTATTGATAGTTTTTGCCTTGGCGGGCGATTCAACGATGACGAGGTTTGGTGCGCTCAAGGAATATTATGTCCAATATAAAAAACAACACATTATATATGCAATTGACACGAAGCAGAGGTTTCGTCAACAGGGGACGCAAAATTGATTGACATATTGTAAGTCGAGGTGTAGTTTTTTGAATATGAAAATTAATTTTTATGAGGAATGATAAAATGGGCCTGTCCGCAACTACCGCCTTTGCTTCCGCTCTCATTGTTGCCATGGCAGGCGTTGCCGTTTTGCAGCACGCCAATAACACTGCGGAAGACGGCGCGGATTATTTGCGCTCCAAGGGGTTCACCGAGGTCACCGGGGGTGAGCGGGTCTTTTTTGCTGCTTGCGACAAGGGCAGTATCGCGCGGGAATATAAGGCATTCGACATCAACGGCCAGTCGGTTGAAAAAACCGTATGTGGTAGCCTGTTGGGTAAATATGCGCCCCTGTTTGAATCCCATAAACAGCCCGCCAAGTTGAATCCATAAGAAATCTGCCGACTATGCCTGCAAAAAACGCGAAACGCTTCGTCGCGTCCCGAAAATGATCGGGATTTCTGTTGTGATTTCTGAGCTTGTTGTCGGCGGCCTTGACGTATGACGGGGGTATAAGGGCACGAACCTTAAACCTTAATGTGCTCTGACAATACGGTTCCCGGGCAGGCGTTGCACTTGCCCGGCCAGTTCCATCATCAGCAAATTTCCAGAGACAGCCGCCGTATACCCGCCGCAGGCGCGAATCAAATCATCGATCGAAACGGGGGTTAGGGACAAATGCCCCAAAATCTCAGACGATAAATCCCCGGACAGGTCAATCAGGTCATGGGCGGTGCCGCCGGGATTGTCTGATTCGACGAAAACGTCTTCATCGGGGTTGTAGGGATAGGCGTCGATATCGCGCAAGCCATTGGCCGAAAACTTTCCCAGATCCGATAAAACATCCATCGCTTCGCGCACTAAAATGGCACCATCACGGATCAGCGTATTGGTACCCGCCGCACGTGGGTCCAGCGGATGACCGGGTACGGCAAAAACATCGCGCCCCTGTTCGGCGGCCATGCGGGCGGTGATAAGGGAGCCTGAACGCAGCGAAGCCTCCACCACCACCACGCCGCGTGACAGGCCGGAAATAATGCGGTTGCGGCGGGGGAAACTTTGCGCGAAGGGTTCCTGGCCGAAGGGGCTTTCGGCGACAATGGCTCCTTGCTCGCGGATTTGTTGGTACAACCCGGCATTTTCCGGCGGGTAAATAATATCAATGCCACCGGCAACAACCGCAACGGTTCCGGTTTTTAAGGAACCCTGATGCGCTGATGTATCAATGCCGCGTGCTAGGCCTGATACAACAATCTGTCCAGCGCGGCCTAAATCTTGCGCCAATGTTTCTGCAAATTTCCGCCCGTTCAAGGACGCGTTGCGTGCGCCGACAATGCCCACGGAAGGGGATGAGAGTAATCTGGTATTGCCAAGAACGGTCAGAATGGGCGGGGCATCTTCAACACTGCGAAGCGCATCGGGGTAATCATCTTCCACCGAACAAATTATTTTTGCGCCGAATTTGGTGAGGGCTTCATATTCTTTTTCGACCAATGACAAAGGTGGCGGGGTCAATGGTTTTGACCGCCCGCCACGTGCCGCCAGATGGGGCAGGGCTTCTAACGCCTTTGTGGCGCTATGAAAACGATTCAGCAAACGGTGGAATGTAATCGGCCCGACATTTTCAGTGCGGAGCAATTGCAGCCAGGCGAGTTTTTCTGTGTCGTTTAAATTTTGCTGTGTAACTATTTTTTCTGACCGATTTTTGGTTCTTCACCCTTTAATAAACGCTGGATGTTGGCGCGGTGTGTGAACCAGACAATGGCACACACCAACGCACACACCAGCGACAGGCGAATATCGTTATAAATAAAATATGAACTGAGTGGCGTCGATAATAATGCAATGAGAGCAGAGAGGGATGAGAAGCGAAAAACCGCAGCCATCACCAACCACACACCACATGCCGCCAGACCCGATAACGGGGCCAAGGCCAGCAACATGCCAAGCGCGGTGGCAACACCCTTGCCGCCTTTGTAATTTAACCAGATTGGGAAGACATGGCCCAAGATGCTGAACAGGCCCGCCATTAACGCCGCGTCATGATTGGCAAAATGCTGTGCCAGCAACACGGCCACCGCACCCTTGGTCCCGTCCAGAATAAGTGTCGCCGCCGCCAGTTTTTTATTGCCGGTGCGCAGGACGTTGGTCGCGCCAATATTGCCAGACCCGATTGCGCGAATATCGCCCAACCCCGCAGCTTTGGTCAAAATCAGACCAAAGGGGATAGAGCCAAGGAGATAACCAATCAGTGCAAAAATGAATTCCATGGAATGGAAATATCAGGAAAAAAACCTGCCGTAAAGCCGGGGGTATTGGCGATGATCTTAAAGGTCGCGGAAGGCCGGAACCTGCGCCCGCAGGCGACGTTCATAGGCCGTGGCGACGGCGGGGATATCCTTAAAATTGCCGGGAAGAGCCGTCCAGCTGGATTGCAGGAATCCCGACTTCTTTGCCGCAATGCACCGGGTCCAGAAGGATTCCATGCCCTGCCCCTTGTTTTCCATGGCCGAAACAAAGCTGCCGCGCAGATCGGCATACAGGTCGCCTTGGCGCACGGGCGGTTGTTCTGCCTCGGCAAACAGAGATTTCATTTTATCAAGGGCGCGCTTGATCGGGGATAGGGATTTGCTCAGCTGGGCCACTGCACCCGGATCAATCACCACGGGAACACCGCGTGGCCATGCCGGGGAGGTAAAGGGCAGGTAGCCAATATTGTCGCCGCGTGTATCAAAATCAAAGAAATGGATTTTTTGATCCTTAAGCTGTTCGGTTAATTTGCTTAGATCCTGCGCCACGCCATCACCGGGTTGTTCATTCCATGGCGATATCAGGCCGGGATAAACACACAGGCTTAACCCCGGACCATCAATGCGGCCCAAAGGTTGCAGGACAAATTCACTGTTGTAATCAACATAGCCGGCATTGCCCGCGCCGTCCTTGCGGCTGGCCTGTTCTAGACGGATCGTGCAACCCGCATCATTCAAAAACAGCAAATGCCCGCAATCAACGGTTTCGATATATTCTTGATGCTGTGGTAAGGGCAGGCCGAGTTGAGAAAAAGCATCCTTTAGGAAATCACGGCGCGCGGCGTGGTCATCCCGGCCCTGGTCCAGCTGTGCCAGCCGGTCCGCAAGCGGGGGAGTGTTCGAGCGTTCAAGATCAAAGATTGTCTTGGCCATTATCGGGTAAAACCTTGATTTATTTTCCAGAATAAATATATCAAGGACTTAGCAGCGTGTCAAGAATGGCCATCCGGGTTGGGATGCCGTTTGAAACCTGCCGCAGGATCAGGCTGCGCGTGGGGTGATCGGCGACTTCATCGGCAATTTCCACCCCGCGATTGACTGGACCGGGATGCATGACCAAAGCCTGTGGCCCGGCCAGGTCTAAACGATCCGCGGTTAGGCCGTATTCACGGTGGAACACGGCATCATCGGGGATGCGCGATGGGTCCATGCGTTCCTTTTGATTGCGCAGGGTCATAATAATGTCGGAACCGGGCAGGCCGTCTTCCATCCGGGTGAAGGTTTCAATCCCCTCCACCGCCCATTTTTGCGGCAGTAAGAATTCAGGGGCGACGACGCGCAGCTTGGCCCCCATCCGCGATAGCAACTGGAAGTTCGATGCCGCGACACGGCTATGCCCGACATCACCGCATAGTGTAATGGTCAGGCCTTCAATCTTACCCTTGGCCTGACGAATGGTCAGGGCATCCAGCAAGGCCTGTGATGGATGTTCGCGCCAGCTATCACCCGCGTTGATGACGGAACATTGCATACGCTTGCCCATAAACACAGGGGCTTCGAATTCGCTGTGGCGCACGATGACCGCATCGGGGTGCATGGCGTTGATGGTCAGGATGGTATCGAGAAAACTTTCATTCTTCTTGGCGGAGCTTGTTTCCGGGTCCCAGTGAATGACAGATGCGCCAAGGCGATGTGCGGCCATCTCAAATGACAGGCGCGTGCGCGTCGAGTTTTCAAAGAACATGGTGAGGATGGTTTTCCCCGCCAATGATTGTTTGATCGTTGCGCCGGATTGCAAGGCATCGGCGTAGGCTTGAGCCTTGTCCAGCAGGGCCAGAATGTCATCATTGCTGAGTGTGTTGATGCCGGTTAAATCTTTCATCGAATGGTTCCGTCTTTCATCAAAGTATCAATCACCTCATCCTTCATCATCAGGATGCTGTGTAAAATGTCGCGGGTTTGCTGGCCCTCTGCGGGTGGGGACAGGCGGTATTCAACGGGGCTGCGTGATAATTTCAACGGGCTGCCGACCAGATCAATGTTTTTCGATGTGGCGGAATGTTCCATGGTAATTTTCATGTCGCGCGCGGCGATTTGTTCTTGCGCGAAAACCTGATCCATCGTGTTGACGGGACCGCCGGGAACATCAATTTCGCGGAACAGATCCGTCCAAAGGGCTGTTGGTTTTTGCGCGATGATGGATTCAAGTTGCGGTGTTAAATCCTGTCGGTTCAAAACGCGGGCCCGGTTGGTGGCGAAGCGTTCATCATCGGCCCAGTTCTGGCCTAAGGCTTCACTCAGACGGCGGAACTGTGTGTCATTGCCAACGGCGATGATGACGTAACCATCTGCTGTCTTGAAGGCCTGATAGGGAACGATGGTGGAATGGGCGTTGCCAAGACGCGGCGCAACATGGCCGGATGTCAGATAGAATTGCGCCAGATTGGTCATGGATGCGAGTGTGCAATCCAGCAGCGATAAATCGACATGCTGGCCCAGCCCTGATTTATGGCGTTCATTCAATGCCGCCAGAATACCAATCGCCGTATAAAGCCCGGTCATAATATCGCTGAGCGCGACACCGGCCTTCATCGGGGTTCCGTCTGGTTCGCCTGTGGCCGCCATCAACCCGCCCATGGCCTGGACCAGAAAATCATAGCCCGGTTCTGGGGCCAATGGCCCATTTTGGCCAAAGCCTGTGATCGATGCATATATAATATGTGGGTGGCGGGCGCTGACCTGATCATAGCCAAGGCCGAATTTGCTGAGATTGCCGACTTTGAAATTCTCAATCAGCACATCTGATTTTTCGAGCAGCTTATGGACGATCTCTTGCCCGGCCTTGGTTGTAATATCAATCGCGATGGAACGCTTATTGCGGTTGCAGGAAAGATAATAGGCACTTTCAGCCGTATCGTTGCCGTTTTCATCTTTTAAGAAGGGCGGGCCCCATTTGCGGGTGTCATCGCCGATGCCCGGGCGTTCAACCTTGATCACATCTGCACCCATGTCCCCCAGAATTTGCGTGCAGGCTGGTCCGGCTAAAACGCGTGACAAATCCAGAACCCGTAATCCGTGTAATGGTCCGCTCATGATGTTTCTCTCTTTTTATAATGGCCAGTATTGATATAGGCCCATTGCGGCAATACCAAGTGCGAAGCCGGGGCCGGCCGGAACCTCTAACCTGTTCAGGCTTATTTTCTCGCCTGATTTATGGGACAGGTAAAAAGCCACAGCCAATCCATGAACCATGCCGAGAATGGCACCCAGAACCAACGCCATCAACACGCCATCTGGTCCCAACCATAATCCGGCCGCGCCCATCAGCTTCACATCGCCAAGGCCGAGCGTATCCATCTTGTAAATGCGGTTGGCGGTGTAGCGAATTCCATAAAGTATCCCATAGCCCATCGCGCCACCCGCGATCATGTCGAGCGGTGTGAGATGCGCCCATCCCGTTGCGGTATGGAAAATAACGCCGAGGATAGCAAAGGGAAGCACCAGAATATTGGGCAAAAGCCGCACGCGCAGGTCAATCACCGACAGCGCCACTAGCAAGCCACAGGCCGCAACCGCGCAGAGAAGGGCAATCAATGGAGCGAGCCATTCTGGCATTTTTGGAATCCTTTGGGTTGAGGTCATCGACTCTACCTGTGCATCCCACAAAGAAAATGGGGAATCACAGCGAGAAATATAAAAACCGTGGATATGTGGATAAAAAAGCGTTCAGGGGGCCGAACCCCTTGTTACATCATGCAAACTGGTTTCAAATCAGTGGGCTAAGGCGTTTTGCCCTTGGAAACACGCGTGTTCACCCTTCTCCACCTTCAAATATCTGCAAAAACATGGCCGAAAAACAGAAAATTCTGATCGTTGAAGACAACGATTTTGTCCGTATGCAGATTGTGCGTTACCTGAAGGACGCAGGATATGAAACGCAAGAAGCCAAGGACGGTGTCGAAGCCCTGCATATCATGGGGTCGGATACGGCTCTGGCGATTGTTGATTTGCGGATGGAGCCGATGGGCGGTTTGGATTTTGTACGTGCCTTGCGTGGAAAAGAACTGGATACACCGGTGGTGTTTGTAACCGGGGATGATAACAACGACCTGCTGGAACAGGCCGCCAAATGGGATGTTGCTGCTGTGCTAATGAAGCCAGTGATGAAAGACCGTTTGGTGAAGACTGTACAAAGAGTTATGATAACGCGCAGCCGCGCCTGATATTTTAAGGTATTGATAACGTGATGGTTGGACTAGGGCAGAAACAAGCGAATGCACATACGGGTGCAGGCAATATCCTGAAGGGGCGTCCCGTGCGCCATGCCTTCATGATGGGCGTGTTCCTTCTGGCTGGCTGTGCTTCTGCTGATATTCCTGATCCGCGTAATGCCAATATTCCCAATCCCACATTTGCTGAAAAACGCCGTAACGCCGTGAACGAACGCCCGGACAGTGTCATGTACCTGCCGTTGGGCCGTGACGTGTTGTTGCCTGAAGTTGCCGATGATGATCCGTTGCCGGATGCGATGATTGGTCCGTTTGAGCTGCGCGGTGAAACTTTGGCCGGTGCTTTGCAGCTTATTCTCGCTGATTACGATGTGCCATTGGCATTTGAAAGTGATGAGGGCCTGACCAAGGCGATCAGCGTTGCCAATCTGCGTGGCCCATTGAATCAAGTGGTGCGTCAGGTTTGCGGTCTGGCTGAACTCTATTGCGCGTTTCAAGATGGTGTTCTGGTCGTAAAGAAAACCCAGACATTTACAGTGAAGATTCCACCGATCAGCCAGGATGCTGCCTTTATGCAGAACGTGGCGTCCGGTTTGCAGGCGATCATCGGCACAGCGCCAATCATCGACCAATCAACGCGCACCATTATTTATCAGGCCTCTCAGCGTAATGCCGATATGGCGGTTCGTTATTTCCAGCGTATGCGTAGCAGCACGGCTTTGATCGTGTTCGAAACCTATATCTGGGAAGTCAGCTTGAATTCCGGGAACTCGACCGGCGTTGACTGGGGCACGCTCGCCAGCTTTGGCAAGTTTAATACCGGGATCAACATTAACGGTGCCATCGGCCCGAACTTCACCAACCCGATCAGCATCGGTATCCCGACCACCAAAAATATTCAGGGTGCCAACGGCGAAATGTCGGCCACCGAAGTGTTCCAGTTCCTGTCCCAATTTGGTGCTGTGAAAACAATTTCCCAGCCTCAAATTACCGTGCTGTCTGGTTCTGAAGCAAAATTGCGTGCGGCTGACCGTGAAAACTATGTCTCCAACATTTCTGAAACGCTGGACAACAACCAGTCGACAACGTCTGTCAGTACAGATTCAGTTGATACCGGTTTCACCCTGACGATTAAGAGCGCGTGGGACAATGCGACCGTTTATGCCGACATTGATATTTCACTGACCGATGTCCTTGAAATTGAAAACTTCGATTTCCAGTCCACCGCCGGCGGTTCCACCACCATCCAGCTGCCAAAGACAACCGAGCGTGAAGTCACCACACAGGTGCGCGTGCGTCCGGGTGATTCGTTATTGATTGCCGGTCTGGTCCGTGAATCGGATAATTACAGCACCTCCGGCCCCGGCATGATGAAACCAGTCCTGCCATCCAGCCGTACGGTTGAAACCAACAATCTTGAGTTGGTCTTCCTGATGCGCCCGCGCGTGATCGTGTATGCAAATCAGGATGATGAAGCACATTATAATGCCGTTCGTAATATTCCATCCGCTGAGCAGATGAAAAAGGCCGGTGAAGTCATCTCATCTGATCCGCTGGTTGCTGATGTGACCCGTGATGTTGTTGGCGGCGCACCGATTGAAACGCCTGTGATGCCGGTTAATGATTGGGCCGATAATAATGCTTATGACAGCGAACCATTGGCGCCGATTGGCCAGCCTATGGCACCGATGATGCCGCCGCCGTCTTCCCCGATTGTCTTGGTTCCACCACCACCGGGCCCGATGAGCGATTCTTCGGTCAGTACAATTCCAACCGATTTGCTGGACCCGTCCTATTCTAATTCGGCACAACCTTCATATTCACCGCAATACCGCTAAAAACAGATGATTTCATTGATTGACACAAAAACTGATCTGATGGCCAAGGGTGCGGGGTTCCGTATCCTGCGTGCGGGTCGTTTTGCGCTGATCGCTGGCTTTGCGGCATCGCTGCTTTTATCCGGCGCTGCTGGCGCGCAGACATCTTCGGCCTTTGATGATCCGGGGTCGCGTGCGGCTGCGGGCGGTAAGGCCGGGGCCGATCTGGTTCCGACAACGGCCAACGTCGATGCCGGGAATATTAGCGTCGGTGCTACCGCGCAAGTGGTGGTCATGTTCCGCAATGACAGCGGCCGTCCGCTGAAAACCGGGGCGATCAATTTATATCCATCCTCCACAGTGTCGGCCGCCGTGACGCTGAACGAATGTATTTCCGAAGATTTGCCAGCCGGGGCCGTTTGCGCCGTTGGTTTGTCGATTAAAGGTTTGCAGACGGGCCGCTGGCGCGTTGAAATGTTGATGCGCCATTCAGGTGTGACCCGTTTGACGACATCCACCTTGCAGGGGAACATTGAAGATACGGATGATTCTGACAAGAATACGTTCAAAAGCGATGTCGAAGCCATCCCGTCTGAAATGGATTTTGAGCAGCTGACCACCAGCCAGCCAGCGGTGCAGCCAGTTGTTTTGCGGAACATTACGTCTACCCGCATTGAAATTGAATCCATCTATGTTGAGGCCGCCGAACAGGCAGGCTTCAGCTTCCGCACCGATTGTACGGCCCTTGATCCCGGTCAGGCCTGTATCGTCAGCATGATCTGGTCTCCCATTCTAAAGGGTCAGGCAACAGGCGTTTTGGTTGTTGAGCATTCTGGTCCAACCAGCGTTGCCAGTGTTCCATTGTTGGGTGAATTTAACCCAACCGAAGTTTCCGCCGCGAAAGTGTTTCCGGAAGCTGTGCCGGGTAAGGGCTTGCTCGTGTCCTCTCAGGATAAGGTTGAATTTGGCACAGCCATTAACACTTCATCTTCCATCACGGTTTCGTTGGTGAATGTCGGCGATTCGGCTGTGACCTTGAAAGATATTCGTCTGGCTGGGACCGATAACGGTTTGTCGATGAGCCAGTCGGGATGCGTAAAGGATGTTGTTCTAGAGCCGGTTCAGGCCTGTGCCTTGACTGTTTCATGGAACCCGGTGCGTGAAGGTGCCATTTTAGATGATATCCAAGTCATCCATGACGGCGCGCGTGGCATTCTCGTCATGCCAGTGCGTGGCACCGCCACAGGCATCGTCAGCAAGGATAACCGCGCCATTCGTCTGGCGGCTGGTGAAAATAACGCGACACTGTCTGGCGATAGAGGCATTGGCAGCCAGATTATTGTGCGTGATAAAAATATGGATCCGGGCAGCGTTCTGGATGGGTTCGTGATTACATCGCACTCTCAAAAACGCGCCATCATTACAGGCCCAGGCGGCAGCCGGATTGTCTTCCACGGTGAAGAAATTGTTATCGGTGGCTTCCCATGGAATGTAACGATCCGGACCAGCGGTGTTGAATTCCGCAGCGGTGATGAAAAAGTTCTGTTGCTGTTTGACCGCGCTTTGTCGGCTCCGTCTTCGACGAATGCAAGTTCTGCGACAGCAGGTTCCACATCTTCTCCTGCTGCGACAACCACCACAACAGGCAATTGATCCGCCATGAGTGATGAAGAATTCCCAGACAACAATCAGATGGGCAGCGGGAATGATTCCGCTGTTCCTTCGTCTGAGGGCTCAGATCCTGTAGAAGATATTCCTCCACCGGGTGTTCCCGAACGCCGTTTTCCCATCCGTGAAGATCGCCGCAAGGGGCAGGTCTCTCCACCCGATGGTGTTGAGCGCCGCATGTGGGCGGATCGCCGTAAATTAAGATCAAACGAAGGGCGCGAACGCTATCTGGATATGGTCCAGAAGGAGCGCGTCATGCTGATGGATCAGGGCGTGTCCCGGTCCACGGAACAATTGCTCGATCTGGCCGGGGCTGGCGGATCTTCGCAGAATGAAGAAGAAGGTGCTCGCGATCGCGCCACGGGCGATCAGCTGCGTGCGATTTTGCCGGTTCAAGCATGGTTACCGCTGTCTATTCATTTGATTGGTTTGCAAGACGGTGTGCTGCGCATTGCGCCGCTGCATGAGATGAATGAGCGTCAGGCAAAGGCGCTGCTTTCCACCGCGACCCGGTCTGGCCTTGTCGTTGACCGGATTGAGGTTGAGGTCTGGGACCGCGCCGAACTGCTTGATACTTTGCGCTCGGTTCATGATCTGTCGGCGGACCGGACGGAAAAGACGCTGGCGCTATGGTTATCGGACGTTGATAACGGGCTTTTGCTCAACCAGTTCCAGCGCGACATGATGGCAGAGGCGTTGCAGCTTCGGGCCTCGGATCTTCACTTGTTACAGGATAACAACCCGGAAACGCCAAACTGGATCCGCTACCGGATCGATGGTGACGTCATTCCGATGCATTTATTGCCCAATGACGCGATGGCGCGTTTGACCACGCTGTTGAAGCGCGATGCGGGCTTGAACTTCGGTGATAGAACCACGCCAAAGGATGGTCGTTTTTCCTTTACCTGGCAGGGCCGCAACATCGACGTCCGGGTGGCCGCAGGCCCACAGGCGCAAGACGGTGAAAAGATCACCATGCGTCTTTTGGACCGTGCCGCGCTGAAAGGGTTTGATGAATTGTTCCGCCGTCACGTTGATGTCGGTGATTATTTATCTCAGCTTTTATCGCCCGATATTAAGGGGGGCGGGGGGTTGATCCTGCTCTCTGGTCCGACGGGGTCTGGTAAGACAACCACGCTTTATGCCTGCGTGCAGCAGATTGACCGCCGCCGCCGCCATGTTTTGACCATTGAAGATCCAATCGAATATGAACTGCGCTACGCCACGCAGTGGCAGGTGCGCCCCGGTATGGCGGGCGGTGAATTTTCTGACCTGATCCGCGCCGCGATGCGTCATGACCCTGATTACATCATCATCGGGGAGATGCGGGATGGTGATACGGTTGAAACCGCGCTGCGTGCCGCAGAATCCGGACACACTGTTATTTCCACCATTCACGCTGATACGGCGCTTCAGACCTTTGAACGTCTGCGGTCATTAATGCCCACAGCGCGGGAGCGGTCTTCGACCTATACCCTGTCGCAACAGGTGAAGGCGATCATGAACCAGCGTTTGATCAAAACCCTGTGTCAGGGTTGTGCGCATAAGGTCACGGCGGGCGACGCACTGGAACTGCATGAGCTGAATATGCTGGGCATTGACCCGGATTCGCAAGTACGCCGCCACAATGCCACGGGATGCGATTTATGTAACCGCACTGGCATTATGGGCAGAACGCTGCTGTTAGACGCGCTGTTGATCCCGCTTGGCCCATCACAGCGCGATAGTATTTATAATGCCCTGATGACCAATGTAAACTCCATCGTCCATGAAGACGGTGTGATCGTGCATACGCGTCGTGAAGGGTTGGTTGATCTTGTTCTCAGTGGTCTTGTCGATCCAAAGGCCGCACTTTCGAATCTCGAAGGTTAAAACCTTGTCGGTACAGATGGGTCACACCATGTTACAATATTACAGGTTGTTTTTTAAAAAGGGCGATGTTGCGTCATGCAGCAATGGGTAGCAGATGTAGCGTATGATACGACTTCGGGGCCAAAGCGGGTCACCGAATCCTATTACTTGCCATCACCCGAAGATGTCCGCACCGCCATCAGTAAAAAGGGTGGTTATGTTCTGGCCATTCGCGCCCATGAACGCTCCCCCCTTGAACGGATGCTGGCGCGCTCCACCTGGTGGCAGGTACAGCTTTTGCGCGGGATTCAATTCCGTTCCACCTCGACTTCACCCGGTGTGGCATTGTGGCGGATTATTCAGGCTGAAACCCACCCGATGCGGCAAAACATTCTGGCCCCGGCGCGGGAAGCTCTGGCCCGGGGCTTGGGTGTCATTGATGCGCTGAAAGCCTTGCGCGCCTTTGATCACGGCACGATTGCTATTCTGGCCGCCAGTGAGCGGTCCAATAAACTGATGGAGGGGATTCCCCACGCCATTCATTCGATTACCCAAAAACGTAAAAACACCCGCGCCATTGTTGGTACGATGGGCTGGTTGGCGTTTGACGTAATCTCCATCGTGCAATCCCTGGTCTGGGGCCGGGGCATGGTTTTGAAATGGTTTAACGACAACAAACCAACCAACCCCGAAGAACTGGAAAAATTTGACCGCGTCGTTGGCAATTTGTCCCTGACATGGGACGTGTTGATCGGTACGGCGTTTGGCATGGGTGGGTTTATGGCCTGGGCTGTTTTCTCCTTCTTTATGAATAAGGGGAAGTCAGATTGGCCGACTGCGCGGATCGTGCGGAAAATACCGATGATTGGCGGTTATCTGCGGGATCTTGGTTTTGCGGATTCGATGGGGGCTGCGGCCCGCATGATGCGTGGGTCTGTGCCGATTGATGAAACATTACGTCAATCATCGGAAGCAACAAGCGTTCCTGAAGTTGCCGATTACTGGATGTCTGCGAATAAGGAACTGTCCAACGGGGTCAATCTCGGCGCGGCGATGGACAGGGCCCCCCTGACCCGTAGCGAACGCCTTGAATTAGCTAGCTTGTCTGACCTTGGACAAGTTGCTACAGTGTTAGAGTCTATTGCGGAAATGCGTACCGCTGCCGCTAAGACGAAGCACGCTCTCATCGTGTGGATTGCCTTTGCCCTCACCGGCGCTTATCTGGCCATTGCGTTTGGTAGCGCCATTTACGCCCTGACGGTGATGAATATGAGCATGGACG
>DIVF01000041.1 GCA_002423285.1 Micavibrio sp. UBA6139 | reverse complement strand
ACTTTTGCAACAGGTCTATTATTAATGGTGCTGGTGGAATTGCTAATTATGATCTTTCACGCCTTCCTAAAAATGAAAAGCACAGTCTTTTAATTGTGAAGCGTGATGGAAAATATTACTGGGATAGTAATCAGGGAAAAATTCTTCAGAAAATTACTAAAGAGGTGCCCGACTCTCACGGAAAAATTCAAATTTATTCTATTTTTTTAAACTTGGATGGCGAGGGCCAGATTATTATCAAGCATCAGAAAATAGATCGCAATGATCCTGGATCCGGCTGCGACCAAACCTCTCATAACTATCTTGAATATAGGCTGAATAACAGAGGGAGTTATACACCCTATAGTGGCGTTACAAATCCATTTCCATTTCCTGAACCATACAAATGCCCGAGAAATTTTTTTAAACCACAATAAATTTTTGGAGAACTACATGCCTATTTTTACAGTTGATGGTGTAACCTACGATGTAACAGATTATAGTTCTGGGGTAGGATTATGACCCATTAACAGATGCGATTACAGACTTCGTCTGGATCACGGAGAGTGCTGGCAACAGCAACGTATTTGTTGATCGTGATGGCTTGGGTGGAACATATTCCTTGGTAGCTATTGCCGCATTGTCTGGTGTAACAGGCTTAACAGATGAAGCCGCGCTGCTATCCAATGGCACTATCATCGCGTAGCCTTGTTTAATTCTAATATAATTAAAAGCCCAGAGCTTGCCTCTGGGCTTTTCTTTTCATACTAGCCGACATCATCTTTGTAAGTGCAAAGGCTATGTAATATTCACTGTTATCTAAAAATGAACCCGGGTTCATTTAACGGTCATGTTTATAAATGGCATTGAGACTCAGAGTTTTTGCCGAGCACTATGCCTGCAATCTTTGCACATTTAATAAAGCGCTTTTGAGTGGGCTAAGCGGGAATCAGGTCTGTGGGGATGCGTTGGCGCAGGTAATAAGTCTGCTTACGCCGGCATCGTATGGGGTATTTTAGACACGTCATCCATCCCTTTGTGTAACATGGTTGTGTTACAAGGAACAGCATAAGGTCATTGATTTAATTGAGTTTATAATCACATCAAGAGGTTAAGATGTGAGTGGTGGCGGTGAAGGGATTTGAACCCCTGACCAAAGGATTATGATTCCTCTGCTCTACCGCTGAGCTACACCGCCACGCTTGGATGGGGGTGTTTATGGACGGTTGGGGGAAAAATGTCAAGGCAAACCCGGTGGGAAATAGGGGGTTAAATTTACCCGGATTTTCTGCGTTTTGGGGGTGGTTTGGCGGCTTTATGCGGCCAGGGCGAGGGCCGTGTTCTGGGTCGCGGTGATCCATCCGCCGCCAATCATGCGGTTTTCGAGGTAGCAGGCGGCGGCTTGGCCCGGGGCGATGCCGTATTGCGGGGCGGACAGGGTCAGGGTGGCGCTGCCATCTTCGTGGCGGGCCACTTGTGCGGTGACGGGTTGCATCATGGAGCGGAATTTTAAGGTGACGGTTGCCGCGTTCGTATCAAGCCAGCTGCAATTTTTTAAGAAGATCGTGTCGCATGCCAGGGCTTCCTTTGGCCCGACAATCACGCGCGCGGCCGGGGCATCCAGTTTGATGACATAGAGTGGGGAATTTTCATCGGAATGCCCGCCGCCAATTCCTAAGCCCTTACGCTGGCCAATCGTGTACCCGATAATCCCGTCATGCGTGCCAAGGACGCGGCCATCCAGATGGACGATCTCGCCAGCCTTGCCAGCTTCCGGGCGCAGGCCCTTGACCACTTTCGTGTAATCCCCGCCGGGAACGAAGCAGATGTCCTGGGAATCTGGTTTATCGGCGGTAATCAGGCCAAGGCGTTGCGCATGGTCGCGCGTGATGTCCTTGGTCCAGCCCCCTAAAGGAAAGCGTAAGTAATCCAGCTGTTCTTGCGTAGTCGCGAACAGGAAATAGCTTTGATCTTTTGTGGTATCAACGGCACGGTGCAGCTCGGCTCGCGCGGCATCTTCGTTCATCACGCGTTGAATGTAATGTCCGGTGGCCATGCAATCGGCGCCTAAATCTTTTGCAACATCCAACAGGTCACGGAACTTGACACTCTGGTTGCATGAAATGCACGGGACAGGAGTTTCACCGCGTAAGTAACTATCGGCGAACTCCTCAATCACGGAATCTTTGAATTTGTTTTCGTAGTTCAAGACGTAATGCGGGAAGCCACGTTCCTCGGCGACGCGGCGTGCATCATAAATATCTTGCCCTGCGCAGCACGCACCTTTTTTCTCTAATGCCATGCCGTGATCGTAAAGCTGTAGCGTCACGCCAATCACGTCATAACCCTGTTCATGCAGCAGCGCCGCCACCACCGATGAATCAACACCGCCCGACATCGCCACCACCACCCGCGTTTCAGCAGGGGGTTTGGCAAAGCCAAGGGAGTTCAGGGTGTGCAATGCGGTATCGCTCATCATGGCCGGAATATAGGGTTTAGGAGTGGCTTACGCAAGTTATTATGCATAATCGAGGTGCGGAATCGCACCCCGCGCGTTAATTTTTGACATAAAAATCGCGGAAATGGTATTTTTCCGGTCAATGTGGTGCGCCTTGATGCGCGCTTAAAAAAATAAAGATGAGAACAGGGATATTCAAGTGAAGAAAAAAGAGATCAAAACGGTCGTGGTTTTCTGCGGCTCGAAATTCGGGAACGACCCCATTTATCGTAAACACGCCGAAATGCTCGGGCGTCTTTTGGGTGAAAATGGATTTGATCTGGTCTATGGCGGCGGGGCATCCGGTTTGATGGGTATGGTGTCTAAGGCTGCGCTGGACGCAGGCAGCAAGGTCACTGGCGTTATTACGGAGGCATTCTTACGCGCCGCGACCTATCAAAAATTGCCGGGTGTTGATGAGCACGTCACGCGCAGCCTGCCATCACGCAAAGCCCGCATGCTGGAAAAGGCCGATGCCTGCATCATTCTGGCCGGTGGTGTCGGCACGCAAGACGAACAGTGGGAAGCCGCCGCCCTCATCGACATGCAAATCGCAAGCGGTGCAAAGAAGTTCTTAAAGCCAGTCATCGTTCTCAACACCAACGGCATTTATGACCCGTTAAAAGATCAGATGCGTCGTTTGATCAGCGAAGGGTTCATTCATCCGGGCCGCGAACGCCTGATCCGGTCTGTCGACAGCCCCGATGAAGTCATCCAGAAATTAAAAAAATGGAATGAAGATGGGATCTGGCGCGGTATTGATGTGGCGAAGGCTTATGCGCCGCAAATTGCCAAGGTCACGCGGGATTTGAAGATGGGTTAGGCTCTGGGCCTTTGAGTTTCTTTAGAATCAAGTGTTGCAGGGGCCGTTCATAGAAATGGTAAATTCCCACAGACAACAGCGTCACACCGAACAAATAAATGGATAGCGCCGCAATCTTATTGTAGTTCTCAGGCAGCAGCGCGACATAGAGGAATAGCGCAGGAAGATGAATTACATATAACGCATAGCTTGCGTGCCCCAGATGCACCATAACTTTTCTACCCAAAAGGTCGGAGAGTGAGCTTTTTGTTGCACCGCTCAAACCTAGAATTAAAAAAACTGCAAAAATTCCGAGAGCCCCGTTTGTCATCATCAGCAGTGGAATCAACGCGCCACCGATCTGTAATCCGATTAAGATCCCGATAAACCCAACCCATAAAAAAAATGACGCGTGACGCTTGAAAAAATGCATTTCTTTCAAAAACAATCCCGCAGCAGCCATGCCCAATAGGAATTCCGGCAGACGTATAAGGGGAAAGAAAAAATACAAATTCACGTTCATGAATGCGGTCCCAGACCCTGGCACATACATATCAACCAAATTTAAGCCGTGACAAATCAGCGGAAAGGCAAGCGATACGCAATAAGATACGATGGCGATTATGGACGTTGTGCGCGTATTTTGACGCAAGATAAGGGGCGCTATAAAGGGAAAAAGCGCATAAAAGAAAGTTTCTGCGGATAATGACCAGCCCGTCGGATTCCATTTCAAGACATATTCAGGAAGCCACCCTTGCATTAATATCGCATGTGATGAAAGCGATAATATTTTATTTCCAATGCCCTCCGGCACTATTTTTGAATCAAATCCTAAACATACAACGATTGGAATCGAGGCGATAAGCCCCAGCGCGTAGACCGGATAAATTCGCGCGAAGCGCGTTAAATAAAACGTTCGTTTACTGCGCGTGCCTGAAAGCGTTGTGCACATTGCATAGGTTAGGATAAAGCCTGACAGGACAAAGAAAAAATTGACCCCCGCTGCCCCTGACATAACAATGCCATCGCGGATGAGGGGCGCTTGGTCCAGCCAGTTTGTATAGATTTGCGTATGGAGCAAAACAACGCAAGATGCAAAAAGGAATCTAATTCCTGTTAGGGTTGGAATACCCTCATTGATTGTTTTATTATATGTCATACAACCCATGATAAGGGTTAAAAGGGATTTTTAAAAGGGGCTTTTAAGGGGGTAATGCTCCCTTTTGACCCTTTATTCCTTTACCAATCTGTCTTTGTACCAGGCAGGGCGACGGTTAAACCGTCTAAATCTTCACGCATCATGATCTGGCAGGACAAGCGGGAGGATTTGCGGATGTCGAAGGCGAGGTCCAGCATGTCTTCTTCTTCCAGTGATTTTTCGCCGCCATCGGGCAGGGTTTCGTCCCAAAAATCAGGGTGAACATAGACGTGGCATGTGGCACAGGCCAGTGACCCGCCGCAGGCGCCTTCGATCTGGTCAATGCCGTGTTTTTGGGCAATTTCCATGACGGACAGGCCGAGCGGTGCATCGACTTCGTTCGGGGTGCCATCGGGCATAATGAAAGTCATTTTAGGCATGGTTTTTAAAACTCTTAAGCTGTGATTTTGTCCTTGATGCGGGCGTGCATTTCTAGCCAGGCGGCAATCAGCCCGTCAACATCTTCTTTTGTCGTGTGCCAGCCAAGGGATACGCGCAACGCCCCCATGGCTTCGTTATCGGGCACGTTCATGGCTTGCAACACATGGCTAGGTTTGACGGTACCGCTAGAGCAGGCGGAGCCGGAAGAGAGCGAAACCCCGGCCAGATCCATCGCCATTAATTGTGTTTCCGCCGTCATGCCGGGCAGGGCCAGCTGCGTAGTGTTGGAAACGCGCGGGGCATTGCGGCCAAAGATTTTCAGCCGTGGTTCTGCGTTCAGCAATGTTTCTTCAATGCGGTCGCGGTGGGTGCTTAAGGCTTGGAAGGCTGCCATATCGGCATCCGCCAATTTTGCGGCCACACCAAACCCGGCAATGCCTGCGACATTTTCTGTACCCGGACGCTGGCGTTTTTCCTGCCCGCCCCCACGCAGGAGTTTATCAATCTTCGCACCCGGTGCCATGACCAGCGCGCCTGACCCTTGTGGTCCGCCCATTTTATGGGCGGAGAGAGACAGGAAATCAACTTGCAGCGCAGAAAAATCAACGGTGATACGCCCTAAGGCCTGCACGGCATCACAATGGACAATTGTTGTCGGTGATTTTTTGCGGATCAGGCGCACGGCTTCGGCGATGGGTTGAATAACGCCGCTTTCATTATTGACCAGCATGATGGAAACGAGCGCCGGTTTAGTGGCTAGCAATTCTTCCAAGGCATTCAGGTCAACGATACCATCTGGTGTCACCGGAATTTTTGCGGCCTCGGGGAGGACTTCCAGAACCGACGGGTGTTCAATTGCAGACAGCAAGACATTCTGGCCTGCGAACGTTTTTAAAACAGTATTGTTACTTTCCGTCGCACCGCTGGTGAAAAAAACATAGGCCGGATTTGTACCGATGAGAGCAGCGAGGGCGGCGCGGGCTTCTTCAATATGGCGGCGTGCGGCACGGCCATCACGGTGGATGGAGGATGCATTTCCTGTTTCGCGCAACACATTGGTCATGACATCGACCACGCCGGGTTTCACCGGCATGGTGGCGTTACAATCCATGTAAATGCTGCGTTTTTTACTCATGCCCGGACCATACCGGGAAATGGGCTATAAGCTCAAGTGTTTCAGAGCGTGCGGGAATGGCGCAGAATATCGGCCAGGCTGCGTTTGGACAGGATGTCATAAAGGGATTGGCCGACATAATCCTGCAAATGCGTGATGGCGGGCGATGACGTATCCCCGGCAGAGCCTATGTCTATGGGCGGCTTGGTGGCCTCTTCGACGGTGGCCATAAAAATGGCAGCGATAGAGATATCCTTTGCCGGGCGGCTTAAACTGTAGCCTCCGCCGGGGCCGCGTGTGCTTTTGACGATGTCATGACGGCGCAAACCCGCGAAGAGCTGCTCCAGATAGGATTGTGAAACCGCACCTGAGCGCGTCAGTGAGGCAAGCCGCACAGGGGCATCTTGTGCCAGTGTGGCAAGCTCTACCAGCGCAGCCACCGCATGGTAGCCACGCGAGGTTACATCAATGCGGTGTGGTGTTTGGTCGTTCATTTGATCTGTGACGGGCGTCATTTCTCTTTCGCCTCCCTTACCGATGTTCTGTCGGCATTCTTCTATTTTTATACGGAAATATGGCGGTATTTAGATCACTTTTGGTGTGGGATTATGATTCGGGGGTAAAATCGGTGTTTTCCCCTGCTAATTCAAGCAATTAGCATAATTTTTTGGACATTCCGGAAACGCTTTGCTATACCAAGGCCACCAGATACGGGAGAAGACCCGGCGGTGGTGGCCGCAAGGGTTCAATAACAATATTTCTAGGGGATCTTATGCCAGAAATTATTATCAACGGTCCGGCGGGCCGACTTGAAGGCCGTTACACGCATTCAAAAGTACCGAATGCTCCTCTTGCCCTGATCCTGCATCCGCACCCGGAGCATGGTGGCACGATGAACAACAAGATCACCTATTACATGTTCCAGACTTTCGCGGAGCGCGGCTTTTCGACTCTGCGCTTCAATTTCCGTGGCGTTGGCCGCAGCCAGGGCGTTCATGACCGTGGCGAGGGTGAATTGTCTGATGCTGCTGCTGCGCTCGACTGGATGCAAGAGCTGAATCCAAACGCGCCTTATGTTTGGGTTGGTGGTTTTTCGTTCGGCGCGTGGATTGGCATGCAATTGCTGATGCGTCGCCCTGAAATTCGCGGCTGGGTCAGTGTATCGCCACCGGCGAACATGTATGACTTTACGTTCCTGGCACCATGCCCGACATCGGGCCTGATTATTCAGGGCAACAAAGACAACATCGTGCCTGAGCCACACACCGAAAAGCTGGCGCAAAAACTGCGCGCGCAAAAAGGGATCAGCGTCGATTACCGCATTGTCGATGGTGCGAACCATTTCTACAATGACCGTATCGATCAATTGATTGGCAACATGCACGACTACCTGAACACAGCCGGTTCTGGCCGTTCAGTGGAAGTGCCAAAACGCCTGATTAAGGCTGCTTAAATGGCCAAGGGCTATCCTGATGTGATTTTTAATTCTCCGGAGGACCGCAATGTCCTCCGGATGATTTTTTCATACGAAGCGAAGGTCTATGATTTGAACGCGTATGAAAAAGTTCTGCCTGGTGGCGGTCTGCGCGTCTGGAACACGATCGAAGCCGAACGCGTGCGCCAAAAAGAAATGAAGCGCAAGACCCCCAAATATACCCCGTAAGATCGGGGTCCAAGGGGGCCATCGCCCCCTTGATGCTTATTCCTTCAACGCTTTCATTACCTCATCAACATGCCCCGGCACTTTCACCTTGCGCCAGACATGAGTGATCTTTCCTGCTTCATCAATGATGAAGGTGGAGCGTTCAATGCCCATGTATTTCCGCCCATACATGCTCTTTTCAATCCACACGCCGTATTTTTCCAAAACAGTGCTATCTTCATCCGACAGCAGCGGGAAGGTCAGGTCATATTTGTCGCGGAATTTAATGTGTTTTGCGATCGGATCTTTAGATACGCCCAAAACAGCGGTTTTCAGTTTTTTGAATGCTGGCAGGGCATCATTAAAGGCGCAGGCCTGCGCGGTGCAGCCCGACGTGTCGTCCTTTGGGTAAAAATAAAGGACCAGTTTTTTACCCGCATAATCCTTTAACGACACTGTTTCGCCGCTATCGGCAGGCAATTTAAAGGCCGGGGCCTTGGAACCTTCAATCAGGGCAGCCATATGAATCTCCACTTCTGTTTCTTGATAACCGCGCCTGTTGGGGTTGCCCCCACTTGCACCTGCGCGACGCATAGGGCAAAACTATAGCATGAATGATAAGCCGTTGAAAAAGCAGAAACCTTCAAAGAAGTTCGGGCGCAAAACCATGTTGTGCGTGGCCGAGGCGACGATGGTTCTGGCTGGCTTGGTTTTGGTGGGTGGCGGCATTTTGATCTGGCGGTTGAATGAGGGGCCGATTGAGGTTGGCTTTGCCCGCAAATATATCGAAAGCGAACTGAGCGACCCGGGGAATGATCTGGCCATGCAGGTCGGCAGTATCCATCTGGCGTGGTCAACAATTGAATCGCGCCCGATGATTACGATGGAAGATGTGCGTTTGATGAATACGCGCTTGAACCGCCCGGCGTTTTCATTTCAATCTGCTTCGGTCAGCCTTTCGCGCCGTGCCTTGTTTTTCGGGCAAGTATCACCCCGCAGTATCACCCTCAATCAACCTTTGATCGCCTTGGTGCGCAGCACCGATAATAAATTGCAGCTGAGCAGGATGCGTGATGCAGCCGAGTCTCCTCCAGAAACGCCCACTGAAAAAGCGGAGGGTGATTTTTTTGAGGTTCTGGACATGCTGGCCAAGCCGCCGCGTGAACTGCCACGCAGTTTCCCCTTGCGCAGCCTGCGCATGATTACCATCACCGATGCGCGGATGATGGTTGAGGATCACGTGCTGGATCAAAGTTGGCTGGTGCCAAAGATTGAACTGGCGTTTCGTCGCGGTGAAAAAAATCTGGTGACGTCTGCATCCTTGTGGCTGGAAAGCGATCTGGTGAAAACGCCAACGCTGGTCGCGGAAGCAGCCTATTTCGGCAGCAGCCGCAATATCGTCATGGATATGAAGTTAAACGATTTGCGCGCGTCTTTTCTGGCCAGCAAACTGCCGGATCTGTCATGGATCAAAAATCAAAATGTCAGTTTGAACGGGACGGCACAGGCGCGGTTTGATCCGGGCATGATCCTGACCCAGATGGATGCGACCCTGAACAGCCGCAATGGTCAATTGAGCCTGCCGGATTTATATGATGCGCAGCTGTCATACCAAGCGCTGTCGGTCAGCACCAGCTACGATCATGCGACCAAGACATTTACCATTACAGATAGCGATCTAAGTATTGCTGAAGATTTTCAGGTCGCGATCACGGGAAGTGTAACCCAAAATGAAAAGGGCGATCTCTATGCACCTTTGTCTTTGCGCATTGATTCCCTGTCGCAAAAACGCGTCGCCGAATATTGGCCAAAAGTATTGAAGGGCGAACCCGCCGAAGACTGGGCCTTGCACCGCCTGTCTGAGGGTCGCCTGCACGATTCAACTATCAATGCGACGCTGGACGCGGTTAAGCATATTGTTGAGGTGCCAGAAAGCATCGATGAAACCACCGAAGACTGGGTTGTGGATCTCAAGGCGCTGACCATTGATTTTGCCGTTGAAAATATGACGGTGGACTACGCCAAGCCTTTATTGCCCGTAGTGGGGGCCAATGGGCGTGGGCATTATGATTACGCCACCGATGATATGACGATTGATATTGAAAAAGGCACGCTTGGCGAGCTTGAGATCAAGTCGGGAAAAATCTTTATTGATACCGTTTATGGCGATGCGGTCGGGACAGCAGTGATTGATGCCGCGCTGGAAGGGCCGCTGAAATCTGTTTTTGATTATATTGCAAAAGACCCCATCGGCGTGACCGACATTCCAACGGATGTGACCAAGGTTGAGGGCATTGCCAAATTTGATTTGAAGGTCACTTTTCCGACACTGGCTGATCTGCCAGCGGAAAAAATCGTCGTATCGGCAGAAGGCAGCGTTGAAAACGCCATGCTGCCCGCATTGGTTAATGGGCTTGATGTGCGCGGTAAGCAGGTCAAGGCCAGCGTTAAGGACGGTCTGTTGAACGTATCTGGCAAGGGCCAGCTTGACGGGCGCGATATGGATTTCACTTACGCCCAGTATTTTGAATCAAAGGGTAAGCCCTATTCGGCGCAAGTGGTGGCCGATATCGCCGTTGATAAAGCGTTGCGCGATAAATTCGGCATTGATCTGTCCGATTGGATGGATGGCGCCATGCCCACCAAAATCACCTATACCCAACCGGGGGGCGGCAGTAAGAAGACTGACATTACGGCTGTTATCGATGCCACACCGGGCATCATCATGGTCAAGCCGATGAATTATCAAAAGCCCGCCGGTCAGGCGGGTAAGGCCAGCCTGAGTGCGACACTGGATGATGGGTATTTGAAAACGATCCAAAACCTGATCATCGAAACACCGGAATTAAAAGCCACAGGCGGCCAGATGGTGTTCGCGCAAGTGGGGAAGGAAACACAATTGCGTAGCGGAAAATTCACCCGCGCCCAATTGCGTGAAACCGATGTCGCCATTGATTTCACGCTGTCCCAAGCCAATTTTTTGACCATGTCGCTGAAAGGGGCCTTCCTTGATGGCCGTCCTTTCCTTGAAAATAATAAAAAGGCCGAAGGTGCCAGCGTTGCAGAAGATTATGCTGGGCCAGCCTTGCTAATCACCGGGGATATCGCCCGGGTGCGTACCGCCGAAGCGCGCATGATCCAAAATGTGAAGCTGAATGTGGACATGAATAAAAAGGGCGATCTGCAAAGGATCGAAGTGGACTCAACGGTGGGTCGGGGGAAGATGACCTTTCGCTACAAACCAAACCAACAATCAACCAAGATGACCTTGCGGATTGAGGCCGAAGATGCCGGGGCTGCCTTGCAGGCGTTTGATGTTTATCCGAACGTTCGCGGCGGTAAGATGCTGATTATTGGGGAATCGGCTGTGGGTGGAAATTCCAAACTGATTAAGGGCAAGGGCGAAATTACCAACTTCATTGTTTTTGATGCGCCTGTTTTGGCGCGTCTGGTCAATGCGCTTAGCCTGCCGGGCATGTTGCAGCTTCTCAATAGTGACGGCATCACCTTCGCGCGGCTTGAATCTGATTTTGGGTGGGAAATGAGCAAGGGTGGAAATCTGTTCACCTTTGAAAATGGCCGCACCTCTGGCACTTCGATGGGCCTGACCTTTGAAGGCAGCGTCAATGGCATCACCGATATGATCCAGATCAATGGCACGATTGTGCCAGTCTCAATGGTCAATGATTTGATCGGAAATATTCCGTTGCTGGGTGATATTTTATCCGGCGGGTCTGCCGGCGGCGTTTTTGCCGCAACCTATTCCGTGCGCGGCCCGACAAAAACCCCGACCACAATGGTCAATCCATTGGCGGTGTTAACGCCGGGGTTCTTGCGCCGTATTTTCTTTGAATGAAGTATTCGCAAGGGGCACACGCCCCCTGCACCCCGTTCACTTGCGCCGCAGGCAACACTCACCTACGCGGTTGCCACAATGTTTACTATTGCCTGCGGCTCTAAAGAAAAAAATCGGGGTGAAGGGGGACTCCCCCCTTCAAAAAACCTTCACTTCACGCGAATCAAAGTGTGTTTCTTCTTGCCCGCCGACAGCTTGATATAACCATCTGCTGTCAGATCCGCGCTGCTGATAATATGGGCGGCATCGCCGACCGGGTTATCATTGGCGCGTGCACCACCACCATCAATTAAACGTCTGGCTTCACCCTTGGATGACAACATGCCGGATTCAACCAGCAAATCTGTAATGGTCACGCCCTGATCCAACCGGGCGCGGTCAATTTCAAAGGAGGGTAGATTGTCACCAACGCCGCCTTGTTCAAATGTCTTGCGGGCGGTTTCGGCGGCATCATGGGCTGCTTGTTCGCCGTGACAGAGCTTTGTCGCTTCAAAGGCGAGAATCTTTTTCGCTTCGTTGATCTCGGCCCCTTGTAACGCTTCCAGACGTGCAATCTCATCCATTGGCAAGGTTGTGAACAGACGCAGGAATTTACCGACATCGGCATCTTCGGTATTGCGCCAGTATTGCCAGTAATCATATGGGGTCAGCATATCGGCGTTCAGCCAGACAGCGCCGTTTTCGGTTTTACCCATCTTGCCGCCCGATGCGGTGGTCAGAAGGGGGGAGGTCAGGGCATAAAGCTCCATCCCTGCCGATTTACGGCCAAGCTCAACACCGTTGATAATATTGCCCCATTGATCCGACCCGCCCATTTGCAGGGTCACATCGTAACGGCGGTTCAGTTCCACAAAATCGTAGCCCTGCATAATCATGTAGTTGAATTCGAGGAAGGTGAGCGGTTGTTCACGGTCCAAACGCAATTTCACGGAATCAAAGGTCAACATGCGGTTGATGGTGAAGTACGTCCCGTAATCGCGCAGGAAATCCATGTAGTTGAGTTTCAACAACCAATCGGCGTTATTCGCCATGATCGCGCCGTTCTTGCTGTCGTCATAACGGATATAGGCGGCGAAGCTTTTTTGAATGCTGGCGATGTTGCTGTTGATTTCGGTCTGGCCCAAGAGGGGGCGTGTCTTATCCTTGAAAGAAGGATCACCAATCATTGCCGTGCCACCACCCATCAACGTCACCGGGCGGTGCCCCGTTTCCTGAAACCAATGCAGCATCATGATCGAAACCATATGCCCCGCATGCAGCGATTGACCCGTCGGATCATAACCGCAATAGGCCGACAAGCTTCCCTTGACCAGTTTCTGGTCAAGCCCTTCAAGGTCGCTGCCCTGATGGATGAAGCCACGCTGGGACAGGATGTTCAGGAAATCGGATTTGTAGAGTGTCATGACGCGGGGCCTTGTCTTAAAAGAGAATGTGCTTCGCATTTTTCTTAACAGATTTACCGAAAAAGGGAACCCGCCGCGCCGCAGGGCAGTATTGTCCTGTACCACGCCATAGGGGTAGGATGGCCGGGAGATGCCCATGGAAAGATATTTAAGTTATGGCAAATAAAATGCAAACAATTATCGGCCTGATGTCCGGCACCTCGCTGGACGGGATTGATGCCGCAATGATCCGCACTGACGGTGAAAACCATGTCGAGCGGGTGGGGTTTTATACGGTCCCTTATGAACCCACCTTGCGTGAATCGTTGCGCGCCTGTTTTGGCTTAAAGGCTGATGTCGATGGCCGCGTGGCGATGGCGGAGCGTCAGATGACATTGGCCCATGCTGAAGCCGTAAAGGCACTGCGTGCAGCGCATCCGGGCGCTGTGGACCTCATTGGCTTTCACGGTCAAACAATCGATCACGACCCGTCACAACGCTGGACATGGCAGATTGGTGATGCTGCCTTGCTGGCCAAGGAAACCGGCATTGATGTCATCGCCGATTTTCGTACCGCCGATGTCAAGGCGGGCGGGCAGGGCGCGCCGTTGCTGCCGCTCTATCACCGCGCCTTGGCGCATGATCTTGTTTCCAAGCTGGGTGGCCCGGTTGCGATTTTAAATCTGGGCGGTGTTGGAAACGTAACCTATATCGGTGAAAACGACGTGTTGCTGGCCTTTGATACCGGGCCGGGCAGTGCGCTGATCAATGACTGGGTGAAATCCCATGCGGGTCTGGATTATGATCCGGAGGGGACGCTCGCGGCATCGGGCACGGTGCGGAATGATATTCTTCAGGCTTATCTTGCATCACCGTTTTTTGCTTTAAGTGTTCCAAAATCGCTCGACCGCAATGCATGGAATTTGGCTGCGCTGGCGGGCGTGTCACTGGAAGATGGCGCGGCGACCTTGACGGCCTTTACGGTGCAATCCGTGGCGCGTGCGTTGTATCATCTCCCCACACCGCCAGTGTCCTGGTTTGTAACCGGTGGCGGGCGGCATAATTTGACGATTATGGCGGGGCTGCAAAAGGTATTGGGTGTTCCGGTGGGGCGCGTTGATGATATGGGCTGGGACGGAGACGCGATGGAAGCAGAAGGGTTTGCCTATCTCGCCATGCGCTCTGCCATGGGGCTACCGCTCTCATTGCCCGGTACAACAAACGTACCAAAGCCTATGACCGGGGGACGTCGATGGTCCGTTTAGTCGAAGCCAGCGATCAGGCAATTGCAGAGGCTGCCGCAATTTTAAATGCAGGTGGTCTTGTCGCCCTGCCTACGGAAACAGTTTATGGGCTGGGCGCGAATGCATTGGACGGTGTGGCGGTTGCAAAAATTTTTGCTGCCAAAGGCCGCCCGCAAATCAATCCTTTGATTGTTCATGGCCACAGCGTCGAATTTTTATCGGCCCATGTTGAATTTTCCGATGATGCCAGATTGGTGGCGGAGCGGTTCTGGCCGGGACCGCTCACCATTATCCTGCCACGCCGTGCTGATTGCAAAATCAGTGAGCTGTGCAGCGCAGGCCTTCCCACCTTGGCGGTGCGTGTTCCGGCCCACCCTGTTGCGCTCAAATTATTAAGTGCCGCCAATTGCCCGGTGGCCGCACCCAGTGCCAATAAATCAGGCAGTTTAAGCCCCACCGCACCGATGCATGTCTTGCAGAGTTTGGGCGATGCCGTTGATATGATATTGGCATCGGGCCCGACGCAATATGGGCTTGAATCAACGGTTTTGGACCTCTCTGGTGATGTTCCTGTTATCTTGCGCCCCGGTGCGATCACGGCGGAAGACATCGCAGGCATTCTGGGTAAGTCTGTTTGTTATGATCTAGGTGATCCGCATGCAAAGGATGCGGTCAAATCGCCGGGTCAATTGCTGAAACATTATGCACCCAATATTCCGGTGCGCTTGAACGCCGTTGACGTTGAACCGGGTGAGGCGTTGCTGGCCTTTGGTTCTTTAAAATTTATGGGTGTGCGTGGCGGTGGATTTGCAAAAGATTTGCCTGCACCCCAATGGCGGAATTTGAGTGATGAGGGTGATTTGTATCAAGCCGCGGCCAATTTATTCCGCATGATGCGCGAGCTGGATAAACCTGAGCATAGCCGCATTGCGGTTATGAATATTCCTGATCAGGGCATTGGCATTGCCATCAATGACCGCTTGAAACGCGCGGCGGCGGCTACCGCATAATAAAATCCACTTAAAACAGAAGGCGCCGTGGATAACGGCGCCTTTTTCGGCAGAACTTACAATGAAAACCCGTTAATTAGGCCGGTTTCATCCGCATATAGTGCATAAACATGGCATCCAGCCTTTTACGGGTCACCCCGTTTGTTTTTGCGTACTCTGTTTGTCCGGCAATCCGGAACATGCGATGAAGGGCAAGTTTCTTATAACGGTTAAAATGAAGTTTTGCAGCGGCCTCCTTGGTTAAGTGTTGATATCATTCTAGGGCCAAGACCCAAAATATGATTCCTTTATTAAAAATGAATCCCTATATTTTTTATATCCATTTTTTTCCAATAAATCAGGATTAATATTTAAATCATTAA
>DIVF01000037.1 GCA_002423285.1 Micavibrio sp. UBA6139 | reverse complement strand
GATAAGGCCACCAACAAAGAACAAACCATCCGCATTCAAGCATCGGGCGGTTTGTCTGATGCCGACATCGAAAAGATGGTCAACGAAGCCGAAGCCAACAAAGAAAGCGATCAAAAGCGCCGTGGCGCCATTGAAGCGCGCAACCAGGCTGAAAGCATGATCCACTCCGTTGAAAAATCGCTGACAGATCTTGGTGACAAGATTCCGTCCGATGAGCAGGAAAAAGTTCGCGCTGCGATCTCTGACCTGAAAGCGGTTCTGGATAGCGATGATAAGGACACCATTGAACAAAAAACCAATGCCCTGTCCGAAGCCAGCATGAAGCTGGGTGAGATCGCCTACCGTCAGTCCCAAGAAGCCGCCGCCGGGGAAGCCGATAACGCCGCCCCGTCCGGTCAAGCGGATCAAGGGTCGCAATCTTCATCGAACGCCAAGGATGACGACATCGTTGATGCCGACTTCCTGGAACTGGATGACGAAGACGATAAAAAAGCGAATAACTAATATCATGTGAAATGAAACCATGCCCGCCCCGTAAAAAACCCGGCGGGCATGGTGTTTTCCAAGGAACGCAGAATGTCCAAAGATTATTATAAGCTCCTGGGTGTTGAGCGGAATGCCAGTGATGAAGAAATCAAAAAGGCATACCGTACGCTGGCCATGAAATTCCACCCGGACCGCAACGCGGATAACCCGGATGCCGAGGCCAAGTTTAAAGAAATCAACGAAGCCTATGACGTGTTCAAAGACCCGCAGAAAAAAGCGGCCTATGACCGTTTTGGCGCGGCCGCTTTTGACGGCAGCATGGGCGGATTCCGTCCCGGCGGCATGGGTGGCGGCAACGGCGGGGGCGAAGCAGGATTTGGCAGCGCCTTCACTGACATTTTCGAAGATATGTTCGGCGAATTTATGGGCGGTGGCGGCGCACGCGGTGGACGCGGACGCAGCAACGGCCCACAACGCGGCAATGATGTGCAATACACCATGGAAATCACCATGGAAGAAGCCTTCGCCGGTAAAGAAGCCACGATCAAAATTCCATTATCTGAATCCTGCGATAAATGCTCCGGCTCTGGCGCGAAGCAAGGTACAGGCACCGAAAACTGCGCGACCTGTAATGGTCAGGGCCGTGTCCGGATGCAACAGGGTTTCTTCACCATTGAACGCGCCTGCCCAACCTGTAACGGCGAAGGCGCCATCATCCGCGACCCGTGTGATAAATGCGCCGGGTCTGGGCGTATTCGTAAGGAAAAAACCCTGCGTGTTAAAATTCCACCGGGAGTCGAAAATGGCCGTCGCATCCGTTTGAGCGGTGAAGGCGAAGCGGGTCTGCGCAGCGGACCAGCAGGTGATCTATACGTTCTCCTCGCCGTCAAACCGCACCGTTTGTTCCGCCGTGAAGGGGCCGATTTATTCTGCCGCGTTCCAATTCCAATGACCGTGGCGGCACTGGGTGGTGACATCGAAATTCCAACCATCGACCGCACCCGCACCAAGGTGAAAATTGCCGAAGGCACCCAATCGGGCCAGCAATTGCGCGTAAAGGGCAAGGGCATGTCGATTTTGCGTTCCCAAGCGCGCGGCGACATGTATATCGACATCTTCGTCGAAACCCCTGTCAATTTGTCGCGCAAGCAAGCAGACCTGCTGAAAGAACTCGACAAAACCACCGGCGGTACCGCCGCCAGCAAACACTCCCCCGAGGCGTCCGGCTTTATGAACAAGGCAAAAGAGTTTTGGAGTGATCTGACAGAATAATGAATCAGAATAGGGTGAAGGGGGCAATGCCCCCTTCAATTTTTCTTTGGCTTAGGACGGTGCGTTGCCATCGTCCTTTTTCTTTTTTTCAGCGGCCTGACGGGCGAACCATGCGAAGGCTTCGCGTTCTGAATTATTGGACGTGTTCTGGAAGTCAAAAATTGGTTTATAGCTGTGTTCCAGGAACTGGATATTATCATCCATCGTATTGATGATCCCCTTCACTTGATCGCCGGTGCGAGGTGGCAAGAAATAAGGATCATTCTGGTGATGTTCCAGCCAGAACGCATTTGTTTTTGCGCCGTTGCGAACATGGATAATAAAAATCTTCCGCCCGCCTTCGTGCAAGATATGACATTCATCAATAATGCCGTTCACAGGCGTCATTTCATGTTCCGCCGCGCGGGTGAATTGAGCGACCAGACGCGCAATCGGGTTATCGTCCTGTTCCATGGCTGTGAGGTCCTTTTATGTATCCCTTTGAAATCACGCCCAGATTGGACCCTGCGGCATTCAACCGTCAAGAAATATTGGCCAAACCATTGATATTGCGTATGATTGCCCAACTAAAAGACAAGTTGAGACATCCAGTAGAGGAACACCCACCATGACCAAAATCGGCATCGCAGGCATCAATGGCCGCATGGGACAAGGTTTGCTGCGCGAACTGGAATCAGGCGCATGGGCGGGTTTGGCGTTTGGGTCGGGCAGCACATCGTCCGATGACCCCGCAGCACTGTTTCAAGACAATCATGTCGTGATTGATTTCACAACCCCCACCGCGACACGGGCCCATCTGGCACTAGCCGTGCAATATAAAAAACCACTCATCATTGGAACAACAGGCCTAACCGATGCCGACCTTCAAGCAATGAAGGATGCTGCCAAGAATTGCGCCCTTCTCTATTCCGCGAATATGAGTGTTGGTGTCAATTTGCTGGCGGCATTGGTGGAACAAGCATCCACCCGTTTGGGTCATGACTTCGATGTGGAAATCATGGAAACCCACCACCGGAACAAGGTCGATGCCCCGTCCGGCACTGCCTTGATGCTAGGCCGTGCCACGGGCCGCGAAGCCGCACCCATTGACCGCAGTGGAAAGCGTGAAACTGGAACACTGGGCTATGCCGTTCAACGCGGCGGTGATGTTATCGGCGAACACAGTGTCAATTTCTATGGCCCCGGTGAACGCATCGAACTGACCCACCGCGCCCATGACCGCGGCCTGTTTGCAAAAGGGGCGTTGCGCGCCGCCCAATGGCTCAAAGAAAAACCGCACGGTTTTTACACCATGCGGGATGTTCTCGGTTTATAGGATCAGCGCCAGCAAAAAAATAAAAACCGCATGGCTTAAAACCACGCGGTTTTTTGTTTTGCAATCATACGAAGATTATGGCTTCGGGAAGATGCTTTGAAATACTGGTGATGCACGGAACTCTTTTAGGCCAAGGCTTGGCTGACCAATCAGGCAAGAGGCCGGAACCGGAATGTTATTCTCTGCGCGTGCCGCATCGTTCAGTTCCAAAACCATGACATAGCTGTTATTGGTTTCGTTCGTGTACAGCACGATTTTGCCTGTATCAACGTCATTGCTTTCTGACCCACGTGCCAGATCAAACGCCTGTTTTAACTGATCGTCAAAACCTTCGGATGGTGCGCAAATCAACTGGATCAGACCTTCAGGTGCCTGATTATCGTTCCCTGCCGGAGCAGCCTGAGCCGGTGTAAATGCACTGGCCACAACAAGAGCCGCCGCAGCAGCAAAAGCTTTCGAAAATTTCATAATGGATGATCCCTGTTCTTTTAATATAACTGTAGGCAGCAACGTTAATGCCCACGAAATCATCCGTCAAGACCGCCCCGGCCCTTCGCCTTCGAGGGCCAAAATCAGCTTTTTTCGTGGCGTGCCCCAGCCATAATTTTCAACGATTCCAGTGGCCTGAATAACGCGGTGGCAGGGAATGAGCAGCGATACCGGGTTTGCCCCAACCGCCGTCCCGACCGCACGAAAGGCCTTGGGGCGGCCAATATATTCAGCAACCGCTTGATAACTGACCGTCGCCCCACACGGGATTTTGAGCAAAGCCTGCCAGACCTGCATCTGAAAATTTGTACCGTAGAGATGGAGCGTTAAACGGTCATCCGCACCGCGCCAGATATTCATGATTTTTTCGGCAGTGTCCCGCGTTGCATTATCATCATGGATCAACGTCGCCAGTGGCCAATCCTTACGCAGGCGCGCCATCGGCACAATGCGTTCTTCATCAACCGCAAACCCCAACCAGCACAGACCACGTTCGGTCTGCGCGATCAAAACCTCACCCATAGGGGTTGGATGAAAACCATAATGAATAGTCAGTCCTGCCCCTTTACGCTTCACCTCGCCCGGTGTGGCGGCAACGACATTCAACATCGCATCAAATAAACGCCCCGTGCCCGACAGTCCTGTTTCATACGCCGCATCAAGCGTTGAATACCCGGTCAACAGCAATTCCCGCGCATGACGCGCATTCATAAATTGTACCAAGCGTTTCGGGCTTAACCCCACCATACGGGTAAAAGTCTTTTGAAAATGAGTGGATTCATACCCCGCCCGCTCCGCCAAGAAATCAAGGCTGGGCTGTTCCTGCCAATGGGCGGCGATGTAATCAATGGCCTGCGATATAGCCTGTTCTGCGGTTGTGCTCATTGGAAAAAACTATCTGGAATCCGGCCCACCGCCAATCCGTTTCTTGGCATGGGCCGATAACCTTATATTGGCGGTGCTTCCAGGGGGCGCTTCCATTCTGGAATTTTAGCAGAAACCGCTGCCGCGCCGAGGAGCGCGTCCGTATGATTGGCATCATTACGCTTTCTGATAATATCCTCTGCAGCTTGCTTCGCCAGATCCTGAACAGCCATTTCTCTTTCGCTCTGCCGTGTCAGGTCATACCCGTCACGCGGTTCTGGAATGTTGCTTGAATCATACGTCATAATTTGAAATTGGCGCACCAACCCAGCAAAGGCCTTACCAAGCCCCCCATTCCCCAAAGATGTCACATAACGTCCTGATTTCTAGGATTTTACAATCTTCGCATCCACTGAGAATGGGCGGTCTTTATACTCATCCAGTCCGCCAATGATTAAAGATGCGCCGGAAAGATACCCTTTCTTTAAACTGACATCCAATCCACCACGCTTCAGCTCTGTCACGAAATCCAGAAGGGCCAGCATTTGCTCTGTTTCCGCATCACCAGCAGGCAAGGTTTGGACATCCAGTCCTTTATTAGACCTGTTGCAAAAGT
>DIVF01000062.1 GCA_002423285.1 Micavibrio sp. UBA6139 | reverse complement strand
GGACTTTTGCAACAGGTCTATTGAATAGGTGAACGTGAGTGGAATGCAGGGATCGAAAAGGCGAAAAGCCTTCATCCCGTGAAGACTGAAGAAGCGACCGAGAGAATTTAAGGCGGCCAAGAGGGACAATGTTTACAAAAAGAGCCAGTGGTTTTTGCGGGCCACGGCCATAAAGACAAAGAATTAAGGCCTTTTGCGGGGTTTTTGAACAAGGTGTTTTGCGTAAGACTGCTCTGATTTCTAGTTTCTGACGACGATGTTGTGACCGATCTGGTAACTTTATAAACCGTTGATGCAAATCAACGGTTTCTTTTTGCCTGAAACGGTTCAAAAATGGATGAATATTACGAATTCAGACATAGTTTCATGCAAGACTCCTCCCTATGTCGCGACATGATATAATGACAGCTTGGAATAAGGATAAGGCCGATGACCCGTTTGACTGCATTTTCAGTGAGTCTTTTGACCTGCGTGCTGCTGCTGGGCGCGGCTCCTGCTTTTGCTACGAATACCAAGCCAAAAGCCCAACCCGAAAAAATGAAACTGGTTTGGCCTGATCCGACACCGCAGGAATTGGCTTTGCTGCCAAAGGATGGCTGCAAGGAACTGGAAGACATTCAAAAACCGGATGAAAGCAAAATCTCACGCGGCCAGTATCTGGCGTGGACGCGTAGCGAAGATGGTTTGTGCTGGGACTGGTACAGCCGCAATTTTGACCGCGCTTATGTTTTGGGCGATGAACCACCACCCGGTGCCCGGCCACCACCGCGCTCGGCCCTGACGGATGAAATGCTGGAGAACAAGCCGTGGCTAAACAGGGAACCCTTTATCATCGATCCACCAGGATCACACCCAACACCCCGTCCGCGATAAGACTAACGTAGTTTAAAATTTCACGAACACTTTTACTGAAGAGTAAACCGATATGACCTATACCGATCTTGGTTCCGACGTTTTAAGCCGCTTCGCGGATTATGACGGGCATGAACGCATTCGCCGTTTTGAAGATCCCGAAACAGGGCTTTTGGCCTTTATCGGCGTGCATAACCGGAATTTGGGTCCGGCGCTGGGTGGGTGCCGTATGCGCCCTTACGCCTCGGAAGAAGAAGCGATTACCGATGTTTTGCGCCTATCGCGCGGCATGACCTATAAAAACGCGCTGGCGGGTCTGCCACTGGGCGGCGGGAAAAGTGTTGTCATCGGTGACCCGTTCAAAATTAAAACAGATGCCCTGATGCGTGCCATGGGCCGCGCCGTGCAAAGTCTGGAAGGGCACTACATCACAGCCGAAGACAGCGGCACCGGCGAAGAAGACATGATCGCCATGTCCCATGAAACAAAATTCGTGGTCGGCTTGCCGGGCGATAATGATGATCTGGGTGGCAATCCATCGCCTGTGACCGCATGGGGTGTTTTCAATGGTCTGCGGGCTGGCGTTAAACATCGCTATGGCAGCGACGCATTGGCTGGCTTGAAAGTGTCCGTGCAGGGTTTGGGCTCGGTTGGTTATGATCTGTGCCGTTTCTTGCATGAACAGGCTGTCGAATTGATCGTGACCGATATTCGCCCCGCCGTGATTGAAAAAATTCAATCTGAATTGCCGGGCGTTCGTGCCGTGGCACCAGATGATATTTTCGCCGTTGAGGCAAATGTCTTCGCACCATGTGCGCTGGGTGCGCAAATCAACGCGAAAACAATTCCGCAATTGAAAGTGGATATCATCGCAGGTGCCGCCAATAATCAAATGGCAACACAGGCCGATGAAGACAGCGTCGCGGAAAGACGTATTCTCTATGTACCGGATTACGCCATCAATGCCGGTGGCGTTATCGCCGTGGCCTATGAATATTTCCACGCCAATGGCCAAAACCCGTTTGCCGCACCACTCACCCGGTCCTTGATGATGGACCATGTGGGCCGCATCGGCGGCACCATCGACCGGATTTTTGAAGTTGCCGACGCCCAAAAAACCACCCCGGGCCGCGCCGCCGATGAACTGGCCCGTAGCCTGTTTAACGGCGAAGGTCGGAAGACAGCGAACGGTTAAAACCCCATTACTCTGTCACTTCATTCCAATGTTGGGTGATGGCGCGGTAGGATAAGGGGTCGGTCATCTCGTATAAGGGCAGGGGTGAGTCGAGGCTTTGGCCGATGTCGTGGCCTAAGGGGGCTGCCCCCAAACGTATCTGGCTGCCATTGGGCAGGACGGGGACATTGCCCAAGGGCAAGGTCATTTTCAAACCGCTATAAAGATGCGTGGTTCCACCGAATAAATCAAAATCTGCGTTATCGGTGGCCGTTGCGAACACTTCGAACTTTACGCCGTTTTGCATCGATTTGGTCAGGGATAATGTTCCGCCCCAATCTTCGCCTAGATAACGTCCGGCCCTGATATCGACGGTTAAATCAGTTTGCGGAATTTCATACCACGCCTTTAAATGCCCCGATAAAACATGATCGCCGCTGAGCGCCAAGGCAAAATTACTGTCCGGGTTGCGGCGGAAGGTTTGCCACAGTTCAGCGCCAACAGCGTAGGTTTTGCCGAAGGGGCGATAGAGTGCTTCGCCGCCAAACCCGGCATACATTTCTTCCATATAGCCACCCGCCGCCATTAAATGCCATTCACCATCGCCGAAGCTGCGCAGGTAAGCGTTATAGAGTCGATCGACAGAGACAGTCTTATCCGCAAATTTTGCCACATCACTGCGCACCGGGAAAAATGCCGCCGGGCGCAAAGTTGCGATTTTATCCAGATTATCCGGCCCGTTCAGGCGCAAGCCCCCGCCAACAACCCAGTGGCGTGAGAGTTGATGAAGCCCATCGACAATAAAACTGGTGCGATAGAGAATGCCTTCATCTTCTTCCGAAAGGCTGGTCTGCGTATCAAGAATAAAGCGCAGGCGCGGCAAGGCCCGCTCACGTGCGCCAAACCCGAAATGATCGACATCGACCACTTGCCCGTCAAATTCCGGCGGGATGGGGGCATTCAGAATGGTGTTGCGCCAGATTTCCTGTGGACTGCCTTGATGGCGGATCAGGGCTTGTTCCATATCGCGGCGCATCAGGCGGATGGTCGGGCCGTTCAGCCCAACGGATTCAGGGGTAATCAGCAATTCTTCAATATCGGTTCCTGCATGGTTTGACATGTTTCGCGCCGCGCGGCCCAATTGCTGGGGCAGGGAATCGCCGGGGTCGATGTCCAGTTTTGTCCACACGGCGTTCAAGCTGCGGCGAATATCATACAAAATCATCGACCCATGCCGCGCGGCATCATAGGCCATTTTGGAAGGGCTGGTTAAATCGCTGCGTTCTCTGCGCATTGGGGAGGGCTCAACATTCTGGTTTCGCCGTCCCGGCCATTTCGACAGCGGGCTTTGGAACGATAATGTTGCCATCACCTTATCTCCGCCCAGAACGCCAACACCCATATCAACCCATGCGGCGGGGGTATAATGCACGCCCAGCGACCATGGATCGGGTGCATCAAAATCAAAGGATGTTTTTTCGGCGATATAGCGGTCCGCACCCCAATCAGCTTTTAACGACAAGCCTTTTAGCGGTGTGAAATATTCAATACCGCCAAACAGGCCGACCTGATCGCCGGTAAACCAATCTTCTGGCCCGTTTGGCATTTCACCGTCCAGGGTACGATGTGAATCAAAATGATTGCCAAGAAGATTCAGTGGATTATCAAATGTCCCGGAACTGCCATACCGTCCCCAACCCAAACCACCCGTGAATTCAAAATTATTGTAACGCTTGGTCAGCGCCAGATATTCCCCGGCCATACGTTTATGGCCCAGCGCCGACATGATACCGACAGACACTTCTGGGTTATATTTTCCTTCTTCCAGAAATCTGAATTTCAGGTCAATGCCGGGGTAGAGACGCTTGGCATCATCGTTCAACCCTGAAACTTCCGCCGTCTGGCGCAGGGTAATGTTTAAAAAATTGGCGGGCTGGACGGAGAGGTACATGTGGGCATAGGGATCGGCGGTTGACACCCCGGCACGGATCGTTCCGGTCGAATCCATCCTTGCGGACGGAATTGTGTTCAGCCCCAATGGCCCCAGCAACGATATCGAAGCGCGGTTTTCGGCCATGGCCGGAGGGGCCCCTATAATAAGGGCTATCAAAAATACAAAACGGATCAAAATATAAGGGCAGGTAATATCAGGAAGGATAAAAATCGTATAATATTATCACCGATTTACCGGCTATAATCCATTGCCGATCACCGTTTTCCCCTAAACTTCCATGCAGGCGCCCATGACCACAGATTATGACATTTTAATTATTGGCGGCGGCGTGAACGGGGCGGGCATCGCCCGCGATGCCGCAGGACGGGGAATGTCTGTTTTGCTGGTCGAGGCACAGGATTTGGCATCGGCCACCTCATCGGCCAGTACCAAACTCATTCATGGCGGGTTGCGGTATCTGGAATATTTTGAATTTCGCTTGGTGCGTGAGGCCTTGATGGAACGCGAAGTGCTTCTGGGCATGGCCCCGCATATCATCTGGCCGCTGGATTTTGTTCTGCCCTATTTCCCGTCTTTGCGCCCGGCATGGATGATCCGGTTGGGGCTGTACCTTTATGACCATTTGGGCGGATTAAAAAAATTAAAACATTCTGCGGCATTGAACCTGACCACGGACAGTTTCGGTGCGCCGTTACAGGACCGTTATAAAAAAGGGTTCCGTTATGCCGATTGCTGGGTTCAGGATTCCCGTCTGGTTGTGTTGAATGCGGTGGATGCTGAAGAGTTGGGCGCTCATATCTCCACCCGTACCGCTTGCACGGGCCTTCGCATGGTGGATGGCCATTGGGAAGCGGAATTGCGCGATGTTGATACCAATGAAGTTTTAACCCGTACAGCAGGCATGGTGGTGAATGCCGCCGGGCCATGGGTGCATTCGGTTTTGGCGGGGAACGCCCTGACCGCGCCAAAGACCCCGCAAATTCGTCTGGTCAAGGGCAGCCACATTATCGTTAAAAAAGTTTTTGACGGGGAGCAGGCCTATATCCTGCAACAACCCGACCGCCGCATTGTCTTTGCCATTCCGTATGAAGGTGATTTTACCCTGATCGGGACCACAGATGTTGATTACACAGGTGACCCGGCGAAACCGGAAATTAGCGACGCGGAAAAACAATATTTGTGTGATGCGGTAAATCGCTATTTCAAAACGGCCGTGGATGTAACGCAGATCGTTCATACCTATAGCGGCGTTCGCCCCTTGATGGATGACGGGCGCGGTAAGGCATCGGAAGTGACGCGCGATTACCATCTGGAACTGGAATTATCCTTTGGGGCGCCGTTGCTTTCAGTCTTTGGCGGAAAAATTACCACCTATCGCCGTCTGGCGGAGGAAGCGGTCAACCGGCTGGTCCCATACTGGGCGCGTGCCAATGAAAACCCGGCCAGCCAGATGCCGTGGAGCGATACTGTACCGTTGCCGGGCGGTGATATTTTAGACCGTGATTACGATGCATTTTTGAAAGAGCAGGTTGAGCGTTATTTCTGGTTGCCTGAAAAAACTGTGCGCCGTTATGCCCGGGCCTATGGCACACGCATGGATCGAATGTTGGAAGGGGCAGAAAACCTCAACAGTCTGGGGCGTCATTTCGGTGATGATGTTTATCAGGTTGAAATCGATTACATGATCCGCAAAGAATGGGCCAAGACGGTCGATGATATTTTATGGCGGCGGTCAAAATTGGGCCTGCATATCGCTGAAGGTACCAAAATGCAGTTGAATGATTATATGTCCCGGTTGGGTAAGGAAAGATTGGCATCATGAGCGAACCAACCCTTCTGGCGATTGACCAAGGCACAACCAGTTCACGCGCGATTTTATTTTCCAAGCAGGGCGATATTCTGGCCACGCGGCAAAAGGAACTGGTGCTGCATTACCCGCATAATGGCTGGGTCGAGCAAGATGCTAAGGATATCTGGAATGATACTTTATGGGCTTGCCGCGCTGTTATGGATGCGCAGCCTGATGCGGCACGCGCCGTGGCGGGGATTGGCATCACCAATCAACGCGAAACCACTATTCTATGGGACCGTAAAACGGGCGAGCCTGTTTATAACGCCATCGTCTGGCAAGATCGCCGTACGGCGGATCTGTGCGCCCGGTTAAAGGCGCAAGGGCATGAGGATATGGTGCGGTCCAAAACCGGCCTTCTGCTTGACCCGTATTTTTCAGGCACCAAGATTGCGTGGGTGTTGGATAATGTGCCGGGTGCGCGCAAACGGGCGGAAGTTGGCGATATCGCCTTTGGCACTGTTGATTGTTATTTGCTGTGGAAGCTGACCAGTGGGCGTGTTCATGCGACCGATGTCACCAATGCCGGGCGGACGATGCTGTATAATATCGTTACGCAGGAATGGGATGATGATCTTCTAAAGTTACTGAATATTCCCCGGGCAATTTTGCCAAATGTGAAGGACAATGTCGCACAATTTGGTGAAACGACACCTGATTTACTGGGGCGTGCCATTACCATTGGCGGCATGGCGGGGGATCAGCAGGCCGCCCTGATTGGTCAGGCCTGTTTCGCCGAAGGCATGGTGAAATCCACCTATGGTACGGGCTGTTTTGCCCTGATGAATATTGGCGATACGTTTAAGGAATCAAAAAATCGCCTGCTGACCACACCGGCCTATCGTTTTGATGGGGCCATGACCTATGCATCGGAAGGATCGATCTTTATTGCCGGGGCGGCGGTGCAATGGTTGCGGGACGGGCTGAATTTATTTCCCCATGCGGCGGATAGCGAACGTCTGGCCCTGTCCATTCCGGATAATAACGGTGTCTATATGGTTCCGGCATTCACCGGGCTTGGTGCGCCGTATTGGCGGCCCGATGTCCGGGCCAGCATTACGGGCCTAACCCGCGATTCCACATCGGCGCATATTACGCGTGCCGTGTTGGAAGCGCAGGCTTATCAAACGCTCGACCTGATGGACGCTATGAACGCCGATACAGGCCATCGCCCTGATGTCATTCGCGCCGATGGTGGGTTGGTTTCAAATGGTTTTGTTTGTCAGTTTTTGGCCGATATGCTGAACCGTCCGGTGGATATTCCAAAGGTCGCCGAAACAACCGCGCTGGGCGCTGCTTATCTGGCGGGCCTTCATGTGGGGGTCTATAACGGCCTGAATGACATCACCCGCGCCTGGCAATGCGCCAAACGCTATAGCCCATCGATGGATGCAGTACAGCGTGACAAATTGTACGCTGGCTGGCGCCGCGCCGTGGACGCGCTTTTACAGGATTAGAAAAGTAAGTATAGGGTTTTTAAGGGGGCATTGCCCCCCTAACCCCGTACTCTATAATCCCTTAATCTTTTTTCTTTGCTGGCTTTTTATAGTGACCGGGTAGGGTTTCGTAGTCGGTGCGGAATTCTTTTTCGCTGATAATGCCGTCACCGTCGCGGTCATAGGTTTGATAGCGTGCGCCAAAATAGGCATCGTATTCTTCTTTTGAAACATTACCGTCTTTGTTGGCATCGGCTTGATTATAGCGGTTATCGACTTTGACGGCGCGGCGATCGCCAAGTTCCTGACCAACTTTTTTCAGCCCCAGTTGCCTGGACAGCACCTAAAACGGCTGCGCGTTCCTGTTCAGAAATAATGCCATCCTTGTTTGTATCAGCCGCATCAAATTGTGTGCCGACACCTTGCTGTAATTCGGAAGCTTGTAGAATGCCGTCCTTGTTTACATCAAGGCGTTCCATTTCAGCGGCGCGGTTATCGTATTTTTTTTGCAGGCCGGGCAGGACGGGTTTTGCTTCTTGTGCGAAGGCGGGGGCGATCATCATGACCGTCAGGGCGGAGGCCAGCAGGGCCGTTTTGGATGAAAGCTGCATTTGAATATCTCCGCAAGTGGGGGTTTTGTTGATTATAGCATCGTTTTATTAACATGGCCCGTCAACCGGGGAATGCAAGGGAGCAAAAACGCCTTGAAAACAGTCTTTTACGGTATTGGGGAGGTGATTCTGGGCGGGATATTCTGTAGTCTGCGCTGACGTTCAATTGCGTTGTTAATCAGTACACCTTGCCGGGATGAAGATGCGTTTTAAAGAAATACTCCACAAGCTGGCCCATTTCCTGCCTTTGATTTTATTGGCGGTCGCGATTGTGGTTGTTCATCACGAAATCAAGATTCATAATTTTCATGATATCTCGCAAGAGGTTCGCAATACTCCCTTGTTGCTGATTGCTCTGGCGATTGCGTTGACGGCGGTCAATTATCTGGTGCTGGCGGGGTATGATGCGCTGGCGTTGCGCTACACGGGCCATGGTAAGATTGGTTTGCCTAAAATCATGCTAACCTCGCTGATCAGCTACGCGATCAGCAATAATACCGGCCATGCCTGGGCGGCGGGTGGTTCTATTCGCTATCGTTTCTACACCGCGTGGGGGGTTCCGGGATGGGATATTCTGCGTATCTCTATCTTCCTCGGTGCGACCTATCTGGTTGGGGTGATGACGATGGGGTTCCTTGTGACCCTGACGCTGCCATCGGATATTCGTGATCATATTCAAAACCCGCAAATGGTGCTGTGGATGATGATTGTCTGCGGCGGGTTTTTGGCAGCGTATTGGGGCAGTATTTTTTTCCGCCGCAGGCCTGTCGTCTTGAAGGGGGTGGAGTTCAAATTGCCATCCCCAAAGGCAGGCCTGTGGCAGACGGTGATTGCCTGTGTTGATCTGGTCGTGGCGGGGTTGATTTTATGGGTATTTTTGGCCGGGAATGTATCCTTTGGCTTTGATGTCTTTCTGATTGTTTTCATTCTGGCGCAGGTGGCGGGGCTTTTGAGTCAGGTTCCCGGCGGAATTGGCGTTTTTGAAAGTGCCTTCCTGTGGTTGATGAGCGGTTCGATGACGGAAGGTGAACATCTTTTGGTCGTAGGGGCCTTGGTCCTGTACCGCGTTGTTTATTTTTTCCTGCCGTTGGCGATTGCGGGTGCGGGATTGCTGTCTTACGAAATCTGGGCGCGGCGTCATGCCATCAGTGATGGCGGGCGGGTCATCGTGAAAATATTCTCTGGCATTATGCCGCAGATTTTTGCTTTCCTGCTGGTGATTACGGGTGGGGTGTTGCTGGTGTCGGGATCAACCCCGGCGGTGCCGGATGCGATGCAATGGCTGCATCGTTTTATACCCTTGCCAATTATTGAGGTGTCCCATTTGTTGGGCAGCTTGATTGGTTTGTTATTGTTGTTCTTGGCGCGGGGGATTTATCTGCGTCTGGATGCGGCATGGTATGGCAGTTTGATTTTACTGGCGGTGGGTGCGGTTGTATCATTGCTGAAGGGGTTTGATTGGCGCGAAGCCATGGCCATGGCGTTTATGCTGCTGTTGTTGCTGCCCGCGCGTGGATATTTCCGCCGGAAATCATCCTTACTGAATATGCCGCTATCATGGGGTTGGGGGGCCATGGTGTTTGTGGTTCTGGCCGGATCGATTTGGCTCGGGTTCTTTGCGTTCCGCCATGTCGCCTATGCCGATGATCTGTGGTGGCAATTCTCATGGAATGATGACGCACCGCGTTTTATGCGTGCGACCTTGCTGATGGTGATTGTTATGACCGGTTATATGCTGGTGCGGTTGATGACGGTGGTGCGTCCTCATCAAATGAATCTGCCGGATGAGGCGGAGCTGGACGAAGCGGCCAAGATCATTCGTGCCGGAAATGAGTCACAACCATTTTTGGCCTTGATGGGGGATAAGAAATTATTCTGGTCTGATGATCGCCGCGCCTTTGTCATGTTTGCCGACACGGTTCGCTATTGGATCATCATGGGCAACCCGGTGGGGGATCCCGCGTGTTTTGAAAGCATGCTGTGGAAATTCCGCGAAGAAGCCGACCGTCATGGGGCGGGCATTGTTGTTTATGAAGCGGGTGAGAAATATTTACCCATGCTTCTTGATCTGGGGCTGGTCCTGTTAAAAACGGGGGAGGAAGCCAAGGTTTTATTATCTGGATTCTCCCTTGATGGCGGGCACCGCGAGGGGTTACGCAAGGTGCGTAACAAGTACCAGCGCATGAATTTCACATTTTCTGTTTTGGAGCGTGATGCGGTGATCGCCGCGCTGCCTGAACTGCGCAAAATTTCTGATCGCTGGTTGATTAAGAAAAACACGCGGGAGAAGCGTTTTTCCCTCGGTTTTTTTGATGAAAAATATCTGGCCCGCACCCGCGTGGCGGTGATTAAGGACCCTGCTGGAACCATCATGGCCTTCGCCAATTTGTGGGAGGTGGGTGAGCACATGGAAATGTCGATTGATCTGATGCGCTATGATCCGCAGGTTGCCCCGCACGGGATCATGGATTTCCTGTTTGCGGAATTGCTGCTTTGGGGCAAGGCGCAGGGGTATCAATGGTTCAGCATGGGTATGGCGCCGCTATCGGGTCTGGAGCGTCACGCGCTGGCACCGCTATGGCATAAAATTGGCACCGCCATTTATGATCTGGGCGAGGAGTTTTATAACTTCGAGGGCCTGCATGATTATAAGGCGAAGTTTGACCCGGTCTGGTCACCACGTTATCTGGCCGCACCCGCAGGCTTGTCTGCGCCGCTGATCTTGATGAATGTGGTGAAACTGGTCGCTGGGGGGTGGAAGGGTGTTTTCCTAAAATAGCCCATAATCTTTTTTTCTGTTTGAATATTGGGAGTCGAAGGCTCTCTGTTTCTCTATGGCGCTATGCTTTTATAAGAATTTTTATTTAAAAAATTGGGAATGGAAATGAGCAAGACCTCAATTATCTTAGCTGACAGCACTATGTTGAATAGTGAAGAGCTTTTAAATTATTTTTCTGATTCGCCAAATAATAAGATTGTATTGCCTGATTACATTGCGATGGAGGCATATAAGGGCGATAAATTTGAGTCGATTTTGATGAATATGGAGACGCTTTCTAAATATCCTCAACAAATTATGGTGTTGCACGGGACACGAGCCGTGACAAAGCTTAAAGATCACTCTGATGTATTAAAATGGAAATTTATAAATCGAGATCATACTAAATCTTTTGATGAGTATTGCCGTCAGCTTTATCTGGCCCAAAAAGGTGATGTAAGAATTCAGCAGGTTATTTTAAGTCATGCTGCGGCGGCAAATGATATTATGAGTGCCATATTAAAAGATGCTGGTGACCTTTCTTTATCTTTTAAATATGTTGAAGAAACCCTTTTTGATGAAAGCGAAAAGCTTATATTCAGAAAATTCATGCCTTTTACCCAAGCTATGATGCATAAAATATATTATTTGGCTGAAAAGCTAGGCAATGAAGTATATTTTCAACATCCAGATCATAAGCGTATTCCCCGTCCGCAAGGACAATCAAAAAGACCGTTGGTTCGGGGATGCGGGGGAAAGAAGTGGTGGCCATGGTCGGAATCGAACCAACGACACGACGATTTTCAATCGTCTGCTCTACCGACTGAGCTACATGGCCACGTTTCGGTAACAGGGGTTATAAGGTTTGGGGGGCGGATTGTCCAGCCCCTAATTCACCGGGGTTGGAATCCCCGGAATCCTTAAGATTTTTGGCTATTTTTATGACGAAAAGGCGCTGTCAAAGCGTTCCTGCAGGGCCGGGGTCCGGCGGGAGCGGGTGATTTCCATCAGGCCCAAAGACGACATGCCGTGCAACTGGACGGTGCAGGGGTCATCCATGATGAAATCTTCAAACGCCTTACGGAGAGCCTCGGCATCATCCTTGGATTTCATTTTCAGGAAATCGACTAAAATCATCCCGCCCAGATTGCGCAGGCGGATTTGCCGGGCAATTTCTTCGGCGGCTTCGATGTTGGTGGCAAGGCGGCCACGCTTGTCGCCGCCGCTATTCACATCGATGGCCACCAGTGCGGCGGTGCTTTCGATGATGATGCTGCCGCCGCTGGCCAGAACGCCATAGGGCTGGAACAGATCTTCGATCTGGCCCATCAGGTCACGGTGTTCGAACAAAGCGAGGCCTTCTTCAGGGTCATTGACCTCAACGGGGGCAATTTTGGGCACAAGGTCGGGGGCGAAGATTTCGCACCATTCTTCGACCTGTTGGTAATGGTCCATGGTGACGACTTCGATGCGGTCAATGCGCTTGCTGGAATAATCGGCCAGAATGCGTTGCAGGGCGTCGTGCCCCTCCATAATCAAACCCGATTCTTCACCGGAAAAATGCGGCTTTAACTGCTCCCAGATCGCTTTGAGGATTTTGGATTCGCGGATCAGGATATCGGTTTGCGTGTGGGCGGCGGCGGCGCGCAAAATCATCCCACGCACATCATCAAGCGCGTCCAGCATGCTCATCAGGCTTTGGCGCAATTGTTTATTGCGAATTCGCTGGGACACACGGTTTTCCGGTGCCATCGGTGTGTAGATGAGGTAGCGGCCATTGAGCGCGATATTCATGCTGACAGGCGGGATTTTATCTTCGCTGTGCAAATTGTCGTCTTCTTCGGTTTTGGGCAGGTAACCGCTTTTGGCTTGCACGGCAACCATCTGGCCCGGGCGCAGTAATTTACCAATCGCAACACTGCCGCCGCGTGTGACGGTTCCGTCTTCATTGGTGATATAAACATCGGCGCAGTTGAGGATGCCCTTATTGGCACCGTCCAGATCGACAAAGGCGGCATCAAGAGATGTATCGATGCGGAAAACGCGGGCCCAGTAAACGGAACCCCAGCGGACTTCTTCCTGTGACGGGTCAACTTCCAGACCGGTCAGCTTGCCGCCTTCCAGTGCGGCAGACCACAGGCTGCCATCCATTTCTTCAATCAGAATATCAACAGTCTTGGACAAATCCCGATCCCTTCAAGAGGTGAATGGTATCATAAAGAGATAGCCCGACCACAGTTGAATACGAGCCGCCAATAAAGGGAATAAAAGCCGCCGCAGCCCCTTGAATTCCGTAACCACCGGCCTTTCCGCGCCATTCGCCGGAATCGAGATAGGCTTGAATATCGCGGGGGTGAAGGCGGGTGAATTTGACGGTGGTTTCGGCCAGACGGGAGCGTGCTTTGCCACCCGGCGCAATGACCGTAATGCCGTTATAAACGGTGTGGCGGCGACCCGAAAGAAGGGGCAGGCAATAAGCGGCCTGTTCCAGTGTTTCCGCCTTTGGCAGAATGCGGCGACCAACAGCCACAACCGTATCGGCGGCCAGCACGAAGGCATCAGGATGCAGGGCCGCAATTGTGGCGGCCTTTTCCTGTGACAGACGCAGCGCGTGGTCACGCGGCAATTCCAATTTCAGGGGTGTTTCGTCAATATCAGCCGGCAAAACAGTATCGGGGACGATGCCCAGCTGTTTCAACAGTTCCAGGCGGCGCGGCGACGCGGAGGCGAGGATCAGCTTATTTTTCACGGAAAATAATACGGCCCTTGGTCAGGTCATACGGGGTCATTTCAACAATAACCGTATCACCAGCCAGAACGCGAATGCGGTTCTTGCGCATTTTCCCGGCGGTGTGCGCCAGAATTTCGTGATCGTTTTCGAGTTTAACGCGGAACATGGCGTTCGGAAGAATTTCCGATACAACGCCTTTAAATTCCATCAAGTCTTCTTTTGCCATGTAATCTTCTTCGGGGTCTTCAAATTTCAATATGGGTGTAATTTCAGGTGTTTATTTACACAGAAAGCCCCGGAAAAGCAACCATCCCTTAAAAAACCGGGAAGTTTTGGCTGTGGAGGACGCAAATCAGGGTAAAAAGCCGCCTTGCTGTGGCATGGTCGAGGTCAATTTTACCGGAAAGTCGCTCTTTCAGCAGGGTTGCCCCCTCATCATGCAGGCCCCGGCGGCCCATATCCACGGCTTCCAGCTGGTCGGGGTTCCCGGTCTGGCGGATGGTTTCATAGCTTTCAATCAGCATGAAATAGTCGCGGACCAGACGGGTATAGGGCTTTATCGATAATACGAGGGTGGGGAGGGCCGTGGAATCGAGGGTACGGATATCCATCACCAATCGCCCATCCTGAATCTTTAAATCCAGATCATAAGGGCCGGGAAGATCGGTTTCGGGTTGGAAGAGGCTGTCTTCGCGCAGGGCGTTCAACGCCAGTTCCTTTTCATGATTCAAAAATGATGAACCATGCGTTTCATGCAACGTAACCGAATGAAGGGTGCCAGTCATGAAGGGGAAAACTCAAAGGGGAAAGAGACAGGGGTGAAGGGGGGATTCCCCCCTTCATACTACCCCTTAATTTTTCTTATGCTTCTATGGACTTCAGGCGTTCAATGTCGGCGCCACAGGCTTGAAGTTTTTCCACCAGGTTTTCGTAGCCGCGATCCAAGTGATAGATGCGGTGAACGGTGGTGGAGCCTTCGGCGACCATCCCGGCCAGTACCAGCGCAACGGAAGCGCGCAGGTCAGTGGCCATGACGTTGGTGCCCTTTAATTTCTTCACACCGCGCACGATGGCGGAGTTGCCTTGGACAGTGATATTTGCACCCATACGGCAGAGTTCAGGCACGTGCATGAAGCGGTTTTCAAAAATGGTTTCTGTAACCATTCCAGCACCTTCGCATTGGGTCAGCATGGTCATGAACTGGGCCTGCATATCGGTTGGGAAGCCGGGATAGGCTTCGGTCATGATATCGGTGCCGACCAGTTTGGTGCCGTTGCGGCTGACGATGACGTCATTGCCATCTTCTTCGATGGAAACGCCAGCGGCTTTCAATGGGCCGATGAGGGAACGCAGGAATTTGGTTTTGGTGTTTTTCAGGCGCAGCGTGCCACCGGTCAGGGCCACGGCAATCATATAGGTGCCGGTTTCAATGCGGTCGGCGACCACGTTATGGGTTGCGCCGTGCAGTTTTTCAACGCCGGTGATTTTGATCTCGGCGGTGCCAAGGCCTTCAATCTTTGCGCCCATCGCAATCAGGCATTCGCCCAGATCGATAATTTCAGGTTCCATCGCGGCGTTGAACAGTGTGGTGGTGCCCTTGGCCAGTGTTGCCGCCATCATGATGTTTTCGGTCGCACCGACGGATACTTTCGGGAAGGTGATATCGGCACCAACAAGTCCGTTGGGCGCGCTGGCGCGGACATAGCCGTCTTCCAGCTGAATTTCAGCGCCCATGGCCTTCAGACCCATCAAATGCAGGTCAATCGGACGTGTACCAATGGCACAACCACCGGGCAGGGAGACTTCAGCCTGACCCAGACGGGCGACAAGCGGACCCAGAACCAGAATGCTGGCCCGCATCTGGCTGACCAGTTCGTAATCGGCGTGGGATGAGCCAATATTTTTTGATTGCACAATCATGGTGCCAACAGGGCCCGTAGCAACCGTCGCGCCCAGACCCTCTAAAACAGCCGTCAGCGTGACGATGTCGCGCAAGGTGGTTGGCATGTTGGTGAAGCGAATTGTTTCTTCACTGAGCAGTGCCGCACACATCAACGGCAGCGCCGCGTTTTTCGCGCCGCTGATTTCGATGGTACCGTTTAACTGCTTGCCGCCTTGGATGCGGATCAAATCGCTGCCGGATTTGGCAACGGGTTGATTGGCTGGTGTGACGACAAGTGATGGTGCGGTGTTTTGAGTCATGGTCTTTTTAAAATCCTGTCCGGAATGAATGTATTAGAGTTTCGGCAGGGTGACACCCTTTTGCCCCATATATTTACCGGAACGATCAGCATAGGTCGTTTCGCAAGCGGAGGACCCTTTAAAGAACAGGAACTGGCAGATGCCTTCATTGGCATAGACCTTCGCAGGCAGTGGTGTGGTGTTGGAAATTTCCAGTGTTACATGGCCTTCCCAGCCCGGTTCCAACGGCGTGACGTTGACGATCAAACCGCAACGCGCATAGGTGGATTTACCAAGGCAGATGACCAGCGTGTCTTTTGGAATGCGGAAATATTCAACCGTGCGGCACAGGATGAAGCTGTTTGGTGGAATGACACAGATCGGAGCCTTACGCTCAACGAAGCTGTTATCAGAAAAGTTCTTTGGATCGACCAATGCGTTATCGACATTGGTGAAGATCATGTACTCATCAGCCAGACGTGCATCGTAACCATAGGACGACAGACCGTAAGAGATCACGCCATCACGTTTCAGTTTTTCGGTGAAGGGTTCGATCATGCCGTCATTGACGGAACGTTCGCGGATCCAGTGATCGGGCATGATGCCGGGGAAGGATGGGTGGGCTTCCTGGGCCATGGCTTGAACGTCTTGCATGGCAAGTTCGGCAGATGTCTTGGTCATTCTTGGTTCTCCGTTTGGGACACGCGCAAATTCGACTGGGCCTTACGCTTTTTCAGGTTGTCACGAAGGGCTTCGGCCCGTTTCCGGGCGCGCTCTTCGGTTCGGTTTTCAGGGCGGATTTGCCCCGATTCACCCCTGTGCTGCGGTTCAGTTGTCTTGTGTGTCATGATGATGAGCCGTTTATATTGAAAACTCGCCACTGAAGCCAGAATTTTGTCCCTAAGGGGGCATTTTAGCGTTGGATTATATTTTTCGTAATGTTATCGGGGCGTTACGGTGCCGTTGTCAGGAAACCGGAAGTATCAATGCCCGATGCATCCTCCAGCAGGGTATCCCCGCCCAGCGGCCCGGCAGCGGTGCCCCACCAGTTATATTGCGCATCCAGTGTTGCGCCATCCAGATCGACGCGAACGCCGGGCTGGGTGTTGCCGGATATTGTGTTGCCGCCCGTGCTGCCCAAGGTACCGCCACCCATATCAACGATCATCTGGGCTGTGTGGTCATCATCAAAGCGAATGCCGTTTTGTCCATTCCCTGTAAAGCTGTTCCCCTGGATCATTCCTGTAAGATTTCCGGTCAGCAGGCGAACATAGGTACCAATCTGCGTATTGTTAAAGACCTGATTATCAACCATCTGGAATTTCATTAGCCCGTCTTCAGCACGCAGGTTGATGCCGATTTCGTTGTTCTGGCTGACGGTGTTATTGCGGATATTGGAGTCCATGACGCTGGTTCCGCGCGCGGTCAGGCGTAAGCCGTCGCGTGTGTTATCAAAAAAGTCATTCTTTATAAAATCGGCCTTCATCTGTGACGCGCCGTCAAACAGGGCAAAAAAACCAAACTGGGTGTTCTGGGCCAGATAATTATTCGTGATTGTCAGGTTGGCTGTTGAGGTACCATTGCTACGAATATCAATCCCATGCAAAAAATTCCCGGTAGAGCGGATATTGTTGATATAGGCGGTGTAGGTTGCCCCGGCGGTATAAGTAATTTCAATGCCGGACCGTGTTGTGCTGCCATTGATCCATACGTTATCAATGGTCAGGTTATTGATGTTGTCGCCGTCAATGCCCGATTGTGTTGTGCCGCTGATCGTCAAGCCGCTGATCGTCAGGTTATCGGCGTTCAGGGTGACGCCGATGCCTGCTGCATTGGAAATGGTCGGGCGGGTGGTCGCCGCCGGAACAAGAATATTATTGCTGACCGACCGTCCGTTTGATGTTCCGAATTTTGATCCATCAAATGTCAGGGGGCTGCCATCGCCCAGCAGCATCACACCGGTCTTGTTCAAATTGATGCCGGCGTTTTGATTAAGGGTCGTGCCAGTGCCCGTATGGATATAAATAATATCATTGGCCAGCGATGCCGCCGATGCAGTCGCCAGTGTGTTATAAGGGGTTTCTGCCGTGCCATTCCCGCCACCCGCAGCGGTATTGTCGACGTGGATGACACGTTGTGTTAACCCGGTAGCAACATTGACCAATGTCTGGTTTGATCCGGCATCAATGGTTTTCTTAATACTGACAATGTCAATGTCACGTTCTGCCCGTTCATCAAGGCGGGACCGTACGCCCTGTTCGCGGTAGGACGCCTTGCTGGAGAAGGGGAAGCGAATTGTTGCCTCCAAAAACCCTTGTGATCCACGCACATCATCACGCTGGAAACGCGTGCCCAGTTGCAGATAATTGGTGATGTCGCTGGTTGCGCGCACACGCCATCCGGCGATATTTTCGGCACCGCTGTCGTCAAAATAATATCCGCCTGCGTAAAGGCGCGTGCTGTCGGTGACATCGTCCATAAAGGCGGCTCGCCAGCCGAGTTCCAGATCAAGACCATGCAGGGCTTTTTCTTCATCGATGCGGCTGGTGTTGATGATAACCTGATTGCCAACAAAGCCTGATCCGGCGGCGGTGTTGCCGGTTTCAAATTTCTGCCCCCCTGAAATCGGGACATAGGCATTGGCGCGGATATCCCACACATCGCCCAACCATTCCCCGCCCAGTGTAATCTGTGAAAAATTATTGTTCGTTTCGCTGTGGCGGCGATCAAGCCAGATATGCCCGCCAACAACCCCGGACCATTGCGGACGGTATTGCCGATAACCAACACCCAGATTGAATTCCCGATTATCGGCGTCGTCGCCCATGAAGCGGACATCCGTATAAAGCACACGTCCTGTCGCGGTATCTTGCGCCAGCGGTATCCAAAATCCGGTGGACCCAAGATTGCGCTCTGTCCCGGCCATGCCGTTTACCTCGACGCGGGCTTGTAACGGCTCTGCGGCGTAGGCGGGGCTTGTGGCCAGAAGGCCAAGCCCAAGGATGATGGAGAAGGCAGATTTCATAATGCTTAATCGGCTGAGTGCTATTATTGTATATAATAATCAATATCTTAGAATATTACAGCACATGGCACAAGTTATTGCCGCGCCCGCTCACGTTGAATTTGACATAAGGTGATTAGGGGCTGTATTATCAGGCCATTCTTTAACGGTATTTCATCAAGGGGCCGGTCATATGAGCGCAGTAAAAAAAGGGTTGGTTGTGGGTTTTCTGGCGGCAGCCTTGGCCGCATGTGATAGCTCCAGCGCCGTAGAGGCTGCTTTTTCCTGTGAAAAGGATAACCGCACCGCAACCGTGACGGAGGATGGTAAAAACGTCACGCTGGTTCTCAAAGAAAAACCAGTTAAACCTGCCGATCCGTCCGCAGATAAGCCCAAGGAAATCTATAGTAGCACCAAGACAAGCGATAACGCCAACGCCCAAAAACGCGCCGCGAGCCGTTATTGCATGGTCGGTACAGTGCCATCACGCTAGGCACCCGGCTTAAATTTAGAGATAAAAATCAATGCGTTACCCGGTTTTATCGGGTGGCGCTTTTCTTTGCGTGAAAAAGGCCATTCATCTGGAATTCAGATGCGATTCAGGGGATGACATTCCGGTAAGGATCATGTACGTTCCACACGCTTTTCAAAGCACGCTGTTGTAGCTCAGTGGTAGAGCACTCCCTTGGTAAGGGAGAGGTCGAGAGTTCAATCCTCTTCAACAGCACCATTCCTTCTGGAAAGCTAATCCCCCAGCACCGAATCGTTTTGGTTGGACTCGTGAATATGCGGGTCGACCTGATATACGTGGGCATATCAGGCAACAGGACCGAAAACAGGCGCGCTTATTTAAACAGCAACAATGGAATCAGGCACGCCTTGATGAGCGAGGCTGTTGTACTGCCCAGCAATAGGCTGCGAATGCGGGAGTGGCTGTAGGCCCCTGTGACCAGAAGATCGATATTGTGTTCGACGACATAGGCGGCAATCACTTGATCGGGCTGGCTGCTTTGTTCAGTTTTCACGGTGACTTTGAAGCCGGCAGATTCAAGGGTCTTTACCGAAGCCGATGTGTCGATATCGCCTGCTGTATGTTCAACCGCCAGAAGATGGCATTCCAACCCCTTTAACAGGGGTTGGGTGGCAATATATTCAACGGCGCTGCGAACACTATCTTTGCCATCATAAGCGATCAGGAAGCGGTTGATGGGCCGCAGCACAGAAGAGACAATGAAGAGTGGTTTGTGAACGGCGCGGGCGACTTTTTCAAGGTTTGATCCCAGAAAGGCCGAATCAAGATCGGCATGTTCGCCGCGTTTTCCGATGAAGATAATATCGGCGGAGGTTTCAAGTTCCTGAACGCTTTCAACCAAACTGCCGCGACGATGGATCAGGTTGACGGTTTCAATACCTGCATTCTTTAAATTTTTTTCGCCGTGCTGGAGAATGATTTTACCTTTTTGCAGGTCAAGACGTCCACGTTCTTCATCGACCTTGGTCAGTTCTTCCAGCAATTCGCTTCGCGCACCGAGGCCGATGGCCCCTGTGTGATCGTTGGAGGGGGCCTGATAATCGGAATGACGGCGCAAAACGTGGAGAAGGTCAATGCTGGCACCCATACGCTGTGCCGCCCATGCTGCGTTGGTGCAGATATTATCTGCGTAAGCCGAACCATCAATGCATACTAATAATTTTGTCATGATAATATTCCTTGTCTTTTAATGTTTCAGCATGAGTTCAAGCGCGTCAGGCTTGTCATGGATGGCCAGCCTGTCAACAATGGTTGCGCTGGCTTCATTCATGCCGATCAGTTCAATGGATGCACCTTCGCGTCGGAATTTCAAAACAACCTTATCCAACGCGCCCACGGCTGATAAGTCCCAGAAATGGGCCTGCGTGACATCAATCGTGACCTTTTCAACCACTTCCTTAAAATCAAAGGCAGCAGAGAAATCATCCGCCGAGGCAAAGAAAACCTGTCCATATACTTTATAGGTGCGATGGCTCAGGTCTTCAGAAAGATGAGATTCAATTTTCATCAGTCTTGATACTTTGCGCGCAAAGAATAATGCGCTCATCAGAACACCAACGAACACACCCAAGGCCAGATTATGGGTCAGCACAACAATTGCGACCGTTGCCACCATCACCAGGCTGGAGCTTTTGGGGTGTGTTTTAAGGTTTTTGATCGAGGACCAGCTGAATGTCCCGATCGATACCATGATCATCACGGCCACCAGCGCCGCCATTGGTATCTGGCTGACCCATTTTCCGACCACAAGGATCAGGAACAGCAGAAACAGCCCGGCAAACAAAGTTGAAAGCCTGCCACGGCCCCCGGATTTAATGTTAATGACCGATTGGCCAATCATGGCGCAGCCCGCCATCCCGCCAAAGAATCCGGCGACGATATTGGCGATGCCCTGGCCCTTACACTCACGATTCTTATCGCTCGGTGTGTCGGTCAGGTCGTCAACGATGGTTGCAGTCATCAGTGATTCCAGCAAGCCCACCGCTGTCAGCGTGAGGGCATAAGGGAAGATGATCATCAGCGTTTCAAGATTAAGCGGAATATTCGGCAGCAAGAAGAGCGGCAATGTCGAGGGCAGTTCCCCCATATCGCCGACCGTTCGCAGATCCATGCCCAAAACCATGCTGATTGCGGTCAGAACGATGATGCAGATCAACGGCGATGGAATGGCCTTGGTAAAGCGGGGCAGAATGTAAATAATCGCCAGCCCGAGCGCGACCATGCCATACATCGTGATGCCTGCGCCTTTGAATTCCGGCAATTGCGCCATGAAAATTAAAATCGCCAGCGCATTGACGAAGCCCGTCACAACGGAGCGTGATACAAAGCGCATCAGCGTCCCCAGTTTAAAAAACCCGGCAAATATTTGCAGAATGCCCGTCAGGATGGTTGCGGCCAGAAGATATTCAAGGCCGTGTTCTTTTACCAGCGTCACCATAACAAGGGCCATCGCCCCGGTTGCCGCTGAAATCATACCGGACCGACCACCGACAAAGGCGATGACCACGGCAATACAAAACGATGCATAAAGGCCGACCTTGGGGTCAACCCCTGCGATAATAGAAAAGGCAATTGCTTCGGGGATCAGGGCAAGGGCAACGACCATGCCCGCAAGAAGATCATTGCGAATATTGCCAAGCCAGTGTTTTTGGATGTGGGAAAATGAGCGCGATAACATGAAAACAGAATTCTCCAAAATTAAGGGGTCGCCACAAGGTGGGGCGAATGATTTATGAATTTTGGCCTGTTTCAGCTACATTAATCGGGCACCCGTATGTTGATTTGCCGCCAATATACGGATTACCAATTGAAAAGCAACTTTTTTATCCGGGATATAACCAATGGCAATCAATAGCGAAGCATTCAAAAAGAAACTTTTGGCTCAGAAGGTCGAGCTTGAGGCAACGATTGAGCAAGCCACAGATGCCGCAAAACCTGTCGAGCTCGACCAGACCGTTGTTGGGCGCGTGTCGCGCATCGATGCGATTCAGCAGCAGGAAATGACGTTGGCTGCCCAACGCCGCCGGGTAGAACAGATTCAGAAGATAGAGGCTGCCTTGGGGCGGATTAAAAGCGGCGATTTTGGATGTTGCGTCAAGTGTGGTGAGGATATAGCAGAAAAAAGGCTGGCGCTGGACCCTGCAATTCCCACCTGCATCAACTGCGCGCAGGGTGCTTGAGGCATTAACTGAACATTTTTTGTCTAAACCACAGGGCAACACTGACCATGGCGATCAGGACAGGGACTTCTACCAAGGGTCCAATCACAGTGGCAAAGGCAACCGATGACCCAAGCCCAAAGGCAGCAATGGCTACGGCGATGGCCAGTTCAAAGTTATTGCTGGCGGCGGTGAAGGCGGCGGCAGTGGTCTTGCCGTAATCGGCACCAATCATTTTGCCCATGATGAAGCTGATAAAGAACATAATCACAAAATAGATTGCCAGCGGTATGGCGATGCGGATCACATCCAGTGGCAGTTCTAGAACCATTCCGCCCTTCAACGAAAACATCGCAAGAATCGTCAAAAGCAACGCAATCAGCGTAACCGGGCCGATCTTTGGCAGGAATTTATTTTCGTACCAGTCTTGCCCCTTTTGTTTGAGGAGAATTTTGCGCGTTAAAAATCCCGCAAGGAAGGGAATGCCGAGATAGATGAAAACGCTTTCGGCGATGGTGATAAAGCTGATGTCAACGACCTGTCCGCCCAAGCCGAAGAGTGGCGGCAGCACCGATAGAAAGAACCACGCATAAACGCTGAAAAATAAAAGCTGGAAGATGCTGTTAAACGCCACAAGCGCGGCAACATATTGATTGTCACCTTCGGCCAGTTGATTCCAGACGATGACCATCGCGATGCAACGGGCAAGGCCGATCAGGATCAACCCTGTCATATATTCAGGATAATCATGCAAAAATAGAACAGCCAGACCGAACATCAGGAAGGGGCCGATCAGCCAGTTTTGCACCAAGGACAGCAGCAGAATTTTCCAGTCCTTGAAAACCAGTGGCAATTCTTCGTACCTGACCCGCGCCAGCGGCGGATACATCATCAGGATCAAACCAATGGCGATCGGAATATTTGTCGTGCCGATTGACAGGCCATTCAAAAATTCAGGCGTGCCTTTAAAAACCGAACCAATCGCCACACCGGCCGCCATCGCCAGAAAAATCCACAGCGTCAAATAACGGTCGAGAAATGAAAGGCGACGGGTGCAGGCGGTCATTTTAGATACTCTTATTTCTTCAGCCAGGATTGAACGGACTCAATGGATGGAATGCCGCCGGAATGGACGATTTTACCGCCAATCATCACGGCGGGCGTGGTCATGACGCCGTTTTTAATGATTTCGACCTCATCGGTAATTTTAGTAATCTGAACAGGAACACCCAGTACTGTGGCTTCGCGCTCAATACGGTGAATGGTTGATTCGCAGCGCGAACAGCCTTTGCCAAGAACGGTAATATCCATGATTAACCTCCAAATATAATATTGAACGAATACCCCACGCCAACGAAGGCCAGGAACAAAAACACAACAAAAAATACAAGCATCTGTATTTTTAAAACTTTTCTGAGGATTAATAACTCAGGCAAAGAAATCGCCACGATGCTCATGATAAAGGCAAGGATGGTGCCGATAGGAACACCCTTGTTCAGCAGTACTTCGGCCACGGGAATGATGCCCGTTGCATTCGCGTAAAGCGGGATCCCCGCAAGAACGGCCAGTGGCACGGCAAAAGGATTATCGGCACCGGCATGTTCCATGAACCATTCCTGTGGCACATACCCATGCAGCCCTGCGCCCAGACCAACGCCGATGAGGACATAAAGCCAGACGCGCTTGATGATATCAATGGCTTCACCGCGCGCATATTTTTCGCGCCAGCCCCAACCTTTTGCGTCCTCGGCATTCTCTGGCACAGGCATTTTGATGTCCCAGACATAGGGTTCAACCCATTTATTGAGCTTGAACGCATCGATGATAAAACCACCGATAATCCCCAGTGCGATGCCCGTGCCGACATAGGTGAGGGTGAATTTCAATCCCAAAGCCTCACCCAGCAGGACGACAGCGACTTCATTGACAAGGGGAGATGTAATCAAAAACGCCATGGTTACGCCCAGCGGAATACCAGCCGACAAAAATGCGATAAAGAGCGGGACGGACGAACATGAACAAAATGGCGTAAGCGCACCCAGTAGTGCCGCCAGAATATAACCTGTAAAGCGTGATTTTCCTGTCAGCCAGACGCGCACCTTTTCCGGCGATACATAAGACCGTCCAAAACCAATGATGTAGATCATCACTGCCAGCAGAAAGAAGATCTTTGTCGTGTCTTCGATAAAGAAATGAACGGCACCGGCCAGCTTTGTTTCTTTTTCGAGTGAAAACAAATCATAGGCCATCCAGTCAGCAAGGTGGGTGAAGAGCTCAAGCATTCTTTAAATATTCCTCGATTTTTTCTTTGAGCCTATAATACGCCTCGTCAAATGCCGCTTCAATCTGTGCATCTGTGCCGGTGGCTTTGGCGGGATCGGGTGTGCTCCAGTGCAGTTTCTTGACCTGCCCGATGAAGGCAGGGCAGCTCTCAGCCGCTGCCGCATCGCAGACGGTTACAACCAGATCAAACGATTGCCCCGAAAATTCGTTCCATGACTTGCTGCGCGGGGTTCCGGGGTCAATGCCGTGCCGTTTCAGGGTTTCGATGGATTTCGGGTGGACATAGCCAGCAGGGTGGCTGCCAGCACTCACCGCTTCAATGGTGCCTTTGCCCATGTGATTGAACAAGGCTTCAGCCATGACTGAGCGGCAGGAGTTACCCGTGCACAGAACAAGAATGCGGCTTGTCATTAGCAGCACCCCCCGCCCGGAGCGCAGCCGCCGATCGCGGTTTTAGTCTGGTCCTTGTTGGGTATGCCGCAGGCGTCTTGTGCCAGACAGGCGGTTTGTTTGGCGGTCAGGACAAAATCCTTGCCATCGAAATCAAGGCCGAATTTGCCAATGGTGGCTTGCTGGTATTCAACCTCGATATCCAGATCATCTTTGCCGAGAACCTTTTCGCATAGATTAAGAATATGCAGGAATTTTTGTGGGGCCAGACGGTGATCGTAATCGCCAGCCTCCCAAAGCTGGAAATTGGCGACAGTTTCCTTACGCTCTACGCCGCCGCAATCAATGAAATGCTTGGTGACAAGGCCGACTTCGGTGACGTGGAAATGTTGCGGCACATAGGAACCATCCGGCAGTTTGAAGTTGACGGCCTGCAAGGAGGGCAGGACATTTTTAATTTCAGATATTTTCATGATTTTTTCTCTTTTTTCGGTTGGCAGCAATTCATCAGTTCAATAATGGAGGAGCCTTTTTTTTCGTCATCACGGATGCTGGCGAATTCAACGCGGCAGCAATCTTCGACCATGAAGCGGAGCAATCCTGTGAAGAAATCAAAATTTGCGCTGTAGATAATCGAACGTCCATCGCGGCGCGACAGGATCAAATTGGCGTTACTCATATGGCTCAGGTGAAAAGACAGGGTGTTGTGGGGGATGCCCAGTGTTTCGCTGAGCTTACCCGCCGGGGCGCCATCCGGGCCGTATTCGACCAGCAGGCGGAAAACCCGCAGGCGGGTTTCCTGCGACAGGGCGTCAAAGGCGATCAGTGCTTCTTGTATGTCCATATGTCTAAATATATGGACATATTGGTGAAAAGTCAATGGTAGTGGGTGGTCGGGCCGAGGGGGTCCAAATTTCAATAATATCATTAATAGTTTCAATGGGTTATGGTCGGACCATTGTGGGGGTGCGTTAATATTGCGCTGCCATGCGCTAAGCCCTTGGTTAATTATGGTTTTATCGGATAAAATCCTGCGATAATGAATCATAAGGCTCACAATGGGGAATGCGTGATGGCCGTATCGAATGATCGCCGCGTTACTGATTCCACTTTCAAAGGCACAGCATTGAAACGTCCAAAGGCTTCCGGCTTTACGCTGGTGGAGCTGGCGGTGGTCATTATTATTGTTGGGGCGTTGATCTTTGGGGTCTTTGTTTTCCTGAAGCCGTTGGTTGAAAATTTCCGTCACATGGAAACCACCGAAAAGATGGAAAAAATCAGCCGTCTTTTAAATCGTTATGCGGTTGAAAATTATCGTCTGCCTTGCCCGGCGGTTCCGAACAGGGCAACGGCCAATCCGCCTTATGGTTTTCAAGCGGGTGGTGGTGTTGATGGCGCGGCCATTCCCGATATTTGCCCAACGACAGAAGGGATCATTCCGTTCCGCACCTTGGGTGTTCCGGAAGCATTGGCGGTCGATGGGTTTGGAAATTATTTCACCTATGCGATCAGCCCGGCATTTTCACAAAACACTTATAATGAGTTGCCTGCCGACGTGCATCCGGCATGCCGCACAGCGGATTGGTTTTATGATGAGGGTAAAAACGACGGTGTCCGTGTGATGCGTAATATCAATGCACGCAAGGCCCGTTTCTGCTGCCCCGCTACGCCTGCGCAAGGTACGGATTTGAATATCCGTGATGAGAACGATGCCCCTGTTCTGGCGTTTAACCGCGCACCGGGTCCCGATGGTTATCAAACGCCCGATACGTTGATGCGTCCCGTGGACCCGGCAACGGGTGCGGTGATCAATACAACGGGCGGGTCATATTATCTGGCCCCGCAAGTCCCGCCCGCCAATGCACGGGCAACGGCACCGGCTTATATTCTTATCTCGCACGGTATCAACGGGCTGGGGGCGTTTATTCCGGCGAATAATACCAGAAACACGGCTCCGACAGCGGCGCAGGAACTGGAAAACACCGATGGCGATAACACCTATTTCGATACCAAAACCCGCAGCACAAATATTGTCACCCGGTTTGATGATCTGATTTTGTGGCGGACACAGGATGCCATTTTCGCGGAAGAGGGTGAATCATGCAGCGTTCCATGATGCGGAATCAACAATCCGGCTTTACCTTGCTGGAAATGACCATTGCGCTGGCGATTTTGGGTTTGATCGTGGCGGGTGGTGTTTATATTCTGTCCTTGTCCGAACGCGCCAAGCAAATCGATGAGACACATCTGAAAATGAACCGTGTTCTGGCGGCGCTCTCCAGCTATGTTGAATCAAACGGGCGGCTGCCGTGCCCGGCGGACCCAGGGCGTGGCGACGAATTATTCGGTTGGGAATGGGGTGTAACCCAGGCCAGCATTTCATCAGGACGTCCAATTCCCGATCAAAACCCAGGGAATCCGCTTGATAACCCGACCTGTGAATCGTGGGGTGTTCCGGGGGCCACGGGCGGTGTACCGCGCAATCTTGGGATTGTTCCATTTTTAACATTGGGCCTGTCCCCTGCGGATGTGCGCGATGGTTGGGGCCGTTATCTGACCTACGCGGTCAGCCCGGTTTATGCGCAAAACAATGATAACGTGCGCGGTGATATTGGCCGTGAAGATGGTTCGGGGAACGTCAACCCGGATGCTGCGGATCAGGGGCGGGTTCATATACGCTGCCTTGATGGTGCATGGTATGACAACAAGGATAACGTGAACGGCGTGAAGGCCAAGTTCTGCTGCGCGCGGGATGGCCACACGGCGGATTTTGCGAGCAATACTGATATTCGTATTTTATCCGTCGATGGTGATGTTTTGTGGCCCGTCGCCGGGGGTGAAACATATCGTGATGTACGCGACACAAGCAATTCCCGCTATGCGCTGGTGTCACCGGGATTACCGGGTGGCATTGATGCGCCGTATCAGGCAAATTCCAGAAACATCATTTCCCCAGCACTTGTCCTGGTCAGTCACGGCAAACGCGGTGATGGTGCGTTCTTGGCCAATAATACCCGCAACCGTTATGGCGCGGGTGGTGCGGTGAGCGCCGCCGAGGCCGATAACGGTGCCCAGACCAATGCTGCATCATGGGACCGCAGCTTCCGCGTTGGTCCGTTGAGCGAAGGTGCTGCCAATTATTTTGATGATATTGTTGTCTGGCGCACACAGGCCGGCATTATTGCAGAGAATGGAACGTCATCATGTCGCTACCCATGACCCCCAATGAATATCGGCCAGACCGGTTTAAAAATCAGCGCGGTGTTGCGTTGATTCTGGTGGCGCTTGTGGCGGTCTTTATGGGTGTGTTCGCCACGCTGGGGCTTGGCGTGTTGCGCCTGAAGGACGGGCCGGATCTTGAAAAAGAAACACGTCTGGTGCAAAAACGCGCGGTCAATCATTTGGCATCTTTTGTCCATATGAATGACCGTCTGCCATGCCCGGCGGACCCGTCTGTCAATCGCACAGACACTGATTTTGGTCTTGAGGACCGCCCGGGTCCGGGGACACCATGCCAGCGGGTGGAGGGACTCTATCCCTTCCTGTCATTGGGTTTGAATGAACGCGACGCGCTGGACGGGTGGGGGCGCTTTTTCACCTACCGCATCAGCCCGGTTTTTTCAAATAACGATCCGGGCCAGATTGCTGATACGGGGGTGGATGTTTATAGCGAATGCCTGTCACGCGGTATCTGGATCACAGAAACGACCCATGTTCAAACCCGTGAAAATGGCACAGAAGAAACCGCCGTGAACGTCAACCGGAACCCGCGCAAAGCAAAGTTCTGTTGCCCGAATAATGGCAGTGATGGCTTTGCCGCTGATAATACAGATATTGAACTGCGTACCGCCAATGGTGCCGATCTTATCCAGCCGCGCACCGGGTTTAATGGCCGCACATCTGCGCCGTCGCAGTTTGCCGATATTGATGATTTCGTTGACCCGCCAACGGGTAACGTATCGGCGTGGGCGTTTGTTCTGCTCAGCCACGGGAGTAATGGTGCCGGTGCGTTTCTTGTCAATGGCACAACGGATCGCGACGACAGTGCTGTGGGTGATGAAGACGAGAATACGGATGGCGATAATGTCTTCATTGACCGCTCTGCTAACCGGGTCGTGGGTGCGGCATATTATGATGACATGCTGGTCTCCATGACGCAGAACGGTCTGTACGGACACCTGAATAACGGGTCCTGTGCAAGGCCGTTCCGCTAGGAAACTTTAAGAGCTTTTCCCGATGCAGCTGTTGAATTTTTTCATATACGCCTCAAGCTCGTCTGCGTTGTTCGGGCGGATATAATCACCACGGGTTCTTGTCGATATTTTTTTGGTCAAGTTAGCATTCCCAATATCAACAATCTGGACGCGCAAGTTCGGGTAACGCAGATTCAAAAATGCACCCATCACGTCATCGCGGGTCATGCTACCGGCATTGATGAGTTTTTGCAATTCAGCGATTTGTGCTGTTAGTTCTGTATTCTTCGCCGTTTTGATGGATGGGACCAGCGGGTTGAGGACCGCATCAATCTCGGCCTGTGTTTTCAGACGCAGATAGGCATAGTCCTTTGTATCCATCAAGGCAGCCTTCACGTCTTCATCTGTATAGGCGACCATATAGCTGTATTTTTTAATCTCGTTGAATGTACCGGAGGCTGAAGACGGGAAGCGGTTATCTTCACCATCCGATAAAACCATGATCGCGGAGGGTTCTTGACCCGAGCCATAGCCAACAAGTTTCGCGGATTCCAGCAAGGTATGATAGAGCGGGGTGCAATTAATCATTGTGGCGGGATTCGGATTAATCTTGCCCAATGTTTTATCAATGAGTGCTTGCGCGCCGCTTGGATCAGTAATGGATACTTCAAGTCCGGTGACCGGATCAATGCCCTTGATGGCCTTGCCAGTCAGCGGGTCATAGTTCAGGAAGGTTCCCTCCTTGGTCAAGGTTAACTGGTCTTTGGCATTGCACCCTGATGCAGCGAGAGGGGTGTAGCCGATAACATCCGGATCAATCTTATCATTGGCTCCCTCGCTCAGGATGTGTGGAGCAATGATGCTGTTATCTGCATTGGGTGCGCCGGAATAGCTGCCACGCAGGGCTTCGATCCCAACCTGCCAGCGGGTTTTTCCGCCGCCGAAATTTGAATTCATCGACGTACTGTTATCCAGCGCATAGATGTAGTTGCCGTAGGAGAACCCTGGGCAGGTATAAGGAACATCCGTGCGGGCCGGGCGTGTACAGGTTGCGGCACCACTGCGGGCGAATAGTGCGTCAGAACGTTGATAGGCGACCATATCATCGCTGGCCCCGGTGCTGCGGCCCAGCGGGTCAAAGGCAACGCGGCCTGCGACATCATTTGATTTCGGGTGCGCCATGCTGCCTGCGAAGGCGGTTGCTGGCCAGACATTGCGTGTTTCATCAATCGATACGGTGGCTGTGGTTGATGGGGCGGCGGTGCCATTCATGGTGGCGTTCAGCCGCGTGTTACTGGCGGTGTTTTTCATGAAGGCAAAGAAACCGTTGCCGCCATGGCTGATCAGGGTCACGGCGTGGCCAGACGCACGGATCAACGGTGCATCTGCTGCATCGTCATAGACATTGTCAAACGACCCGGCGGTGAACAGGGCGGAGTTTGATGAATCTGTCGCCCGGTAATCATCAATCCATGCGCTGGTGCTGGCGACGTTGCTGGTGACAGGCAATGTTGTGCCAGCCAGTGTGCCGGTCATGACAACTGCGTTTTGTTTCCATGCGGGCACTGAGCCTTTCGTGTAGCTGACATTGGCCGTACTGGTATTCGCGCGGCTGTTCAGATACGCGGTTTTTGGGTGCGAATTACAGCAGAACAACGCCTTTTGACGGTTCAAATGGTTGCGGCCTGCGTCATACCAGACCTGGTTGCGGCAGGCATTGTGAATATCGGCCCCGGCAGGGTCGCTCTGCATGGCGGTGTCATAGGTATCAACCGTCAATTGCGGTGCAGGTTTATAAGTGATGTAACGGCCCCAGCCATCAATGACATCCGATTCCGCCAGACCCAGTTCACGCCACGGGATAACCCCTTCGGTCATCTGGTACAGGGTTTCGTTATTGGTGTTTTGGAAGCAATGGCCACCATTGCGCTCCATACCGCGATTGGCCCCATCAGAATCCGCCGGGCAGGGCAGGCGGTAGTGACGTTGCGTATAGGTGCTGAGTGCGTTGAGGACGAGATCAAAGCGTTCCTGTGTCGATTCAACTTTCATCTTATGCGTGAAGGGGGGGATGGTGAGCAGCGCACCGCCGATCATCAGGCCACAGACAATCATAACCACAGCCAGCTCAATCAATGTGAAGCCGCGTTGTGTATGCAAAGTTTTGTTTTGTGTCATGTCCCGTGTCCGGGTTTTTGCCCGGCCCCCAATAATGTTCACTTTAAATTATAGAAGAAATGCCTAAAAATTGATTTAATTTACGCTGTTTCAGATGCAAAAAACCGGGCAAAAGGCCCGGTTTTCCCACGTTTTACATTAGCGCGTGCTTATTTTGCATTGCAATCTACAGGCTCATTTAGCAAAGACGGCCAACGGTTGGCCCAGCCGCCTTCATGGTCGGTTTGCGCAACGGTGCTGATGCGCACGCAATTGCTGTGACCCATGGCGTTGCGGAAACTTTGTGACAGGTTTGCGCCTGTGACCTGATCCCACTCACCGATGAAGTGCGTTTGTGGAATGCCGGCAATGTCGGCGGCAAAATCACGCGGGTTCAGCGACCCAACCATGCCTGGTTGTTTATGGTTGGCGCTGTTCAGGTCGGTGTCCAGATTACCGGCAACGGTGCGGATGGAAACGACATCCTTACGCTTGGCCGCCAGCAATGTGGCAACCGCCGCACCGCCATCATAGCCAATCAGGTTGAATCCGCTGAGGCTGTGATTGTTTTTCAGCTTGTCGAGAACGGTGTTCATGGCTTCCATCGTTTCGATGGAGAAGCGGCCATTATTCCAGTAATCGCGTGTACATGGGCTGTTATCGCCCGTTGTATCAAGCGCGTTATACTGGCAGGGGCGCGCAACATAGATGACGTTTTCGCTCAAATCACGTGTCGCCAGATGCAGCGCCAACGGATAAGACGGTGTTGGGTCGATGGAGGTTGTTGCTTGATCCAGCAATGTGTGGCGGCCATCACCCTCGATATAAATATTGGCGACCTTGCCCGGTGCGCGAACGCGTTCGTAGACGCTCACCGAAAAGGCCCCGGCGGAAACTTGACGTTTCAACAGATTGGCGGGGGCGGCAAGACGGCTGGCTGATTCATAGCGCCACAACTCACCCGGTGTTTTACAGGCGGCAACGCCGATCACGGAACACAGGGCAACGGTGATGCCAAGCAATTTGGCGTGGCGGCGGAGATTGGTCATGGTCATTGAAATGAATCCTGCTGCTGGAAAATCGAAGAAGCCTGAATAAGGTCCCGCTATTGTACGGAAGAATAAAGGGTTTTTCTACTGCCTATCCGTTCAGAATTGCCAGAATAGGGGTGTGATCGCTGGCCTTGTCCCATCCGCGTGGCTCCCGGTCGATAAAGCAGGATTGCAAACGGTCCGCCAGCAGGGGGGAAAGGAGGATATGGTCAATGCGAATACCCTTATTGCCCAGCCACGCCCCGGCCTGATAATCCCAGTAGGTGTAGTTATTGGGGCCCGGATGCAGGGCGTGATGGGCATCAATCAGACCCAGATTTAAGATGGCGCGATAGGCCGCCCTTGTCTGGGGCAGGAACAGGGCATCATTGGCCCAGGCCTTTGGGTCGTAACAATCCTCATCACGCGGAATGACGTTAAAATCCCCGGCGACTAAAAATGGGTCCAGATCATTGCGCAAATCCTGAACCCGGCTTTTCAGGCGGTTCATCCATGCGAGCTTATAAGGGTATTTTTCGGTATCGACCGGATTGCCATTCGGCAGATATATATTGATCAGGCGCACGCCATTGATTTTTGTTTCAAGGTAACGCGCCTGTTCATCGCCATCATCACCCGGCAATTGATCGGTGATGATTTCAATTGGATGCAGGGATAATGTGGCAACGCCGTTATAGGCTTTTTGCCCGCGATAGGCGATTTGATAGCCCATGGCTTCGAATTCGGCAGAGGGAAAAACTTCGCCCTTTAATTCCTGCATCATCAAAACATCGGGGCGGTTTTTCTCCAGCCATGTTTTTACATGGTCGAGACGGGTCTTGATCGAATTGACGTTCCAGCTGGCGATTTTCATGCGCCTAATCTGCCTGTTTATGGTGGCTTAATCAACCGTTTGTAGGGTCATGGGGTTTTTGCGCGTGGGGGCTGCGGCCAGAAAAATGAAGCTGTAACATGTGTTTGGACGGGAACAGGCTGGTGTGGCGCAGATTGGTGCAAAATGCGATCGCTTCCATGGCTTGTACACGCAGCACAGCGTTGTTCTGGTCGATACTGACCATCTCCGCACGGATGGCTTCCGGGGAAATATAATTTTGTAAATTCGCATCGGCCCATTCGGGGCAGGACAGGCCGCGATTGCGCGGCTCGCCGCGCAGATGGGTCAAGGTGTTGTCGGGGTTGGCGTGTTTTTTCCAGGTTTCGATCAGGGTTTGATCTGCACCGGGAATGCTGTTCATTGGCACATCAACATAAATGCGGTCGGCGTTTTCAAATGCGGTATCCAGTTCACTAAAATCAATTGCAGACACTACGTTTTGAACATAGCCGGTTTTTTTCAGCAGGCTGACTTCATGCAGCAAGCGTCCGGTGGTCCCCGGATCAGGGTGGGTGACGACAATTTCACACACACGGCTTTTGCGGTTATTGCCAAGCGCCTTGACGATGCCATCGGTAAAGCTGGACAGCACGTTATTGTCATTCAAACTGCCCACCACCAGCGCAATATCACCGCCCGCCTGACGCGACAGGGTGCGTGCGGCCAGTTCATGGCGTTTTGGTTTGATACCGGAAACGATTTCACTGCGGATGAGCCCACTATCGGCACGCAGATGCTGGATGATTGTATCCAGACGTTTGGCGCGGTGCGGATGGTCGGCGCTGTAGCGTATCCAGCCGGGATAAAATTGTCCGGCGATATTGGTTTCGCCTTCCTTTAAACTATCCATGCCGGAAATAAGTTTCAGCAGGAAGGCATAGGCTGCAGGCCCTTCGTAATATTCCAGCTGGGCGCGTCCTTGTTGCGGGATGGAACCATCCGCAGGGGCCGGGCGGGGGAAGGATTCAAAATCACATTTCTCGCCAAACCAGATTTGGCGGTTGCAGCTTTCAGCCATGGCCACGGGTGTTTGTGCCCGCCAGTTGCAAATGGCTTGGGTCAGCAGTTTTGACCGGAAGTTGACCACGACCAGATCATCAATCGAGGCTGATTTTTCACGAAATGGCAGCACGCACAGAACCTTTTTTGGATTATTGTGCTGCGATACTAGCAATAAGTTATGAAAAATTCAAGGATTTGCAGCGGGATCGCCCTAAACCCGGTCGCGGAAGGCGCAGCCATAGCCGCTACAGCTTTGCAGTTCATCGCTTTGCGGCAGGGTCAAGGGATGCTCATTCAGGTAGTTTTCATACGGGTGAGGCGTTCCATCCGCCGGGGGCGTGGTACAGGCGGAAAGGCTTAAAAGGACAAAGGTGATCAGGTAAATCCGGCGCATATTGAAGCACCTCACATTACATGGAAAACGATGTGCCACAGCCGCAGGATGATTTCGCATTCGGGTTTTTGATCTGGAAGCTGGCCCCAATCAATTCATCCGCATAATCAATGGCTGCGCCGTCTAACAGTTCCAGCGAGGTTTCATCGACAATGACGCCAATCCCGTCACGTTCAAACAGAATATCCCCGGTATCCAGCCCATCAGCAAAGGAAAATTCGTACTGGAACCCCGAACACCCGCCGCCCAGAACCGCGACACGCAGTTTCAGGTTTGGTCTGTCTTCGCTGAGCTGCAGCGCACGCAAACGGCGTGTCAGGCTGTCGGTCAGGGTAATGGTTCCGGCTTCTGTGCTCATCATTCCATTATATACCTTTTGCGGGGCGGGCAGGCCAAGAAATATGTTAACGAATATAGGGTGGTTATCCCGGAAAACACCCCCGAAAAGATTGACATAATTCCATAATTCCTTTAATCCTATGGGCATACCCGACAAATCAGGGTAAAAACAATTGGCCTAACGGTGAAAACACCGGGGCATTGTTAATAATAAGAATATCTGATGACAGAACACGGGGGCCTTTAAAGATGACGCAAGCAACTGAACCATCAAAAGTTTTGATCCGGGTTTTAGACCCCAAAGCCCCATACCAGATTCAATTGACGGTGCGTGATTCCGGCGCATTTGAAAACGCCATGAGCGATCCGCGCTTTCAAGGCAAATCAGAAGATCAGCTTCTTGCCGCCTTGTTCGCCGAATTCAAAACACAAATCATCGAGATTGAGCGTTATAACGCCAACAATAAATGCAATGACGGACCCCAGGGTCAACCCGCCAGCCAGGTCTTCAACGAAGACGGCGTAATGATTTTGCAACGTCGTTATTGCGAAGGAAAACTGCAAGATTCTGCCAGTGGTGAACCCGCTGTACTGGAATATGATGGCAACCGCATTTTGCGTGTGAAGGAACATCATAATTCCGGAAAAATATTCGAAAGCGATAAAGGTGAACCAAGCGTCACCACCTATGCCCCGGATGGGTCATTGCAATGTGAAGAGCGTTTTGAAGGTAACCTCTATAATGACAGCGAAAGCGGTCAGCCTGCTATGGTCCTGTATAACCGCGATGGTCAGCCCATCTTTGTCGAGCACTTCAAAGCAGGCCAGTTGCATGACGGCGTCACCGGCGAGCCAGCCTACAAGCAATTCGATGAAAGTGGTCAACTGGTCGCGGCGATACGCTATAAAGAGGGCGCCGAGCAGGGAGAGCTCGATGCTGATGAGCTTGCGGCTTATAACGCCGCCCTGACCCAGAGCCTGCCCGAGTCAAAACGGCCCGGACCAAAACGGTCAGGGCCGCCATTTCCGGGTCTGAAACCGTAAGGCGAACTGCGTTCCCTTTTTTAAGCCCAGTGGGCTTTCCAAGTGCAAGGTGATTGGGTAATCTCATGCCCATGACAAACGCATCCAATACGATCCCGAACCAAACCACCTATAATTACTGTGCCCTGCCGCTGGCCAATTATGCCTGCCGCCCGGACCAAAGCCATGGCCGCATTTACGCAGAAAATGAAAGCCCCACGCGCACCTGTTTCCAGCGGGATCGCGACCGGATCATTCATTGCGGCGCATTCCGCCGTTTGAAATATAAAACGCAAGTGTTCGTCTATCACGAAGGCGATCATTACCGCACACGTTTGACCCATACGCTGGAGGTGGCACAGATTGCCCGTTCCCTCGCGCGGGCTCTCATGGTTAACGAAGATCTTGCGGAAACGGTTGCGCTGGCCCATGACCTTGGCCACACACCATTCGCCCATGTCGGCGAAGACGTCATGGAAGAATGCATGAAAGATGTCGGCGGGTTTGATCATAATGATCAATCTTTGCGTGTTCTGACCACGCTGGAACGCCGCTATCCGCGCTGGATGGGTTTGAACCTGACATGGGAAACACTGGAAGGTGTTGCAAAACATAACGGTCCGCTGATTGAAAAGGGCCAGAAGCCAGAAACCGCAGGGCTTCCTGTCACCGTTTTGGCTGTGAACAAGCAGGTGGATTTGCAGCTTGATACCTTTGCCTCGCTTGAGGCTCAAGTTGCCGCCCTAGCCGATGATATCGCCTATAACAACCACGATGTTGAAGACGGGTTACGGGCGGGGTTGTTCAGCATTGATGAGCTGCGCCGTGTGCCATTATTGGAAGACATTATTCCCGTTGTTGAAAAACAATATCCCGGCATCGCGCCCAAAATTCTGATGCACGAAGTCATTCGTGAAATGATCGGCACGATGGTTGAAGACGTTCTGGCCGAAACACGCCGCCGTTTGAAAGTTCTCAATCCGCAAAGTGTCGATGATATTCGCGGTGCCACGCAGGCGATGGTCGCGTTTTCGGATGACATGTTGCCAAAGGTCAATGCGCTGCGTGCCTTCCTGATGGAAAACATGTACCGCCACGTCACCGTGCGCCGGATGCGGTTAAAGGTCAGCCGGATTGTGAAAGACCTCTATGACACCTTCATGACCGAATATAAATTGCTGCCCGAAGAATGGCAGGAACGGGTTCGCGAAGCCGGGGGCGGGGAGCCTAAAAATCAGGTCGAACGCGCCAGAATCGTGGCCGATTACATCGCCGGAATGACCGACCGTTATGCCATTAAAGAGCATGAACGGCTGTTTGAGCTGTATTGGGACCTCAGATAATCCTAAAAACGGCAGAAATCAGCCATATTGGGCTGAGGATAAGCATAATCTGATGCTTGCCCGGGGGCGGCAGATTCCTTAATGTACCCCCATGACCAACAGAGATGAGTTTGACGACCACGAGGGCTTTCAAAGCGCCTTCGGCAAGATTGCCAGTGCCATGGAACAGGGGCGCTCCGGCTTGCGTCACCGTGGGCCGATGCTGGGGATTTTGACCGCGCTGGTGGCCTTGTTTGTTTTGTTTGCCGTATTCTGGTCCACCTATCCGCGTGGCGATGCGGAACGTGCCGGGGTTGGTCCTGTGCCGTTGGTGCGCGCCGATGCGACGCCGTTTAAATCGGCCCCTGATGATCCGGGCGGGATGGATATTCCCTACCGCGACAGCACCGTTTTTGAAACATTACGCAGCGCCAATAACACGGGCACAGATTCCAAGGTTGAAAGCCTGCTGCCAGCCCCCGAAGAACCAATCGCCCGCGAACAGATGTTTGCCGGTTTGAAAACGGAACCTTTGGCGCAACCCGCCCCAGAACCAACAGAAGAAATTGCCGAGCTTGACGCAGGTCCGGTTCAGGTTGCGGACGCGAAGGACAAGGACGCTGCGCAAACGGGCGCGATCTTGCCAAAGGCCGAAGCGCCAGCCGCAATTAAAACCGCGAAGGTTGAAGAAACCAAGGTTGAAGCTGCCACGGCCGCGAAAACAGAACCCGCAGCCGGCAATGAAAAAGACCGCACTGGTGCCACCGGAACGCATTATATCCAACTGGGCAGTGTGAAGGCACGCGCCGGGGCGGAAGCCGAATGGGCCAAGATGAAAAAGGAATTCCCTGCTGAACTCGGCGGGTTGTCTTTGCGCATTCAAGACGTAACCTTGGGCGATCGCGGCACGTTCTACCGCATTCAGGGTGGTTCGGTTGCACAGGCCCGGGCCAAGGAAATTTGTGCAGCGATTAACGCCAAAAAATCCGGGGGGTGCATTGTTGTTGCCCGCTAAGATTTCAACAGTGGACCCACATAACCCGCCATTGGCGGTGATCTTCGGCGTGTCTGGTTGTACCTTGACTCAAGAAGAACATGATTTTTTCCGCGCCACCAACCCGCTTGGTTTTATTCTGTTTGCGCGTAATGCGCAGGACCCACAACAATTGCTGACCCTGACACAGGATTTGAAAAAATGTCTGGGCCGTGAAGTGCCGATCCTGATCGATCAGGAAGGGGGGCGTGTTGCCCGTCTGCGTCCGCCACATTGGCCCGCCTTTCCGGCGGCTAAAACATTTGGCGATGCGGCTGATGAAAAGGGTGCGTACCAAAACGCAGGTGATCTGGCCCGTATGCTGGATGGTGCAGGCATCAATGTGAACTGCACACCTGTTATCGATGTTTTGTTCCCTGACACGCATCAGGCGATTGGCGACCGGGCGTTTTCATCTGACCCAGACCTTGTCGGGCGGTTGGGGGCCGAAGTTTGTAAAGGGCATCTGGCACAGGGGGTTATCCCGGTTGTGAAGCATATGCCCGGTCAGGGTCGCGCCAATATGGACAGCCATACGCATCTGCCGGTCGTGACCGCCAGCCTGCAAGAGCTTGAAGCGGCTGATTTTGCGCCTTATCGGCATATTTTGAAGCAAAACTTTGCACGCGCGGTCTGGGGTATGGTATCCCATATCGTGTATACAGCCATTGACCCGCATAATCCGGCCACCTGTTCCGATCTGGTGACCAATGGCTTGATCCGTAAAAGTTTCGGATTTGACGGATTTTTGCTCAGCGATGATATCGTCATGAATGCCCTGCAAGGGGTTGGCGATATGGCTCAGCGGACCAGCAAATCAATTCAGGCTGGCTGCGATGCCGCCTTGCATTGCAATGGCGTGATGAGCGAAATGAAACTGGTGGCGGCTGCTGCGCCTGTCCTGTCTGCGGATGGTGTCCGCCGTTTTAATGCCAGTGTCGCACCGGTTATTGTGTAGCGATTTTTAGTGAGTGATGATGAGCGATATTGTTGACGTAATCGACATTCCATTTGAAGAAGACGCCCCGCGTGATGAAATCGCGGCGGGCGATCATCATGCCGACGAATTGCTGCTGAACATTGACGGGTATGAGGGGCCGATTGAAGTTCTCCTCGTCATGGCCCGCGATCAAAAGGTTGATCTGGCGAAAATTTCTATCCTGCAACTGGTCCGTCAGTATTTGATGTTCGTTGACCGTGCAGCGCAATTGCGTCTGGATCTGGCGGCGGAATATCTGGTGATGGCGGCGTGGCTGGCTTACCTGAAATCACGGCTGCTCTTGCCGCGTGAAAATACACAAGGTGATGGCCCATCGGCGGAACAAATGGCCGAAGCTCTGCAATTCCAGTTGCGCCGTCTGGAGGCGATGCAAAATTCTGCGAAGCTGCTTTTTGCTCTGCCACAACTCGGTGATGGCATCTATAAACGCGGCATGCCGGAAGGCTTGACCACCAAGACAGAAGTGACTTGGGATTTCTCCTTGATTGATCTGTTGAAATCATACGGTGAGATTAACCGCCGCAAGACATCCAAAACATATGAACTTCCAACCTTCGCGATTATGTCGCTGGGCGAGGCGTTGGACCGTGTTGCTAAAATGCTCGGTAATTTGCCGCGCAAAGGTCCGCATAGCGTCTGGATTACACTGAAAAGTTTGATGCCGGAAAAAGTGCAAGACGTTTTGATGAGCCGTTCCTCTATTGCCTCCATGTTCACAGCCGGTCTGGAACTGGTGAAGCAGGGTAAGGCTGATATCCGTCAGGACGGGGCGTTCCGCCCGATTTATTTGCGGGCCAATTATGAAGATCGCGTTGATGGTCCTGTGCCGCAAAGCAGCGAAACCGCAATCAGCAATGAAAACGAAGAAGATGAACCCCGGAACAATGAAGCCGTTGGAGTATAGACCATGATGATGGAAAAATCCGCAGAGATGCCAGTTGAGGCCGTGGAAGAAGAAATGGAAGAGTCCTTTGTTGAGGATGTCGTTGAATCTTCTGATAACGAAGAAACATCCGAGGATGAAATCGTTGTTCAGGCCGCCGCGCCGGAACAAGATAACCAAATGCTGCGCATCGTCGAAGCGATGCTGTTTGCATCATCCCAGCCGCTGACCCTTGGCACCATGCGTGAACGCATGCCAGAAGGTTCGGATGTCGGCGGGTTGCTGTTGAAACTGCAACAGGAATATGAAGGTCGCGGTGTAACGCTTGTCAACCTTGATGGTTGCTGGGCGTTCCGTACCGCGGGTGATCTCGGCGATGCGTTGCAATTGAAACGCGAAGTGCGCCGCCCCTTATCACGCGCTGCGATGGAAACATTGGCAATCGTTGCTTATCACCAGCCCGTCACACGTGCTGAAATCGAAAACATCCGTGGTGTTGTCACCAGCGGCGGGACCTTGGATATTTTGATGGAGCAGGGATGGGTTAAACCGGGCCGCCGCCGTGAAACACCGGGCCGTCCACTGACATGGGTTACAACGACAGATTTCCTCGATCAATTCGGTCTTCAGGCGCTGACTGATTTGCCGGGCCTTGATGAATTAAAGGCATCTGGTCTTCTCGATCGTCGCCCTGCAATTGATGCCACAACAGCTGACATGTTCGAACAGATCGAAGATGCTGAAGCCGGTCAGGCCTTAGAGGAAGAAGAATCCGTCGCCACCGAAGAAGAACTGGCCGCCCTGAAGGAAGACCGTTCTGATGAGGAAGAAGAGGGCGCAGAAACAGAAATCGTTTCTGAAGACGTTGTTGCATCCGATGGCGCATCAGACGAAGATGAGCAAGATGATGAAGATTCAGAGGATGAAGAGTCCGATGATGGCGATAGCGATGAATCGGACGACGATGATGACTCCGATGAAGATGATGAAGAGGAAGACGCGTAATGGGTATCAGTCTATGGCATTTGATCGTTGTGGTTTTGGTGGTTCTGGTGCTGTTTGGCACGGGCCGCTTGCCACGTTTGATGGAAGATCTGGGTAAGGGCATTACCAGCTTCAAAAAAGGCCTGAAAGATGAAGGCACGAAAACCATCGAAGACGAGAGCAAAGAGAAATAAGACCCATCCCGGCCCAAAGCCGGGATCAGGTTTTTAAGAGATAAAGTGATGCTGGATTTCGCGTGGTCTGAATTATTGGTGGTAATCGTGGTGGCCATTCTGGTCATCGGCCCCAAGGACATTCCAAAATTAATGCATGGGTTGGGTCGCATTGCGCGCCGGGTCCATTATTTAAAATTTGCCCTGTCCCAGCAATTTGAAGATTTAATGAAAGAAAATGATCTGGACGAGCTGCAAATGCTGGCCCAGAAAAATGCTCAAAAGAATGATGCAACGGCGGTGGAAATAGACGAAGCCGCTGCGGATGAAGATTACATCCCGCCAGAAGATGCCCCGCCAGAAATCACAGAAGAAAAGACGGGAGAGGAGGTGCCGGATGACAAACTCAACACCACAAATTCCACACGGCACTGATCCCGATCATTCCGATATGGCCCGCCCGTTGGCTGAGCATCTGATTGAACTGCGCCGCCGCGTTTTATGGGCGTTTGTGGCCATGATTCTGGGTACGGCGCTTTGCTATGTCTTTGTTGAGGAAATCTATGGTTTTCTGGTACAGCCATTGGCCAATGCCATGGGACCGGACAGCACCAACCGTTTGATTTATACTGGCCTGACCGAAGCCTTCTTCACCTATATCAAGGTGGCGTTCTTTGCCGGAGTTTTTCTGACCTTCCCAATTTTGGCGATGCAGCTTTGGAAATTTATTGCCCCCGGACTTTATAAGAAGGAACGCAAGGCCTTCTTGCCGTATCTGGTTGCAACGCCGGTGCTGTTTTTCGCCGGTGGCGCGATGGTTTACTTTGTCGTCTTGCCGATGGCGTGGCCGTTTTTCTTGAGCTTCCAGAATACCGGGGCTGAAACCGTTCTGCCGATTCAATTGGAAGCGCGGGTGGGGGAATATCTCGACCTCATCATGATTTTGATTTTTGCGTTTGGTCTGTGCTTCCAGATGCCGGTTGTTTTGAGCCTTTTGGGGCGGGCCGGGATTGTGACGGCAGACATGCTGTCATCCAAACGCCGTTATGCGATTGTGATTATCTTTATCATTGCGGCCTTTATCACACCGCCGGATGTCCTTAGCCAAATTATGCTCGCCATCCCGATGATGCTGCTTTATGAGATTTCCATTCTTTTGGTGCGAAGGGTCCAACCCCATGCCCGCACCGATTGAGCTTTACCAGCGACGTGTTGATGCCGGTATCATCCGCGATGATCCCCATCAACGGGGCGGGGTCGTGGCTCTGCAACGGCTATATGATGATCTTCGAACCGAAGAAAAACCGGGTAAGTTCGGTGGCCTGTTCCGCCGTTCCCGCAAGACATTCCTGCGCGGTGTTTACCTGCACGGGCCTGTCGGGCGCGGCAAATCGATGGTGATGGATCTGTTTTATGATTCACTGCCCGATGACATGGCCAAACGCCGGGTCCATTTTCATAAATTTATGATTGGTGTCCATGATTTCATGCATGTGGCGCGGCAAGAGGGGCGGCCTGAATCGGCCCTGCTCAAATTCGCCATTCAATTGGCACGAGAGGTCAGAGTTTTATGCTTTGACGAATTTCATGTTGTTGATGTTGCCGATGCGATGATTTTATCGCGGTTGTTCACGGCCCTTTTAGATAGCGGTGTCGTGGTGGTGGCCACCAGCAACTGGCCACCGGAACGCCTGTATGAAGGCGGATTGCAGCGCGATCGTTTCCAGGCCTTTATTGATCTGGTCCAGGCGCGGTTTGATGTGGTGGCCGTTGATGGGTCGGTTGATTACCGGATGCGCCTGTTGGAAGAAAGCGGTGTTTATCACTGGCCGCTGGGGACCATGACTCATGACTGGGCCAACACCATGTTCACAGAATTATCAGGCGGTGCGCCGGTGCAGGCGGAAGAATTGAATGTGAAGGGTCGTGTCTTGCCGGTATCACACGCTGCGCGTGGCGTGGCACGTTTCACATTTGCAGAACTATGCGAACGCCCTGTCGGGGCCGAAGATTATCTGGCGATTGCCGGGGCATACCACACGGTCTTTTTAGAAGGTGTCCCAAAATTACGCTATGACCGCCGCAATGAAGCCAAGCGTTTGATGATCTTGGTGGATGCGCTGTATGAAAGCGAAACGCGCTTGGTCATCACCGCCGATGCCCCGCCGGAAAAATTATATTTTGGTCATGATCATGAATTTGAATTCCAACGCACGGTCAGCCGTTTGCTGGAAATGCAGGGGCATGAATGGCTGGAACGCACGGAACACCGTCAAAAAGTCTGAATAGGGGTTCATAAATGCTGCCTTGTTTGCGGCTAACAAACTGATTTATAATCATAAAATCGCAAACGGCCTTTTACGCAATCTTCAATTTTGTGGGTTACATTGAATTTTATGCTCTCCTTCCTGAAATCATTGTTGAAGCGTGACAACCCGGTTTTGCTGATGAAGCAAATTCGCGACCCTGCGCGTTATGAACACGAACGCAGCATTGCTCAATCGCATGACGTAACCCAGCGTTTGAAGTTGGCCAAGGACCCAAAAACCCATCAGGAAATTTTATATTTCATGGCGGAATATGAACCAGACCCCGATGTGCGCCGCGCCGTTTCAAAAAATCTATCAACGCCCGTGCAGGCCAGCGGGTTTATGTCATCCGACCGCAGTGTTGATGTGCGCCTTGGCTTGGCGGAGCGTTTGGTCCGCCTGCTTCCTGAATTATCCAGTGAAGATCACAGTCAGCTTTACGCCATCGCCGTTCAGGCGCTTGGCACCTTGGCGATGGATGAAGTTTTAAAAATCAGGAAGGCGTTATCGAGTGCCCTGAAAGAACATGCCTATGCACCGCCCGCAATCGTCGCTCAATTGGCGAAGGACGTTGAACGCGAAGTCGCAGAGCCAATTTTGCGCTTCTGTACGGTGCTGTCGGATGATGTTTTGCTGGATATTTTGAAAAGCACGCCAGATGGGTGGGCTGTTCAGGCGATTGCAGGCCGGAAATATGTCAGCGAGCCTGTATCCATTGCGGTTATTGATACAAATGACGTTGCGGCAGGAAAGGCGCTGCTTCAAAACGATGGCGCACAAATCAGCGCGGCCCTGTTGCAAGACATTGTAAAGCGCGCCCAGCAATTACCGGAATGGCAGGAGCCTTTGGCACTGCGCAAAGGCTTGCCGCCAGATATTTCCAAGGCCTTGGCCGGGTTCGCCCATGAATCGGTGCGCCAGATTTTGATCAAGCGCAGCGGTTTTGACCGCCACACGATTGAAAAGGTCAGTAAGGTTGTTAAGCGCCGTCTGGCTTATGCCGTGGATAGCGATCAGGCGCGTGAGCTCAGCGAAGAAACCCCCTATAACCGCGCAGTGCGTTTGGCCAAGGAAGGGAATCTCGATGAAAAAATGGTTGCCGATGCGCTGGCGATGAAGGAAGATGAATTTGTTATCGCGGCCATGGCCTGTCTAGCCCAGACCAGCATTTCGAATGTGCGCCGTATTGTTGCCCTGCGTGCGGCCCGCCCCATTATTGCGCTGGCGTGGCGGTCGGGGTTGACGATGCGCACAGCGTTACAATTGCAAAAGGAATTATGCCGCATTCCATCGCGCGAATTGATTTACCCGCGTGATGGCACCGATTACCCGATGACGGTTCCGGAATTGAACTGGCAATTGGAGTTTTTGGGGTTAAAGGCCGCCTGATATTTCAGGGGCTTGGGTCCTTTGGTTGGTCTTGCCTTGGCTTTATCCCGAAATGGCGCGTTAGATCGCTGATCACAAACACATGGCTGTTCAGGGCCGGAAAATCACCAGAGGGTGAGGCCATCTTCACGCAATTTGCCTGATAGAGTTTGCAGACATCTTTTAAAACTTCGTCATCATCACTCACAACCAATTCCAATGTTGTCTGGCCCGTGGCCATGATCTGACGGGCGATGCCGCGCAACAGGCGCTTGGTTGATTCTGCGCGGTCAAATTCCGGGGACGTCATGATTTTTAAAATGCCACGAGGGTTTGCAAAATTTCCGGCCTGCGTTGCGGCAATCGCAAAGCCGCTGATCTTGCCACCGGGTTGCACATCAACAAGGGCCTTTGGAATGAAATTTTCAAGCCGTTCTTTCATGGCCATGAATTGATCCCCGGTCAGACCGGCGCGTGTATAGCGTTGGAGCATCGCGGTCATGCCCCATGCATCACGGCTTTCCATCGGGCGCACAACGGGGCCGGGCGGTGGAAAATCATCATGCGCATCGTCAAAAGAATCACTCAGCGGGATCATGATTTTTACGTCCTTAATCGTTGCGCCGAACTGTAGGAGCGGCATTATAGGGTCTTAAAATTTAACCATAATCGCCGAAGTTTGTAAATCGCGGTGGGGGGCGCGGAAAATAACGATCTCGCCGCTTGCCACCGCGCTGCACAAAGGTTATTTCTGTTTCTGTCTTCTTATTTTCGACGTCTCTTGAAAGGATCAAATCTGATGGCACGGAAAAAAATCGCTCTCGTTGGTGCAGGGCAAATTGGTGGAACGCTGGCATTGTTGGCTGGTCAAAAAGAACTTGGCGATGTCGTGATGATCGACGTTGCTGAAGGTGTGCCACAAGGTAAAGCACTGGATATCGCCGAAGCGTCCCCTGTCGCCGGATTTGATGTTGCCTTCACAGGCAGCAATGATTACACCGCGATGAAAGATGCCGATGTTGTCATCGTCACTGCCGGTATTCCGCGTAAACCGGGCATGAGCCGTGATGATCTGATCAGCATCAACACCGGCATCATTCAAACCGTTGGCGAGAACATTAAAAAACACGCACCAAATTCATTCGTGATTGTTATCACCAACCCGCTCGACGCGATGGTTGAAGTGATGCAGCGTGTGACCGGTCTTCCTTCTGAACGCGTCGTTGGTATGGCGGGTGTTCTTGACTCCGCACGTTTCCGTTACTTCCTGTCCGAAGAATTCGGTGTGTCTGTTCAAGACGTATCCGCCTTCGTTCTGGGTGGTCATGGCGATACAATGGTGCCGTTGGTGCGTTATTCCACCGTGGCCGGTATTCCGTTGCCTGATCTGGTTAAGATGGGTTGGACAACACAGGACAAGCTGGACAAAATCGTGCAGCGTACCCGTGACGGCGGCGCAGAGATTGTTGCGCTGTTGAAAACCGGATCTGCCTTCTACGCACCGGCTGTATCGGCGATTGCGATGGCGGAAAGCTTCCTGCGCGACCAAAAACGCGTTCTGCCATGCGCAGCACGTTTGAGCGGTCAATACGGCGTGAAAGACCTGTATATCGGTGTTCCTGTCGTTATTGGTGCCAAGGGCGTTGAGAAAATCATCGAAGTGGAACTGAGCGCAGATGAGCGCAAAATGTTCGACCATTCTGTGGCCGCTGTTCAAAGCCTGGTTGAGGTCATCAACAAGGCCGCGTAAGCGTTCACTGCGTTATTTGCAATATCGAAGAGAGGGCCCGTCACGCGGGCCCTCTTTTTTGCACTGCAATACCATTGGAATCAATGCGTTAGCGCGATTGATTTTTCTGGACCTGCGCAGTGTTTTTATCGCAGGATCAAGACCTTAAATACATAACAATAAAAAACGATGACAGGCATAAAGGTTCTCTCGAATGACGCAACAGCATAATGGCCCGAAAGTGGCGATTGAAGCACTTCGCCCGAAATTCTGGGAAGTGTCAGCAGAGCGCGTTCGCAAGGATGACTTCGCGACCCCATTTCATAAAATGCGCGTTCTGGAACAAATCACAGATTCCGAAATGGCGGCAAAGCTGGATATGAATCTGGATGAGTATCTGGATTTTGAACTGGGCAATGTTCGCCCGGTTTTAGAAGACATCATGAATTTTTGTGATGCTGTCCATTGCCATCCGCTTGATCTATATGCAGAGCCATGGGGCGGCGTTCCGCTGCCGCGTGAGATTTTTGAAGCCTTGATCAGCGTTGTTGAAGATAAAGAATTCTACGATGAAGCCTATCGCCAGCGCGCCCGCGACCGTCTGGAAGTTGAACTGCGCCAGGCTGAGGCATTGGTGACAGAGGGCGTGAATGAATATAAGCCGCTTTTTATTGCGATGGGGTATTCTCCGGATTTGAAAACCTTTAACGCCCCGCTTTATACAGCGCCGCAATGGGCGCAGACATCCAGCCCGCCGCCTGTATCGCCCGGCAAAGACCTGACCACCGGCAAAGATGCGGTGATTGATACAGCGGCGCTGATTGATCAGGGCGTCGAACATCCGCGCTTTTATATTGAAAACTGCCTGAACGCTTATGAGATTGAATTGGAAACGCGCTATAACGTGCATTTACAATTATCGACCAACATGGTGGCGCGTATTGCCAAAAATAAAGAAATTATGCGCGGTCTGGCCCTGCATTTATATGGCGAGGCCGGGGCCGATGTTGCGGTGGCCCGCTTGACGGACTGGCTGGTAAAAAACCCGGGTGCCCGCGAACGCCTGCGCGAAACATATCTCAGCAATCTCGCTTTGGTTGGTCCGTTGCTGCCCCAACATGTCGCGGCCCAACAACGTCAGGATCAAGCGGCTTTGACTGAGATGCGGGGCAAGGCACGGCTATTGTTTCAGGCGGTGACGATCAATATCCGCAATGATCAAAACTTCCCGGGCGAAACGGCATCGAAACATGCGCGTGCGGCCTATCATGAATGGAATAGTTTTAAAATCTGGCGCGCCAGCCCCAGAACCCAGCGTTCGCTGGATTGGTTTGATAACTGGCTGGTGCTGTGTGGTTTGTTGAAGTCACAAAACCCGCTGCGTATGCCGCAAATGCGTGGTCCAGCAGAAGGACCATCGCTTCCTGCGCCATAAGGCCTTTATTTTTTTCTGCGATATAAAAAGGCCGGATTTTCATCCGGCCTTTTTGAATTCTTATCTGTTCGCGGTTGTTTATGACATTGCGAAGGATGGGCTCATCAACGGAACTTGACGTGGTGCCGGGGCCGCTGCGCTGACGCGTGGTGCTTCTGGTGCCGGTGCTGGTTCGGCGTTTGATGCATTGTTCAATGCGCTTGTAATACGCGGTGTTGTTGACAATGTCTGGCCGGTGCGTTTGGCTTCGGAATATTGTACCGCTGGTGCGGCAGTTGCAACGCGTGCTTCTTCCAGTGCGCGTGTAACGCTGGCTGGTGTCGCGTGGGCGCGGTTCAAACCGTCACCGTGGTAATAGCTAAGGCTGCTGTTATCTTTTGGCAGGGAAGCCCATTCCTGTGACAGGTTGCGCATGAATGTTGCTTCGCTGATTCTGCCATTCTGGAACGCGCCCAGACCACGGCGGTCGGCAAGTTTTTCAAACATACGGTCTTGCATCTGGGAATCGAATTTTTCATTCCCGGTCAGGTTCATTTGATCTCTTAATTCACGCAATGTGCCGCGGATGATCTGGTATTTACCGGCCGCTGAAGATTTGGAACCTTCGCCGACATATTTATCCTGCCATGCCAGAACTTCGTTGATGGTCATTTCTGTCAGGGGAATGCGTTTTACACCCGCGCCATAGATGCGGTTATAATCATTGCCGGATTCATGATGGCCAATCAGGTTTTTCAGCGCGTCAACGCCACGACCAAACAGGGCCGTCCCTTGATCAACGCCACGGCCAACGGCGGCAGCACCACGTTGAAGGATGTTGGGCTGTTCATTGCCGTTTGCATCTTTCCCGCCAAACAGGCCGGAAAACAAACCGCCAAAATTACCATTGAAGATCGATGAGATAGCGGCGATCAATTGCGCAAAAAAACCACCATTTGCAGAGCCGCCAAAAAGGCCTGCAAAGAAGTTATCATTGTTCTGATTTTGTCTGCGTTGTTCAGCCATGCTACACACCCTAATAAAGCCGGTTCAAAAACAGGTCTTATAGTCATCGTTTATTTTCTTTTTGATCTTGCCCCTATGATACGGGATCGGGGGGGTAAAAGTCAAACTTTATGGAATCTGGTAAAGCGTCATTTAACGCACCATTTAACGGGTCAGCGCAATGGTGCGGCCAGTCCCGTTAGAATAAGCTAACTGGTTCAATTCATTGCGATATCCCATGTCGCGCAAGCCCACCAAAACGCCGCGCGGCACACTGGCTAGCAGGGTCCGGTCAGCGGCCAGAACCTCCAGCAGTACCTTGGCATTGGCCGGGGTCAGGCCAGCCTGCAGGCCGGCGCCTTCGGGGGCGCGTTTTTCGGCAAAACGGGAGGTCACGCGGGCCTCTTTCCACCCTTGGTTCCGGGCGGTGAGGCGGGAATCTGCGATGGCGGCCAGACGCACTTGTGGGTCACTCAAATCACGGTTCATGAATTTTTCGGCGTTGATGACCACGGGTGTCCCGTCACGGTCACGCAGGATTGTTTCAAAATGCAAGTGGCTGCCCCGGACGCGGCCTGTGGCACCAACGGCACCGATGATTTGACCGGGTTGGATGACATCACCGACTTTTACGTTCACGCGGCTCATATGCGCGTAATGGGTCAGGACGTTGTGGCCGTGATCGATCATGACCGAACGGCCATAATGACCATGGGTTCCGGCAACAACCACGCGCCCACCGGCAGCGGATTCAATTTTGGTGCCTGTTGCGGCAGAAAAATCAGTGCCTTGGTGCATGCGCACGCGGCGATCAATCCCGGCAACGTAACGCGGGCCAAAGCGGGAGCTGACGCGTTTCCCTTCAACCGGATGTTCCAGATGCAGCGGTGTTGTATCCAATGCCAATAAATAGCGGTTCACGCGGGCAAAATCACCACGGGACAGTGCGGTACGGAACCCGGCATCGCGGGCCAGTTGTGCGGCGTCTGCTGCGGTTATGTCCACGGGGGCAGTCGAACGCGGTGTTTTCTGTGCGATGGAATCATTGCTGTGTACGCTTGGCACATCAATGCTTTCCTTACGCAAATTGGTGATATCGGCGGTGCTGAAATAGTAATTCAGATCATCAATAGCAGCCTGTGTGCCACGGCCCGCAATGCCATCAATGCTGCCGGTGTAAATCCCGGCGGCCCGCATGACCGATTGTGTTGCCATGACCGATTGTTTTGATTGTGCGTTCATCGCTTGTGTTTCCGTACGCAATCTTTCGCTGACCCGCGCCCACAAAGTCGGGTTTGAATGAATGGTATCCGTCAAGGATTCCTGATGGCCGTGGCGCATCAATTGTTGCAACAACCATGGGGACAGAACGGCAATATCATCCGGATTGCGGTTTAAATATTTCATCAACGCCCCGGCGGTGCGGAAGCCAAAATCACCATCAGGCTTTCCGGGTTGATAGCCCTGTGTTTTCAGAATTTTTTGCATCTCGGCTACGCGGTTGCGGGGCAGGGGTGTCAGGGTGTTGCTCGGTTCTTGCGACAGGGTGAAGGCGATTTTGCCACTGTTTTGCGTGGCAATGGGGAAACGGGCTTGCAGGGCCGCGGACGCGGCGGGATTTTTATCAATGATCGCGGCTAACGCTTCGCCCTGATCGTGATGGGCCAGACGGTCGATGATCCACGGCGATACGGCGGAGATGGCGCTGCGGTTATCTTTTAAGAACGCGGCGAAGGCAGCGGATGTTTTCGCGCCGAAACGGCCATCTTCACGGCCTGCACCATAATCCATCCTGTTCAGCAATGTCTGGATTTTGCGGATATGGGTAGCGTTTGGTTTTTCAATCACCACCAAGACCATCAATCCATCAATATGCGCCTGTTGTTCGGCGCTGGTCGATTGTTCACCATCAATGGTGATGTTGTCATCGCGCAAACCCTGACCCAGATCTGCGGCCAGATTGGGCAATTCGCCGCCAGAAAGGGAAAAGACCGATTTTTGCAGTGGCAGATAGCGCAAAGAATCGCGAACGCTGGCCATGCTGCCGTCTTTTAAGGGCACCAGTTGTTGTGGTGTTTCCGGGGTGGCCGTCGGGCTGTTGTCCTGATTAGCCGCTGGGGCAGAAGATACCAGCATGTGGGCAGCCAGCGTAAACGCCGCCAGCAGGGCAGCAGGTTTCTTGACGCGCTTTGTCAGCAGCACCGTTGCCGGGTCGTTGAATAATTGTGTGAATGAGGGCTGTTTAAGCCAGCTTATCAAGCTGGTGGCCCGGCCTTGAGGCTCTTGTATCATTACACCCTTTTTACCGCTTTAAACCGTACACACGCCTTAAGTCTTATTCTTTAGCTATTCCAGGATCGTTCGATTTCAATCGTTATTCGTCCCGGTTATGCCCGTACCTTAAAGTAGCGGGGGTCGATATGTCAAAGAAAAATGCCGCAAAACATTGCGGCATAGGGAGAAAATGCTGAAATTCTTCCGGTGGATTCCGCCCTGACGGATTAACCCATCGCCATTGAGGGGGAGGCGTAGACAGGCTGACGCTCTGGCTCCATGGCAGGGGCGGCGGGCGTCGTTGTGCCACTGGCCGCACTGGCAAACTGGTTTGAAATGGACCCGGCCTTGATCCCGCCGCCGTCATTTAATGTGCTGGCGGCACTGGCGGTTGGGCGGGCCGTGTTTGGTGTATCGGTATTCGCAGCCAAGGCGGGTTGCGCTTGGGTCGGGTTGGTGGTGCGGGCCTGTGTTCTCAGGCTGTTGCTGAATTCGGTGCTGCGCTGTGCTGCTTCTTCCGGGGTGATCTTGCCGGATTTCAAATCTGCATCAAGATTTTTCTGGAATTCATCCATCTTTTCCTGTTGGGCTTCAAGGGCGACGGCTGTGGCTTCCACACGGCTCTTGTTCTGAAGTGTCTCATTTTCAATCTGTTCAACCGACTGGAGTTTTGATTCTGCAGCGGCCATTTGTTGTTCGGCTTCTGCAACGTTATCGTTGGCGATCCTTGCGAGCTCGGCTACTTCTTGCTCATTGGCTTCAGCTGTCTCTACACCCGTTTTCAGCCTATCGTGGAGCTCAGCATCCGTTGAGCCCTCCATGCCCAGTTCGGCTTTACAAACCTCCGCATTGGCGGCGACAGTACAGGTTGCTTCTAGTTCTTTGGCTTGCTCAACTTCAATTTTCGCTTCTTGTTTAATTTTTTCAACGGCTTCTGCAACGATGGCGGCATCGTCTACCTTTTCGGCAAAGGTTTCAACTTCTGTCTTCAGGAGTTCCTTTTGTTCCTGAATTTCGCCCAGCACCTTGTCGTAATAGTTCAGCTCTGCGCGTGCAGCATCAAGATTTCTCTGGATACCATTATAAATTTCTTCCTGAAATGCGCGGTTACGCGCGATGACATCTTGAGTCAGTGATTTGAAGATGTCTCTGCTTTTTTCTTTGGATTCTTGAACGGCCAGTTCAGCCTGACGGCTTTCATTATTATCTTTTGTCGCATGGGCGGCGCTGAAGAAGGCGCGGGTGATTTTGCTATAGCCGTTATCAATCTCGCTAATATCGGAGATTTCACTTTCGGATTCGATCTCGGCCAGTATCTCGGCTTCCTCGCGCGCGGTGCGTGCGCTCAAGATATCCTGCAAATTCCGGTCGATGGCAGCTTGTTCGTTTAATTCCACAGCGATATCAAATTCCTAAACACGTTATGCACACCCATCCCCATGAATGCGCACCCCCATAATGTCGTAAAATGATAAATATTATGTAAATAGATACAATTTAAGGAAAATTTGACCAATATTTTAGGGATCTAACTGTTTTTGCTACGGTTTCCGGCCCCGGATCTGTGCGGTTTGGGATGGAACAGGGGAAATTGCCGCTTTGCAAAACGGCGTGGGGGATGATAAAAAAAGCGCGGTTTATCAATTACCTTCAAAAAGGCCGACATAATGAATATTCACGAGTACCAAGCCAAATCCCTGCTGAAAAAATTCGGCGTTCCGGTTCCAGAAGGCTATTCCGCGATGAGCGTCGAAGAAGCCATCGATGGTGCCAAGAAACTGGGCGGCCCGGTCTGGGTTGTGAAGTCCCAGATTCATGCGGGTGGTCGTGGTAAGGGCGGCGGCGTTAAGGTCGTGAAATCCATTGAAGATGTTCAAAGCGAATCCACCCGTATGCTCGGCATGCAATTGATCACGCACCAGACTGGCCCAGAGGGTCAAAAAGTGCGCCGCTTGTATATCGAACAGGGTTGCGACATTGACCGCGAATTGTATTGCTCGGTCGTGCTGGATCGCAACACCAGCCGCGTGACCTTCATGATCTCCACCGAAGGCGGTATGGATATTGAAGAAGTGGCTGAATCGCACCCGGAAAAAATCATGATGGTGTCGATTGATTCCGCCACCGGCATGCAACCATTCCACGCCCGCAAATTGGCCTTTGGTTTGGGCCTGACAGGCGATGCCAATAAAAACGGCGTGAAGTTCATGATGGCAATGTATAAGGCCTTCGTTGATCTGGATGCTTCACAAGTTGAAGTGAACCCGCTGGTCGTCACTAAGAGCGGTGATGTTATGGCGCTGGATGCGAAAATGAACTTCGATGACAACGCCTTGTTCCGTCATCCTGACATCGCAGCCATGCGTGATGAGGACGAAGAAGACGCAAACGAACGCGATGCGAAAAACTGGGAATTGTCCTATGTCCGTCTGGATGGAAACATTGGCTGCATGGTCAATGGTGCTGGTCTGGCGATGGCGACAATGGACATTATCAAGTTGTATGGCGGCGAACCTGCAAACTTCCTGGACGTTGGCGGCGGGGCGACAACCGAGCGCGTCACAGCGGCCTTCAAAATCATCCTGTCCGATCCAAACGTCAAAGGTGTTCTGGTGAACATTTTCGGCGGCATCATGAAATGCGACATCATCGCGAACGGCATTATCGCCGCCGCGAAAGAAGTGTCCTTGAGCGTGCCACTGGTTGTTCGTCTGGAAGGGACCAATGTCGAGTTGGGTAAGAAAATCCTGCGCGAAAGCGGCCTGACCATTATTGCTGCTGACAATCTGTCCGATGCGGCGAAAAAGGTCGTTGATGCAACGTCCAAGGCGCAAGCCGCTTAAGGCAAAATGAAAAAGAATTAGGTTTTTTTAAAGGGGGCGCGTGCCCCCTTTATCTATTTCTGATCCTGTTCTTTCAACCATATCCCGCAATTAATCACATCATCGCGAATTTGCTGCGGTGAGGTCATCGGCAGGGTCGGCCACGCGGCGTAGGTTTTATCCATGTTCAGGAAAAACGGGTCCTTGTGGTCCGTTGTGTGGGTCAGGTTGCCTTGCCCGTATCCGGCGATCAGCCAGCGGGCAACATCACCGCATTTGGTGCCGTGTCCGGAACCCAGGTTATAAAGGCCGGGTTTAGGATCGGCGGCAATAAGGCCAAGGGCTTCGGCAAACCGCCACACGGCATAAAAATCGCGCGGTACATCGGGGTGCATATCAAGGGCGATGGTGTTCTTATCCTTTAACCCTGACAGGGCAAGGCCAAAGAAGGATGGGCGGTTCAGCTCATGCCCAAACATGGTCGCCAGACGCAGAATCGTTAAACGGTCACCCAGAATGGATGTGAGGGTTTGTTCAATATGCAGCTTGTTCCGGGCATAATCGCTATGCGGGTGCGGGACATCACTTTCACGCCAGCCATGATCCGGGGTTTCGCACAGGCCATAGGCGGCGCGGCTTGAGATCATGATGTAGTGGCATTTTTCTGTGCTGATCATGCGGGCCAATGTCAGGTCGATATCATCGGTTTCATTATAGGGGCCTGTGCGGAGTGCAGGGGCAAAGGCGCAATTAATGACGCAGCTGGCCTGCAATACCCATGCCGGGTTAGACAGGGCTTCATCGTGCGACAGGAAGTTCCAGCCATTGTGAATTTTCAATGACTGGCCCAGCAGGCCATTTTTACCGATGACAAAAATGCTCATGAATTAATGGTGGGGCGGCGGCGCAGGGGGCCGAACCCGTCATAACGACTGTGGTTATCGGCATACCAGCGCGCAATGCTGCCAAGCTCATCTTTCAGGGAATGTTGTGGTTTCCACCCCAGACCCGCAATCTTGTCCCAATTGATTGCGTAACGCGCATCGTTGAACAGGCGGTCATTCACATGGATCAGGTTTTCGGCAACCGGAACCCCGAAAATATCGCAGATCATTTTTGCCATGGTCAGGTTGGTATATTCCTCGGTCGTGCCGATATTGTATTTTTCACCCAAAACTCCCTTGGTCACCAGAACATGCAGGGCATTGGTCAGGTCATGGGCAGACAGATAGTGGCGGGAATATTCGCCCGTGCCGTGGATGGTCAGTTTCTGCCCCGTCATCACCAGCATAATGAATCGCGGAATAATTTTTTCCGGAAATTGACGGATGCCAAAGATATTATTGGCCCGCAGCGTCACCACAGGAAGTTTGAAGGATTGGCGATAGCCGCTGATAATCATCTCAGCCGCCGCCTTTGACGCGGAATAGGGGTTGGTCGGGTTCAGGTTTGTGGTTTCATCTACGGACCCTTCGCGGATTTCGCCATAAACTTCATCGGTACTGACATGGATGATTTTGGGCACTTCCGATACGCGGCAGGCTTCCATCAGGCAATGGGTGCCCAGCGTATTGGTGCGGGTAAACTCCATGGAGGAGCTGAAGGAATTATCGACATGGCTTTCAGCCGCCGCATGAATGACCAGATCGGCATCATCGACCACGCGCAAACAGGTCGCCATGTCGCAAATATCACCGACCACCAGATGCACACGGTTTGACCGGACCAGATCATCAATATTCCGGATATCGGCGGCATAGGTCATTTTGTCGAGGACGACAATCTGCGCCTGCGGATAAAGATCCGCGAATTTTTCAACGATGTGAGACCCAATAAATCCGGCGCCGCCGGTGATAACGATTTTTTTCATGGTGTTGCCTTGAACGTGAATTGTCTGTTTCCGATAAAGCTGAGGATTGTATAAAGCCCAACCGCCAGAATTTGGGATAGGGCATCATTCCACCCCATGCCATCGACCAGCAGAAGAAGCAGAAGAAGCTGCGCCACATAGCCAACCCCGAACACGATCAGGAAAGATTTTGCCTGATGGGGCAGGCCCGAGCCTTCCCTCGCGGTTTTGGCGAATGTAATGCCCCGGTGCAGGAAAAAGCCAACAACCAGCCCGGCGGCATAGCCGATAAGATTCGCGACCACATGGTGAAACCCTGCCAGTTCTGACAGCGATAGAATAATCACCAGCGACAATGCCGTGTTAATGGCCCCGACACCGCAGAACGTGATGAACTGGCGCATCAGGGTTTTGATATTCATGGGCGCGTACACCGCGCAATGATCGACACACCAAAGGGCAGGGAAATATGTTGCAAGATATAAGCCTCTGATGAGAAAATCAGGCGCAGCGCCGTATTGATAAACGGCCAGCGCGGCATGGTTTCATCCGGCGTATCCTTCATCTTGAAAATCTTCTTCACAATGCGCACACCAAGGACCAGCGGGAACAGCCATGTGTTGTAGTAAGAGATAAATTCCACACGGAATCCGGCTTCTTCCAATAGTTTGCGGAAGCCGGTGCGGGTGTAGCGGCGTTTATGGTGGTTGGCCACATCGTGTTGCGACCACAGGAATTGATAGGCCGGGACGGTGAACAACGCCACACCGCCGGGGTTTAAGGCATCATGCAGGGCTTTAGCGCTGCCCAGGTCATCATCAATATGTTCAATGACATCAAATGCGCCGATAAGATCAAATTTTTCGTTCAGGCGCAGGTCATCCGGCAAATAGCCTTCGGTAATCACGCACCCGGAATGCTTGATGGCGGTGTCGCGGGCAAATTCATTGGGTTCGATTCCCGATACGGTCCCAAATTCCTTCAGCATCAAAAGATTGGCCCCCGTACCGCAGCCCACTTCCAGAATTTTGGCGTTGGGTTTCAGGTTCAGGCGAGAGAGGGCAGTGCGAAGAATAAAACGGCGTCCTTCATACCACCAATGGGTGGTCTGGATATCGGCCATCTGGTGGAAGAGCGTTTGATCCATGGTCGGTTATTTCTTTTCGGTTTTATAAATATCGCGGACGATGAATAGCGGGCGGTTTTTGACCTGAATATAGGTGCGGCCAATATATTCACCGATCACGCCAATGCAGATCAACTGAAGTGAGCTAAAGAAGGTGATGATGGTCGCCAGTGATGCCCAACCACTGATGGTGCGGTGCTGGAAATAAGACCAGATGGCAAACAGGCCCAAACACCCGGCCAGTGCGGCGCCAAACAGGGCGAAGATAATGCTGAGGCGCAAGGGGCGAATGGAAAAACTGCTGATTGCGTCAAAGGCGAACTGGACCAGCTTATGAAACGGGTATTTGGTTACGCCTGCAAAACGCGCATCGCGGCGATAGGGGAATTCTTCCTGACGGAAACCAACCCATGCGATCATGCCGCGAATGAAGCGGTGTTGTTCCGGCATGTTTTTAAACTCATTGACCACACGCCGGGACATCAGGCGGAAATCACCGACATCGCGCGGGATGTTGATATCCGATGCCCATGACAACAGGCGGTAAAACATGCTGGCCATGAACAGTTTGAATTTTGTTTCGCCAACACGGCTGGCGCGCTTGCCATACACGACATCAACGCCGTCGCGGGCGCGTTCCAGCATTGGGGTGAGGAGTTCCGGGGGGTCTTGTAAATCGGCATCCAGAACCAGAACGTGATCACCGATCGATTGGAACAGCCCGGCGGTCAGGGCCAGTTGGTGGCCATGGTTGCGCGACAGGTCAACGGCGACCAGATGCGGGTCTTGTTTGGCAAGATCTTGCATGATGGAAAGCGTGCCGTCCTTGGACCCGTCATTGACCAGAATGATCTCATAAGACTTGATCGGGGCCGCTTCACAGGCGGCCTGAACCCGGCGGTGCGTTTCCCGCAGGCTTTCTTCTTCGTTATAGCAGGGAATAACAACAGAAAGATCCATGGCTTTGGCCCATTAAATTGAAAAAGCATAATAGAAACAAGATTTTGCGCGAATCACGCTGGTTTGTCCAGATTAGGGGGAAAAGATTAATTTTATGAAAACAGGGCTGCGGGAATGGTTGATTTATATGCAATGCAGCTTATAAAGAGGACAGATTTATTCTCATCTCATGGAGTTACCGTTAATGGCCGTTCTCGTCGATAAAAACACCAAAGTCATCTGTCAGGGTTTTACAGGCTCCCAAGGGACCTTCCACTCTGAACAGGCGATTGCTTACGGCACCAAAATGGTTGGTGGCGTTACGCCGGGTAAGGGCGGTCAGTCACACCTGAACCTGCCAGTGTTCAACACGGTCGAAGAAGCGCGCGCCAAGACAGGCTGCAATGCATCCGTGATTTATGTTCCGCCGCCCTTCGCGGCTGATTCCATTCTGGAAGCGGTTGATGCAGGCATCGAACTGGTCATCTGCATTACCGAAGGTATTCCGGTTTTGGATATGGTTCGCGTCAAGCGCGGCCTGTCCGGGACCAAGACACGCTTGATCGGGCCAAACTGCCCGGGCGTTATTACACCGGATGAATGCAAAATCGGCATTATGCCAGGCCACATCCACAAACGCGGCAAGATCGGCGTTGTATCCCGTTCCGGCACGCTGACATATGAAGCCGTGTTGCAAACAACAACAGCAGGTCTGGGTCAATCGACCTGTATCGGTATCGGTGGTGATCCGGTCAACGGCACCAACTTCATCGATTGCCTGGAAATGTTCCACAACGATCCGGAAACCCAAGCCATCATCATGATCGGTGAAATCGGTGGCGCCGCCGAAGCCGAAGCCGCCGAATGGTATAAGGCACACAAGAACAAGAAACCAATCGCTGGTTTCATTGCCGGTGCAACCGCGCCAAAGGGCAAACGCATGGGCCATGCCGGTGCTTTGATCTCTGGTGCGAACGATACGGCCGAAGCCAAAATTGAAATCATGAAATCAGCCGGTTTCGTGATGGCAGACAGCCCATCATCCTTGGGTGAAGCTGTTATGAAGGCTATCGCCGCTTAATATTGCGCCGCAACAAGATCTTAAAACCCCCGACAGCCAGCCTGTCGGGGGTTTTTTCTTGACGGAAGAGTGCCATGGGGGATTTACTGCCTCCTCATAATATATTTTGGAAAGCCCGAAAGCGGGCTTTGAAGGAGGCTGTTCATGGTCGGATTGGATGCGGATAAACTTGTCGAGTTGCAAGCCGAATGGAAAAAAATTATCTCCAGCACACCGGAACAATGCACCAAGAATCTCGAAAAATTTGAAAGCATCGTTATCGGCCTGAAACACATGGGGCTGCAAACGGCCTATGACAGCACTTATGAACTGCTGTCCCCGGGGCTGGATCGCGAAGCGTTTCGCCATAAGCGTACCGAGATGCATTTGCTGCAGGCGTTGAACACATATCATGGGGCGCGCCGCATCAGCGATGACGGATTTTTGGGTCAAGCCAACCGCCGCCAGTATAATAATCTGCGTCAATTGCTGATCTTTGATTTGCCATCTTATGAATCGCATGTTGCGTCCACTGGTTTGTCGGAGACTCTGAACCCGTTACTGGTGCAGGAAATCAAGGATTTATGCGCCTTAAAGACATCGGGGGTGCTGGATGCGGAACTGGCGCGGTTGAATATTGAATGCGCGAAAGACGCATTCCGTAATGCCTATACAATGAACGCCGATCAGGAAAAGGATCTGGCGAAAGGCGGTGGGTTAAACTACCGCCCCGTAAAAATGGCTTTTGCGTATGCGCAATCTGCCCTGAAGTCGATCAATGAAGCGGGTGGCGCGGTAACACCATGCATGATTCCGGTTGATTACGATAATGCCGGGTATTGGACGAAAGAGCGCACGCAGTTTGACCGTGCGGCTGTGGTGGGTCTGCACGATACATTGCTGTTGAGAGCCTGCCGCATGGAATTTCGTGAGGCCCTCATTCATCAGGAAGAGGGGCGTTTTAGTTTGCATGCCGCCGGGACCGCGCGGGGTGTTCAGACCTTGCCAATCCAATCAATTATCGAAACGCTGACGGCCCATAAATACAACATGAAGGTGCCCGCGACATTCGCTGCCATGGGCACCACGCCGGACCAGTTCTGGGCCGCGTATCAGCGGGAGCGTCAGGCCATTGCCGCCGACCCGGTCCATGCTGGCCAATTGGCCCCGGAATTCAAACCGGGCCGCTAAACGCTCAAAACCCTCAAAAACGGACTGGAGCTGGGGGAGAAGCGGGGGTAGATACTTCCCGCCCTCAGGCAACCCCTTGGAGTTCGCCTTTCCCTCCGCTAAACTAGAGGGAGAGGGACTATAAGGAGGCATAATGGCCCAGTTAGAAGATTTCACAAAAGATCAACGTGACCTGCTGGTCGCGCTGCCATACCGGGTTGGTTGCTGGATCAGTGCCAGCGATGATACGGGGGGCGGTGATGCCGATGAAGCCGAGCTTCAGGCGTTGAATGTTATCGTCACCGGCTTCGCCGAAGATTTCTGCAAATCTGAATTCGTTCAGGCGATGATGGAAGAAACCATTGCGCGTGAAGCCGAATGGGCTCAGTGGACGCATCATCTGGAAGATGTTCCGGGTGAGTGCATTCGTGCCACCGATTTATTGCTGGAACGTCTGGACCGCAAGGAAGTCACATCTTTCAAATTGACCATGATGGAAATTGCGACCTCCGTTGCCATGGCGTACCGCGAATTCGATCACAGCGATGATATCAGCCACCGCATTAAAATTTATGGCCGGGTGATGATTGAACGCCTGCGTGGAATCATCACCGGTCAACGCGCCCGCAGTATTGATGAGTTCCTGAACATATCTGAAGCTGAACAGCGGGCGCTGGATTCGTTGGCCCGTGCGCTGGATCTGGGCAATACACGGGCAAAGAGCCATATCGCGCAACAGGCCGAAACAGCCTGATACATCATATAAAGCAGCAAATTGCAAGGATTAGACGTTATGGGTTTCCTGAAAGAATTTTCTAAAGAAGATCGCGTCATGCTGGCGTCCCTGCCGTACCGTGTGGGGTTGTGGGTCAGTTCCAGTGATGGCACCGGCGGCAGCGATTCCGATCAACAGGAAGAAGCGGCCCTTGAACGCGCCATCACCAATATTGCACAGGGCATGTTTGAATCTGCCTTCGTTCATGAAGTGATCGCCGAAACATTTTTAGGCCGTCAGGATTGGAAAAGTTGGTCGGCAAATGTTCAAACCGTTCCGGCTGATTGTGTAGCCGCCGTTAAATTTATGCAGGGCCGTTTGTCGCAACGTGACATTGACGCCTATCGCCATATTTTGATGCAGGTCGGATTGGAAGTGGCGCGGGCGTTTAGCGAATATGACCAGAACGAACCGTTCCTCAACAAAATTTTCCGCTGGATCAGCATAGGCGTTGACCGTTTGTTCGGCATCATGCACGGGGAAAAATATGTTTCCGAAGATCTTTTGAATATCTCTTACGAAGAGGATCTTGCTCTGAATGAACTGGCCAAAGCCCTGCGCGGTGAGGTCAATGATATGAGCGAAGGCGCACAGATCATTACCAATAACTGATTCTGTCAGAAACCCTTGAAACTTGCCAAAATCCTGCCCTCATGGGTCAGGATTTTGTCTTTTTTGCACTGCAACCCCCTTTTCTTGGGAGGGGGGCGTGATATAGTCCTGCCGTGAATTTCCCCTTTGCTTTTACGAGTATCGAGCATGTCAAACGCACTGACCTTCCTCACTGGTTCCAACGCTGAATATCTGGCCCATCTCTATACACGGTTCCGCCAAAACAGCGAAAACGTTGACCCGAGCTGGCGCGAGTTTTTCCGTGATTTGAAGGATGATGAAGTCGCGGTGCTGCTCGATCTGGCCGGGGCCAGCTGGACACCGTCTGAAAACCGTCAAGTAGCCCGTGGCTTCCAGGCGGAATTCGCTGATCAGACCGCGCGCGATGCACAAACCCATGATGGTGGCGATATCGATGCCGGGTCGGTCCGTCAGGCGGCGACAGATTCCATTCGTGCTTTGCAATTGATCCGTGCTTACCGTGAACGGGGCCATTTGATTGCCTCGCTCGATCCGCTGGAAATGAAGCCGCGTGATTACCACCCGGAACTAGACCCGACACATTACGGGTTCAGCGATTCTGACTACGACCGCCCGATTTTCATCAACGGTGTTCTGGGGCATCAAACCGCAACTTTGCGCGAAATTATTTCTCAATTGCGCGCGACCTATGCCGGAAATATCGGCGTTGAATTCCTGCATCTGTCAGACCCAATCGAAAAAGACTGGATTCAGGAGCGCATCGAAGGCGCACGCAATCAGACCGATTTTACGGTAGAAGGAAAACGCGCGATTTTGCAGCGTTTGACGGCGGCTGAATGTTTCGAAAAATTCCTGAACATTAAATATACCGGCACCAAGCGTTTCGGACTTGATGGCGGTGAAGCCTTGATCCCGGCGATTGAACAGGTGATCAAGCGCGGCGCGCAACTGGGTATCGAAGAAGTGATCTTCGGTATGGCCCACCGTGGCCGTTTGAACGTCCTGACCAACGTACTGGGTAAACCGTTCACAGCCGTATTTTCTGAATTCCAAGGCAACCCGCCAAACCCGGATGATGTTTTGGGTTCCGGCGATGTAAAATATCACCTTGGCACATCCAGTGACCGTGAATTTGATAATAAAAGCGTTCACCTGTCCTTGACCCCGAACCCGTCCCACTTGGAAGTGGTCAACCCGGTCGTGGTTGGTAAGGTTCGCGCGAAACAGGAAATGCGTAGCGATGATGAGCGCCTGAAAGTTCTGCCGGTTTTGTTGCATGGTGATGCGGCATTTGCAGGGCAGGGTTTGGTTGCTGAAACACTGATGATTTCTGACCTTCCCGGTTACCGCGTTGGCGGGACCATGCATGTGGTCATCAACAACCAGATCGGTTTCACGACCATGCCGCAATTCAGCCGGTCGGGCCCATATTCCACAGACGTTGCGAAAATGGTCATGGCCCCAATTTTCCACGTCAATGGAGATGATCCGGAAGCAGTTGTGCACGTTGCCCGCATCGCGATTGAATTCCGTCAGCGTTTCAAAAAAGACGTTGTTATCGACATGTATTGCTATCGCCGCTTTGGTCACAACGAAGGGGACGAGCCAGCCTTCACCCAGCCATTGATGTACAAAAAGATTCGCGCACATGAATCCACACGCGATATCTATGCGAAACAACTGATTGCGGAAAAAACAATCACGCCTGAAGAATCGAAAAAGATCGTCGATGACTTCATGGCCTATCTGGAAACGGCGTATGAAGCGACCAAGAGCTTTAAGCCGAACAAGGCCGATTATCTGGAAGGGGCATGGACAGGGTTCAAGGTTGCCTATGGCGATGAACGCCGTGGCTCCACAGCCATTTCCGATGAAACCGCGCAGCGTATCGGTAAGGCTCTGACCACCGTTCCTGAAGGGTTTAACCTGAACTCGAAAATCACCCGCCAATTGGAAGCCAAGGCCGAGATGTTCAGATCCGGCCAAGGGTTTGACTGGGCAACGGGCGAGGCTTTAGCCTATGGCGCACTGGTGGATGAAGGATTCCCTGTTCGTTTGTCGGGACAGGATTGTGGCCGTGGGACATTCTCCCAACGTCACGCTGTTTTGACCGATCAGGAAACAGAAGAAAAATACATCCCGCTGAAAAACATCAGCAGCCGTCAGGCCCAATTCAACGTCCATGACAGCCCGCTATCCGAAGCCGCTGTTTTGGGTTTTGAATACGGCTACACCTTGGCCGATCCAAAGGCGCTTGTGTTGTGGGAAGCACAGTTCGGCGATTTCGCCAACGGGGCGCAGGTTCTCTTTGACCAGTTCATCTGCTCCGCCGAAACCAAATGGTTGCGTATGTCCGGTCTGGTTATGCTGTTGCCGCATGGTTGGGAAGGCCAGGGGCCGGAGCATTCCTCCGCGCGTCTGGAACGCTTCTTGCAAAACTCCGCCGAAGATAACTGGCAGATCTGTAATATCACCACACCAGCCAACTATTTCCACGTTCTGCGCCGCCAGATGCACCGCGATTTCCGCAAGCCTTTGGTGATCATGACGCCGAAATCCTTGTTGCGTCATAAACTGGCCGTATCGCCATTGTCGATGATGACAGGCAAGGAAACATTCCACCGTATCCTGTGGGATGATGCGCGTGAGCGTCTGGGCAAAGCAAAAGACATGAAGCGCGTTGTTCTGTGTTCGGGTAAAGTTTATTACGACCTGTACGAAGAACGCGAAAAACGCGGCCTGAAGGATGTCACCATCCTGCGTCTGGAACAGCTCTACCCGTTCCCGGCAAAAGCACTGGCCGAAGAACTGGCGCAATATCCAAACGCCGATGTCATCTGGTGTCAGGAAGAACCCTACAACCAAGGCGCATGGACCTTCGTCGATCGTCAGATCGAAGACGTCCTGACCAGCATCAAGCACAAAGCCGCCCGTCCGAAATACGCCGGACGCCTGGCCGCCGCCGCACCAGCCACAGGCCTTGCAAAACGTCACATTGCTGAGCAGGCCAAACTGGTTGATGAAGCGCTGAGCGTTAAGTAAGCGTCAAAACAGAGAATAAGAAAAACCCCGGACACAATCCGGGGTTTTTTATTAAGTGAAAGGTTTAAGGGGGTCGTTTGAAGGGGGCATTGCCCCCTTCGACCCTATTCTCTTTGTCCTTACGGAGCAGGAGGCGGGGGTGTTGTGGGTTTCAGCCGCTTCATTTCTGAGTCGATATGCGCGTAGAGGTCTGGGGCTTTGGGGTTCCAGAGGGTTTTGGCGTTCAGGTAACGCGGTGGATCATCATCGATCAGGGTTTCTAGGGTCATGTTGGCAAAATTGGCCTTGTTGCGGACAATCCCGGCCAGTTCGGGGTGCAGGCCGATATTTTGGGTTTTCTTGCGCATACCGAAATGATCGGTTGAGAAGATAGTAACCTTGACGCCGGATTCATGCAGGGCGTTCAAGTATTCAACCAAAGGCGTGTTGCCCTCAAAGGATGAATTGACCAGCGTGCCATAGACATCACAATAAACACCGCCGCAGACATTTTCATTGCCGGGTTTGTTCAGCTTTTTGAAATGACCGGATAATGTCATGGTGCTCTCACACTTCGATGGATAAAGGATAGGCGGAAATCTTCATCGGGAAGATTTTTTCGATGCCGCTGATATTTTGAATCGCGGCCAGGGCTGTCGGAGTGATGTAGGCTTGTTCCGCATAGGTTGTTTCAGACGGGCGGCGTCTGGCAAAATGGAATTCGTATTGCAGGCCCCGTTCGGTCAGGGTGCGGCGAATATTGGCGTAGATCGCGCGGGTGATTTGGGTTTGTGCCAGCTTGTATTCTTCGCTCATTGGCGCTTCGGCGGAATTTTTGAAAATCATATTGTGCAGTGTTGCTGTCGTCATAATTCTGGCCCCTGTTTTAATAGGCCCCTTTATACAAGGCGACGTGAAATTTTCCAAGAAACCTCACGCCGCATGTCGGATGCCATTGATGTATAAGGTTGTTTTGGTTAATGGATGACCTTGGCGAATTCATCCTTTGGGTCTGGCGGGGGTTTTTTCGCAAGATCGCCGGCGGCTTCGTCGAAGCTGTTCAACAAATCTTCCTCTGGCGATTGATCCGGGTCTTCCTGATCATGGATCAGGCCCTTGGCCCGCAAGCTGTCGGCGACTTGTTCGACCATTTGCGGCATCGCCTTTTGTACGATATCGGCAACCATGCGTGCATCCACGGCGGGGGCGGCTTGGGGCATTTGCTCCTGATGAGTGATTTCGGCTTGAACCTGGCGAACGATCTGTTCAACCATTTCGGCGCTGGCGGTGGGAACTTCCGGTTTTAAATCCGGCACGTTCATGCCATGCCCTTTGACGGCACCCTCATCTGGCTGTGTGGAATGTTCTTCGTCCTTGTTCTTTGTCATCGCCATGGACGGTGTATCGCCGATATTGGCACGTAACTGGTGCAGTACCCGAACAAAGCGTTCCGGGTGTTCAATCGCAGGCAAATGAACGTCACCAATAAAGCGGCAATCGAGATTCAAATAGCCATAGCTCCAGAAGCGGCCAAACATGCCAAGGTCGAGCGATTCACCGCTGATTTCATTAATGTCGATTTCTTGCACCTTCACAAAGATAAAACCATGCTTATGAATCAGGCGCGATGTCGTCAGGCCGATTTCTGTGGTGACAATTTTGACCACATAAAAAGACAACAGGATGAGCCCCGTGATCATCATCACCGGCGTGATCCATGTATTGATTAAATAAAATGGCATGGCGGATGTGCCGAGATCACCCCGTGCATTCATCAGATAATGCGTCAGGTAAAGAATCCCCGCATTCACGCCCCAGGCAAACGCCATACAGGCCAACAGCCACAGCGTGCCTTTTAGGATATAAATCCAGTGCAGCCGGGCAATGCCGACCAGTTTTTCGTCCGTACCAATTATTTTTCGTATATAGGCCATTCTTCAATCCTTATGTGTCCCTTATATCTAGGGCGCGTGTAACCAAAGGCGAGTTTCCCTCAGAATGGCTATTTTTACATAACTTATGACAACAAGTGAAGCATTCTTTGAAATGCGGGGTTTGCATGGATTGAAAAGGCTCGACCCATTGATTTTGCAATGCAAACGGGCCATATTGACCTCGCAATTCAAACCGTAAAATCAGGACTAAAAGCTTATGACCCAGATTGTTGTCCCAACCCTTGGTGAATCCGTTTCCGAAGCCACCGTGGCCCAATGGCTGAAAAAAGAGGGAGATGTTGTCGCGCTGGACGAGCCAATTCTGGAACTGGAAACCGATAAGGTCACACTGGAAGTGAATGCCCCGGCCGCCGGGACGATTGTTGCCATCACCGTAAAGGCTGGCGAGACCGTCGGCGTTGGTGCCATTTTGGGTGAGATCGGTGAGGGCGGGGCTGCTGCACCTGCACCAGCCGCACCAAAGGAAGATAAAAAATCAGGCAGTGATGTTCCTGCTTCTGCGGCTGTTATGGCGGCGACACAGCCAGCGACGGCATCTGTGCAAGATTCCGGTCCGGCCGTGCGCAAGATGGTTGAAGATAATAAAGTGGACGCATCCGCAATTTCCGGCACAGGTAAAGATGGCCGCCTGACAAAGGGCGATGTTATGGCCCATGTCAGCGCCCCGACACCCGCACCTGCTGCAGCAAAAGCACCGGCTGTTGCCCGTGAAGCTGGCCCGCGTGAAGAGCGCGTGAAGATGAGCCGCTTGCGTCAACGTATAGCGGTGCGCCTGAAAGAAGCCCAAAACACAGCTGCAATGCTGACCACCTTCAACGAAGTCGATATGACTGCGGTGATGGAACTGCGCAACCGTTACAAGGACCCGTTCGAAAAGAAACACGGCGTGAAGCTGGGTTTCATGTCTTTCTTTGTTCGCGCAACAGTCAACGCGCTGAAGGATCTGCCAGCGGTCAATGCTGAAATTTCCGGCGATGAAATCATTTACAAAAACTACTACGACATGGGCGTCGCGGTCAGCACACCACAAGGTCTGGTTGTTCCGGTCGTGCGTGATTGCGATGTGAAGTCGTTGGCACAGATCGAAAAAGACATTGGTGATGTCGGTGCTCGCGCCCGCGACGGTAAACTGGGCGTTGATGAAATGTCCGGTGGTACCTTCACCATCACCAATGGCGGCGTGTTTGGCTCGCTGATGTCCACACCAATTCTCAACACCCCGCAATCGGGTATTTTGGGTATGCACAAAATCCAGCAGCGTCCAATGGTAATGCCAGACGGTTCCATTCAGGCCCGCCCGATGATGTATCTGGCGTTGTCCTATGACCACCGCATTATTGATGGCCGTGACGCAGTGACCTTCTTGGTGAAGGTCAAGGATGCGATTGAAGATCCATCCAGACTGGTTCTGGACCTCTAATCAAAAAACCCCGGAGATGATCCGGGGTTTTTTCAAAGGCTGAATGACTTATATAGGTTTTATGCAGCAAAAAATATTGGAGGAATCTAACATGTCACAGCAAGAGCCAAAACCTGAAGAGCATCCTGTTGAAAAACCACCGGAAGTGCCGCAGCAGCAGCCCCCGTTGGAACCTGCGAAACAGCCACAAGAATATCCGCCGGATCAACCAACCGAACACCCACCGGAACAACCGCGCGAATTACCGCAACGGGACCCAGAAGAACTTCCGGAAGTTTAAAGAGAAAAGTGAAGGGGTCGTTTGAAGGGGGGATTCCCCCCTTCGACCCTATTCTTTTTCTTTACTGCTGAATTTTCAAAATTTTGCTGTCGGATAATTGTTTGATGGCGCGCAGGGCATCGTCGTCGCGGGCCAGATGCGTGTTGCCGATATGCATGGCGGTGAATCCTGCGCCAACGACATTGACCAGTTCGCGTGATGTCGGGACGGTTGAGGAATAAAGATATTCCGGATTGAGCGTCAGGCCCAAACGCGCGGCGTTCATTAACACGCGGTTGACGGGTTCAAGGATAAAGCTGTATTTGCCTGAATCTTCGTGCAATTCGCTGGCGTCGATGCGTTTGGAATACCCAATCGCCAGATGGGAGCGGGCGCATAGGGCAACGACTTCATCGTTACTATTGCGGCCTAAGGCCAGTGCAAATTTATGTTCCTGCAAATTGGCGCGTGCATCGGCGATCATGTCGAGGAATATGGCTTCACTAGCGTGATCCAGAATGGATACGATGACCGGTGCATCATTAGGCGGTGTGTAGGATGGGTCGATCTCAAGGATTGGAACCAGACGGTCTTCCTTGCGGCGTACCTCATAGACGCTGATCCCGGCGCGTTCGCACACTTGCATCGACATGTTTTGAAAGTGGGAGCCACGGCGCGAGGCGAAGTCCTTATCAAATCCCTTATGGTCGATATAGATGGTTTTGATTCCGGCTTCGGCCATGTTCTTGGCGCAGTTGGGGCAGAACGGGTCGGTGACGCAAATACTGGCCCCTTCGGTTACGGGGGCGGACAGAATGCAGGCGACTTCGGCGTGGAGCGTACCGCTGGAACTGCCAATGTCGGTGTTGGTGCCAAAGGCCTTCAGAATGGAATCCGGCCAGTAATTGGTTCGGGACAGGCTGAACGCAGGCGTACCGCCAAAGATGGTGGCGGCAATTTTATTGGTCGGGTGCAGGCTGGTGTTGACGACATCAACGGCCTTTTGCATCTGTTCTATTGCGTTCATTCCGGTGCGTTCATATTCCATGCGTCGCGGGGCGGTTACCTTACACAAATATGCCAGAAAATGTAACTTTTTCTGATGCTTAAATTAAACCGGGATAGAATCGATATTGTTGAGCTGTTTGTCATAATTTTCTTGACTCTACCCCCGGATTCACCTTATACATTCGTGCAAGCTAATCTTTGTCATGTTCATTACGAACCCGGTGGAAACCGCCGGGTCTGGGGGAAATTGAATGTCGCTACAGAAATCTTGGCAAGCAACCGACACAATCCTGCAACACGGGATTCATGATACTTCCCTTGAAAAACATCTCGCAGAGACGTCCCAAGGACATCTGTTCCAGGCCCAGGTTTTGCGCGATTGCCTCGCCCACCTGAAAGAACAAGGACTGGTAGAGGCCTATCTTCGCGGGTCGTTTGCAAATGGCGAAGCTGATGAACATTCAGACATTGATCTGTTTCTGGTTGTTGACCCGGAAAAACTCGAAGAAATCCACACCGCATTCACTGAACACCTCGCTGAAAAATACGCCATTCTGGTTTCTTGCCATGACAAGCTGGTCAAGGATTACGGTGGAATTGGTTTTATGTATCTGTGCGGCGATGCCAATAAGAAAATGTTCCAGTTTGACCTGTATATGGCGATGAAGGGTGTTGCACCCCGCGCTCAATTGTTTAACTCCCCACGCATTCATTCAACCGATCCGTCCTATTGCTGGAACCAGGAATATAAATGTTCCCCAATGCCGGAAGTCGCCGATAACTTCATCAAGAAATTTTCCGCCGGCGAAAGCAAGGCCGATAAAATGGAATATCTGTGCAATGATTTGATGGTCACATTGTCCATCATGAAAAAGCACGTGACACGCGGCCAGATCGCCCGTGCCCTGAACGACAACAACCACGCCACAGGTGTTTGCATCGAAATGTTGCGCACCGAATTTGCAGACCCATCTGTTCATTCCTCCCTGTATGCAGGTGATAAAATGATCCAGGCCGCCAAGGAATCGGGTAACAGCGTTCTCAAATCCCTGGCTGAATTCCTGGAAGAGCAATTCGTATCCCCGGTTAGCTTGCGCAAGGTGAATGAAATGTTCTTTATCGGGACAGCCCTGTTGCATGAAACCTGCCCGGAAGCGTATAAGAATATCGAACAATCCATTGATGCTTATAATTCCCTTGTTGTGGGTGCAGGCGATATGGATGATGCCGTTCTGAAGGCTTCACGCAAACCCGCAAATGATTTGGGACCGAAGCCAGTCTAATCGGCAACTCCATTCAATATCTATGGGGCCAACATCTATTTTGGGATATACAACATCATGAAGGTCACCATTCTTGGGTCCGGGTCTGCTTATGGCGTTCCTTATGCGGGAAATAGCTGGGGGGCATGTAATCCGGCCAACCCAAAGAACCGCCGCCTTGCGCCGTCCATTCTGCTGGAGGAGGGAGATTCCCGCCTGCTGGTCGATATGGGCCCCGATTTTAAAGCACAGGCCGAACGTCATGAAATTCGTGAACTGGACGGGGTGTTCTTCACCCATCCGCATGCCGACCATATTGCCGGTATGTTCCACCTGCCAATTTTGATGTCCTACTACCAAAACCGTAACCTGCCACTCTATGCTGATCGTTTTACCCGTAAAGAGATCGAAAAGAACTGGTGGTACATGTTCGACCCGGCCATCAATGTTGAATATTCTGGCCCTGGCCGCCCGTATTGGACCGAAATCATCCCTTATTCCCGTTACCAGATCGGTAAATTCGATATCCTGCCGTTTAACCAGCAGCATGGCCGCATCAATTCGCTGGGCCTGCGCGTAGGCGATTTCGCCTACAGCACCGATGTGCGCTCCTTCCCGGAGGAAAGCTTCGCTTTGCTGAAAAACCTGAAAGTCTGGATCGTGGATTGCAACTGCGAAAAGGATCAGGACAAGAGCCATTCATACCTTGAGCAATGCTTGCGCTGGGTTGATGAGCTAAAGCCGGAAATGACTTATCTGACCCACCTCGACTACACCATTGATTACGATGCGGTGTCTGCGAAGCTGCCGTCCAACGTGGCCTTGGCCTATGACAATCTTGAAATTATCTTGTAAGAAAAGTTAAGGGTAGTTTGAAGGAGGAATCCCCCCTTCGACCCTATTCTTTTTCTTATTAAAAAAACCCCGCTTTGTTGGCGGGGCTTTTTTTATCTCTATGGGTGGCGGGCGATTGGGCGGTCGCGGTCGCGTAAGTAGGGGCCAAAGTCACGGGACAGGCGGTGGTGCAGTTTTTCCTGCTGTGTGGCGTCTGAATCATTGGCTGGGTTTGCCTTGATGGTAAAGGCGCTTTGGACGCGGCCCTTGTGCGACAGGCGTGTGTTCAGCTCAACATAGTCCTTCAGTTCTTCGTACATTTTGGCGAAGTGGTAGAAGCCACGTTCGGCCTTGCTGTATTTGTTTACTTTTAATGTATTGTTCGCCGCCAGTTGCAAATGGTGCTGAACGGCGGTCATGGCTTGGTTCAGTTCTGCATTGGTCATTGGCGATGAAACGTAGTTTGCAGCGTCTGGGTTTTTGTCATAGGCGCAAACCTTGAACATCACTTCGGTTTCGACCTCCAGATCGACGTGGTAAACGACTGGGCCGCCTTTTGGTGCGGCGCTTGTGGCGTCTTTTGGTTTTTGTGGCTTTGGATCGAAAACAAAGGACACTTCATCCAGCAGCAATTCGACGAAAAACTTCTTACCCTTCAGGCCGGTGACGCTTTCTGGGATTTCCACCAGATGGCGGTTGCGCAGAACGTCAGGACGGTGGAACTCAACCAGATGGTCAGCGCGAATGCCTTTCAAGGCGTCGTGCAGTTCCGGGTATTGTTCTTTCGGATATTTCTTGCGCAGCGGGGCCAGATCAATGCGGCCAAAGCTGTCGATTTTTGCTTCGAATTCCTGACGGCGCAGGGCACCGCTATCATCTTGGGTGTTGCCGAATTTGACACAGATATCGGCATTGGTCATGGTCTTGATATTGCCATCCGGGCAGTGACCGCGCATGCGCAGGGTAACGCCCTTTTTATAGAGAGACATATCGGGGGTATCGAGTTGGCGGGTCAAAAGAGCGCCGCGATCACCAACGGTGTTGCCATCAGCATCGACATGCATCACTTCCATCGATGAGCGGATCCAGCCTAAATTTTGGAAGTAGGATTTGATATCGGCGAAGGCCGCCTTGTTTACATTGCCGTTGGGCAAGTTGGGAACGAGCATTTTCAGCTCGATTTCGGAGACATCCGTCGCCGCCTCGTTAAAGGCTGCTTTGGAACCAGGTAGTATACGCCCGTCATCCGGGGTAAGGGCTTTATGCGACATTCACGTCTCCAAATGCATGGTGGCCTTACTTAAGGAGGTCTTTATAAGCAATTGCTTAACCAGAGTCAACAACTATTATGAAAACAGAAGGGCTTGGGTGCATTTTTTATACCTTTGCCCTCGCCAGAATGGCCGTTTCCGGGGTAAAAGGGATCGTCCGTTGGACGCGTATAAATTTTTAAACGATGTGGATAAAAAATGACCAATTCTGCTGCCCCCAACTCAAGCTATGATGTGATCGTAATCGGAGCCGGCCCCGGCGGGTATGTCTGTGCTATTCGCGCTGCACAACTGGGGATGAAGGTCGCCTGCGTTGAAAAGCGCGGCACGTTGGGCGGCACTTGCCTGAATGTCGGTTGTATCCCGTCAAAGGCGATGTTGCATGCCTCTGAACGATTCGAAGAAGCAGAACATCATCTGGGCGCTTTGGGCGTGAATGTTGGCAAGGTCTCCTTGGACCTCAAGAACATGATGAAGCATAAAGATTCTGTTGTTGAAGCCAACACCAAGGGTGTTGAGTTCCTGTTCAAGAAAAACAAAATCGACTGGCTGAAAGGCGATGGCAAAATTACCGCACCAGGTAAGGTCAGCGTTTCGGGCACAGAATATCAGGCAAAAAATATCGTCATCGCCACAGGGTCCGATGTTGTATCCCTGCCGGGCATTGCTATTGATGAAAAACGCATCGTGTCCTCCACAGGCGCGCTGACATTGCCCGAAGTGCCAAAACATCTGGTCGTTATTGGTGGCGGTGTGATTGGTCTGGAGCTGGGTGCTGTATGGCGTCGCGTTGGGGCCAAGGTCACAGTGATTGAATTCCTTGACCGTGTTCTGCCGACCATGGACGGTGAACTGTCCAAAGAAACCAAGAAAATCATGACCAAACAGGGCATCGAATTCAAACTGGAAACGAAGGTAACTGCTGCGGCTGTTAGCAATAAGGGCGTTGAGTTGAGCCTTGAAGCCGCCAAGGGCGGATCACCTGAAAAAATGATGGCTGATGTTGTTCTGGTTGCTGTGGGCCGTAAAGCCTATACCGAAAATCTGGGTCTGGATAAAGTTGGCGTTGCCGTTGATGAACGTGGCCGCGTTAAAACCGAACACGGTTTCAAAACCAACGTGCCGGGCATTTTTGCGATTGGTGATGTCATCGCCGGTCCAATGCTGGCGCACAAGGCCGAGGATGAAGGCGTTATTCTGGCCGAGATGATCGCGGGCCAATCAGGCCATATTGATTACAACCTGGTCCCCGGTGTTGTTTATACCCATCCGGAAGTCGCCGCCGTTGGTCAGACCGAAGAACAACTAAAGGCCGCAGGCGTAGCCTATAAGGTCGGGAAATTCCCGTTCCTTGCCAATGGCCGTGCCCGCGCCATGAACGCCACAGATGGTTTTGTAAAGATTCTGGCCGATGCCAAGACCGACCGCGTTCTGGGTGTTCATATCATTGGACCAGAAGCCGGAACACTGATTGCAGAGGCTGTATTGGCCATGGAGTTTGGCGCCTCCGCTGAAGACATCGCCAGAACCTGCCACGCCCACCCAACACTGGAAGAGGCAATGAAAGAAGCTGCCCTCGCCGTTGATGGCCGTGCACTGCATATCTAAAAGAGAGCTGGGTTAAGGGGGCATTTGCCCCCTTAAAAACCCTATTCTTTTTTTCACTTAGAGAAATTCAATCTTTTTGCGGTCGGGGGCGGTGGTAACGGCACACCCGGCGGTTCTGACACGCTCGGCTTCGGCGCGGCTGACATTGGTGGTAACGCGATAGACGTTGAGTTCAACTTCTTTGATTTTGTAATCGCGGGTTTCTAAATTGAAGAAGGGGCACAGGCGATTGGCTTTTTCATCGCCGCCATCAAAAATCAGGGCGGTGCGTTTTGCAGAGAGCAAGCGCAGCTTTTCACCGAAGCTCATTTCGTTGACTTTCAGCATGAAGCTGACATTACCTGCTGTATCGGCGTGTGGGCGTTCAGAGGATAATACCAATGTGCCATTGGCGATGGTGGGCTCTTCGACAACGATATCGTTTTTATCAAGGGCTTGCGCGATAGCGGCGAAGGGCAGCGCGGCGGCGGTGGCCAGCAAAGTTTTCAGGGCGCCTTTTTTCATCGCATGGGTCATCATAAATCTAATCCTCCCTTTATCAGGGGCAAACGCGGTTGGCTTTTATTGCCTGTTTGTTGTGGGGAGAATTATCCAACCCCGGAACGCAGATCATCGGCTTCACCAAAAAGGAAATCAAGCCATCCCTCACGGTTAATTATTACCATAATCGTGAATGAGCGGGCAAACTTTAATGGCGGCGGGGGACGCAGCGGTTAATTTCAGGATTTTGACAATATTTTCAAAGCAATAGATAGTAGGGATCCATGCGATAGCTCTTTATAATATAGGTACAGATAATGATTGATACCTCACTTCCCAACATTCTGTTTGCCCTGAGCGTCACAACTGCTGCGGGTTTGGCGACGGCTTTGGGCTGTTTGCTTGTCGTCATGTCAAAGACTCCGAACCCTCGCCTTTTGGCGTTTGGGCTGGCTTTTGCGGGTGGGGCGATGGTGTATGTATCGCTCGCCGAGATTTTGGTGAAATCGATCGATTCTTTCACAGCGGCCACGGATGACCGGATTGGTTTTGCCTATGGCACGTTTGCGTTTCTGGCGGGTGTGTTGTTAATCACGGTGATTGATCATTTCATTCCCAATCCGCATGAAAGTCTGGAAACCAGTGACGCGGAAATACTGGCGGAACAAAATCAGGACTACATCAAGCGGGTCGGTTTGCTGACGGCGATTGCCATTACCGCGCATAACTTCCCCGAAGGGCTGGCAACATTTTTTGCCATGCTGGACAGCCCCACGCTGGGTCTGCCGCTGGCGCTGGCCATTGCCATTCACAATATTCCCGAAGGCATTTCAATCGCGATTCCCGTTTACTTTGCGACCCATAATAAATTCTATGCCTTTGGTGCGGCGCTGTTATCCGGGTTGGCGGAACCTGTGGGCGCATTGATTGGCTTTGCCTTTCTGGCTCCGTTTATGTCGGACATGGTCTTCGGTGGTGTTTTTGGCGTTATTGCCGGGGTCATGGTGTTTTTGGCGCTGGATGAATTACTCCCCGCCGCCAAGCGCTATTCCAAAGGGCATGAAACCGTCTATGGCCTTGTTGGCGGGATGGGGCTGATGGCGCTCAGCCTGGTTCTTTTCCGGATGTAAGGCCGGAACGAGACCGCGCTATTACTCGCGCGCCCGTGGATGCGCGGCCTTATAGATGGCGATCAGGGCATCGGCGTTGATTTCGGTGTAACGCTGGGTGCTGCGCAGGGATGCATGACCCAGCATTTCTTGAATCTCGCGCAGATTTGCGCCGTTTTGCAGCAAATGCGTGGCGAAGGAGTGCCTCAAGGCGTGCGGTGTCGCGGTTTCCGGCAATTGTAAGCGTCCTCGCAAATCGCGCATGGTTTTTTGGGCGACACCTTGGTGCAGACGTTTGCCTTGTATCCCTAAAAACAGTGGTCGGCCGGAGGTTTCAGCGGCAGGGCAGGCAGCGCGATAAGTATTGATGGCGGCGGTCACAACATCCAGCACCGGAACCTGACGTTCCTTGCGCCCTTTACCGCGCACAATCATGAACCCATCGCGGGGCAGGTCGGAAATGTTCAGTGATAACGCTTCATCAATCCGCAGGCCGCAGCCATAAAGCAACGTGAACAAAGCTGTATCACGCAGATCAGTCCAGTGATCACCACCTGTGCCGCTATCGCTTAAAACTTCTTCCAATATCTGGCGGCTGCTTAATGGGCGGGGGAGTTTATGGGGCAGCTTTGGGGTGCGCACCGTTTTGATCGCGGCGTTATGCATGATGCCTTGGCGGTCGAGCCAGCCGAGGAAGTTTTTAACCCCGGAGAGGGAGCGTGCGCGTGTGGCATTGCTGGTCCCCTCCATCGCGCGGCGTGACATCCAGGCGCGGAAATCGCGCAATGATGCTTCCGAAAGATCATTGAGGCCGGGAGCCTTTTCATGGTGCTGGGCCAGAAAGGTGAGGAAGCCCGTTACATCAGCCAGATAGGCACGCAGCGTGTGGCGCGACATGACTTTCTCATACCGCAAGAAATCATACCACCGCGCCAGCGCATCACGCAGATCCGCCGCGCAGCGTTCCTGTAATTGTGGGTCTATCCCTGATTCAGCCACAGGCGGAAACAACGCTCAATCACGCTGCCCAAAAAGCTGATTTGTTCAGTGCCCATGCCGGGGGTGAACATTTCGGGGTTACGGCTGCCAAAGGCCAAAACGGCCGCTGGTGTATCACCGCCGATCTTCAGGCGCATAAGGGCTTGGGATTTCACAAGGCCGGCACCGCCGCCATAGAGTTCATCAAGGCCACTGATCGCCTGTTCCAAAACGATGTGTTGTTTGCGGGTCAGCAGATCAACCGTGCCCGGTCCAACCACGCGCACACCGTTCATATCGATTTGTGGAATGGCCCCGGCATCGATTTCGATGACCAGTGAAATAATGTCCACATCCAGCATCGCGGCAAAATCCATCGTCATCGTATGGATGAAGTCCTGGAAACTGGTCGCTTCCAGTAACAACAAAATGGCGTTGTGGATGCGGGTCTGGTTGTTCATGTTGGCGCGGCTGTTTTCAACAATTTCACGCGCGGATTGAATGACGTCTTCGCGGTCATCCTTCAGACGTTTAATCATGTAAGACTGGAAATCAGCGACTTTTTTGTCGTTGTCTTTTCGTGTTGGCGGAACCAGAAATTCGACCGCATCCGGATTCCGGGTCAGGAATTTCGGATTGGCCTTCAGCCAGCTAAGAATTTCATCATCGGTGAAGTGGGATGGTTCATCGGTCATGATGTTCGACATTCTTTGAAAAGCTCCGGTGGGGCGATACGCGAGGTGACGTGCAGTGAAGGGGCGGAAACGCCCATATATGAATACTGCCCTGAATTACCGGGCTAGACAATAAAAATAGGGGTTACAACGCCAGCGGACCCTTTTTCAAAAGCGGATGATCTAAAAAATTGGCCCACGCAATATGGGCCAATTTTAGAAATGCTATTTCCGTTATGTCAAAGAGTTAAGGCTTCAGACCGTGGGCTGCGCGCTTTTCTGCAACAGTTTTGTTGAAGAACTCTCTTTGTGCGGCTGTTGGCCAGTTATTATAGGCCGCGTCGCCATTTGGTGCCGTGACGAAGGTGACCGATGCGCCCATCGCGCCATAACGAACGGCAGAGGCTGCGGTATAAAATTCAAACTTCCAGCCCTCTTGTTCCATTTCTTTTTGAATTTCAGGTTCAGGGAGTGGCGAGCGTGTTGCCTTTTCAAAGGCGTCGCGCAGGTTGGTGAAGACATCGCTCAGTTTTTGTTTCAGTGACATATTTTTCCTCTCTTCTTATTTTTTAAAAATGCGTTTTGCCAGCGTGGAAAATAAAATACACGGCGACGTTAAAGATAAACAGGGCCGTGGCCACGACCATGATTTTAAATGTCATGGTTTTCTTTGGCGCACACGGCGTATGGCAGCAATTGGCGGTCTCAACGCAGTTCATGCGGTTGCTCAAGTAATGTAAAAACCACCCCAATGCCAACGTCACGGCAGAAAACAAGATCATCGGCACTTCCCAATGATGCAGGAAGTCATGCAGACGCAGAATATCGTTTGGCAGATACGTCAAAGCCCCAGCCCCTGACAGCAGGCTGATAATGCTAACCAGTGTCGGCAGGACGCAGCACAATATATGCGTGCTTTCCGACAGGATCAGGGTCCAGAAGGTGGCTTTTTGAAGCTTTTCCATGGGGCGTTTTATACTCCAAACTGGGGAAATGCGCTATAAAATAACACCGGAAGCCGGGGGCCAAAATGGCAGAAACCCCGGCCAAAGACCGGGGTTTCCCTGAAATCGCGTGTTCTTTTTTTAAATTACAGAATGGATTGGCCGGTTTTTTTCCAGTCATCCACGAACGCCGCCAGACCTTTTTCGGTCAGCGGGTGATGATAGAGTTTACGGATCACATCCGGTGGGCAGGTGACAACACCAGCACCCAGCGTTGCGGCATCAACGATGTGCATCGGGTGACGAACAGACGCGACCAGAACTTCTGTGTGCCATTCCGGGTAGTTGTTATAGATGTTGACGATATCGGCAATCAGTTGCATGCCGTCATGCCCGATATCATCCAAACGCCCAACGAACGGGGAGATGAACGCGGCCCCGGCTTTCGCCGCCAGAATGGCTTGCGCGGCGGAGAAGCACAACGTCACGTTGACCATCGTGCCATTATCGGACAATTCTTTACACACCTTCAGACCCGCCGGGGTCAAGGGCACCTTTACCGCGACGTTGTCGGCGATGGCGGCCAGTTTGCGGCCTTCCTTGATCATGGTTTCGTAATCGGTCGCGGCGACTTCGGCGCTGACGGGACCTGAAACGATCGAGCAGATTTCTTCGATCAGCGGAATAAATGGTTTGCCAGCCTTGGCGATCAGGGTCGGGTTGGTTGTCACCCCGTCTAAAAGCCCGGTTGAGGCCAGATCACGGATTTCGGCGGCATCGCCTGTATCGACAAAAAACTTCATGGGGTCACCTGTTTGGATCAATGGAACTGTGCTAGGTCTTAGCAGATGCAGACCCTTTTTGGAAGAATAGACAAAGACCCGCCCAAACAGCCGGAAACGGCTGGGTTGGTGTCTGTTCTGGTGCCTTTTCCGGTGGATAAGGCCTATACCTATGGCGTGCCGGTCGGCATGGAATTACAGCCCGGTGATTATGTCAGTGTTCCACTTGGCAGCCGCGAGGTTCCGGGTGTTGTCTGGTCCACGGATATGGGCGATGCCGTTCCACCCAAAAAACTGAAATCAATTCTGGTCAAACATGATTTATCGCCGATGCCACAAGTGCACCGCGATTTCATCGACTGGGTATCCCATTACACGATGAGCGAACGCGGTGCCGTTTTAAAAATGGCCCTGAGTGTTCCCGGCGCATTGGAACCGCCAAAGGCCAATGCGAAGGCGTATAAATTATCAGCACTTGCACAAAAAACCCTCTCCCCACCGGGGAGAGGGTTGGGTGAGGGGGCCACTCCAATAAAACCCTCAGACACAATAATTGACCATTCCCGCGAATTACGCCGCAACCAGACCGATGCCGAATCCGCTTTGTGGGCGATCTTACGTGACCGCCAGCTTGAGTCTTTCAAGTTCAAACGCCAGCACCCCATTCCCCCCTATATCGTTGATTTTGTCTGTCTTGAGCAAAAGCTGGTTATCGAGCTGGACGGCGGACAGCATGATGAGCAGAAGGTCTATGATGATACGCGCAAAGCCGCGCTGGAAGCGCAGGGGTTCCGGGTTCTGCGGTTGTGGAATAATGAATTTTTGCAGAATAAAGACGGTGCGGTTGAGGTGATCTTGGGGCAGTTGAAAGCGGCCCCCTCACCCCAACCCTCTCCCCGGGGGNNGGGGGGGGGGGGGGGGGCGGAGAAGCTCTTGCGGAATCTGTCGCCATCCAAGCGGAAAGTTCTGGCTGCGCTGGGGGATGGGCATCCGCGCCGTGCTGGCGAACTTGGTGTTTCGGCATCAGTATTAAAAGGCTTGATGCAACATGGTCTGATTGAACAGGTCGAATTATTTTCTGCGGCGCCGTGCCAGCATCCGGATATTGACCGCGCAGGGGCAACGCTTTCCGCCGCGCAGCGTACCGCCGCCGATCATCTGTGTGAACAGGTGCGGGAAGGGGATTATCAAGCCTCCTTGATTGACGGTGTGACGGGGGCAGGGAAGACGGAAGTTTATTTTGAAGCGGTGGCGGAAGCCTTGCGTAAGGGTCAGCAGGTTTTAATTCTGCTTCCTGAAATTGCCCTGTCCAATGCCTTTTTGGAACGCTTTCGCGCACGGTTCGGATGTGCCCCGGCGATGTGGCATTCATCCTTGTCCCCGGCGCAGCGTAAAACCACATGGCGCGGTGTGGCAGAGGGGCATTCCAAGGTTGTGGTTGGCGCACGGTCCGCCCTGTTCTTGCCCTATGCGGATCTGGGGTTGATCATCATCGATGAAGAACACGACCCGGCCTATAAACAAGAAGACGGTGTCATATATAATGCCCGCGATATGGCGGTGGTGCGCGCGCATCTGGCGAAGTTTCCAATCATTATGGTGTCGGCGACGCCATCACTTGAAACCATGGTCAATGCCTGGTCGGGGCGGTATCACCATTTGCACATTCCGGACCGCCACGGCGGTGCCACTATGCCGGAAATGAATTTGATTGATCTGCGCGTCGATAAACCCGAACGCCAGCATTTTATTGCCCCGTCCCTCAAAGAAGCGATGGCCGAAACGCTGGAACGGGGAGAGCAGGTCCTGCTGTTCTTGAACCGCCGTGGCTATGCGCCCCTTACATTATGCCGCACCTGTGGTCAGCGCATGGAATGTCCGCGCTGCACGGCGTGGCTGGTGGAACACCGTTCCAGTAACCGTCTGGAATGCCATCATTGCGGATATTATTTGCCCTTCCCGAAAAACTGTCCAACCTGCGGGGATGAGGATTCACTCGCCGCCTGTGGTCCGGGGGTGGAGCGTATTTATGATGAGGTGTTGGAGGCCTTCCCCGATGCCAAAACGCTGGTGCTGGCCAGTGATACGGCGGAAAGCCACGATAAACTCCGCGCCATTTTGGATGATATCCGCGAACAGCGCGTTGATATTGTCATCGGCACGCAGATCATCGCCAAGGGCCACCATTTCCCCGGATTAACATTGGTTGGTGTGATTGATGCTGACCTTGGTTTGGGCGGTGGCGATTTACGCGCGGCGGAGCGCACCTATCAATTGCTGCATCAGGTCGCGGGTCGTGCGGGCCGGGAACATTTGCAAGGGCGCGTCTATTTACAAACATGGATTCCTGAAAACCGGGTGATGCAGGCTTTGTCCGGTCATGGCCGCGATAGTTTCTTAGATGTTGAGGCGCAGGAACGCGAACGCACCAACATGCCGCCCTATAGCCGTCTGGCCGGGATTATCGTTTCGGGGCGTGATGAGCGTCAGGTGGACGGGGTCGCCAAGGCGCTGGGCATGTCGGCCCCGCAAGGCGATGGCATCCGCACCCTTGGTCCGGCACCGGCACCGCTGGCGCGGCTGCGTGGGAATTACCGTAAAAGGCTACTGGTTCAGGCCGATAAAACCATCAATCTGCAAAAAACCATCGATGGATGGATGGCGACAATCAAGGTACCATCAACGGTACGGGTACAAATCGATATTGACCCGCAAAGTTTCCTTTAAGGGGGGGCGTTATGAGCGCGGGACAACTGGCTGATAAGATCACGGGTAAACTCACCAAGAACCTGACCACCTATGATTTGTTCAAGGCGGCGGCGGTCATTCTGATGATTGTCGATCATGTTGGCTATTATTTTTACCCCGAAGAAACTTGGTTCCGTGTGTTTGGGCGCATGTGCGTTCCCATCTGGTTCTTTCTGATTGGTTATGCGCGCAGCCGTGATTTGACCTGGCCGATCTGGGCCGGAATGGTCATTCTGGTGATGGGAAATATGGTGGTGGGGCTGTCGATTGTACCGCTGAACGTGTTGGGTTCAATGATTGCGGTGCGTCTGGTCATTGACCCGTTGATGCGGTTGATGAAGCAGAATGCTGAAACATTTATGTGCATTTCTGTTGTTCTGTTGGTGCTGGCGATCCCCAGCTATTCATACACGGAATACGGGACGCAAGGTTTGGCTCTGGCAATTTTTGGTTATCTCATGCGTCACCGCCCGGAAATTCCCGGCTTCAAAAGTGCTTCGGCGTTGATCATCGGTTATGCCATGTTCTGTGTGGCGACCTTTGTCGCGTTGCAAATGCTTGTCTTTGGTTTTGATCAGGCCGAAATGATGGTGCTGTTGCACGGGATCGCTGCGGTCTATTTGCTGCTGTATTTTTTCAAGCCGAAGGAACTGCCCCGGTTATCGGCAAAGTTGCCAGAATTGGTGAAAAGCGGGGTCCAGTTTTTGGGGCGGCATACGCTGGCGATCTATGTTGGGCATTTGCTGTTGTTCAAGGGATTGGGGCTGGTATATCAGCCGGACCGATTCTTGTTCTTGAACTGGACATTCTTCTCGGTTCCGACCTGATTTTTTCCATAATTTATGGTTGGTGCTGTTTTTGCACCCTTTTCCAGCCCGAATCCGGGGGTAGGAAAGTCCCTGTTTCCCCATAGTTGCGGGGTATCGGGGGTGGGGATACATTTTTACCCGGAAAGGCGCGGAAAATAAGGGCAAAGTTGCTTGATTGACCCTGTTCCATATGCTACATCAACGGCGGCTTAAACCCTTAAAAATAAAGAGAGCAACGCCAGTGGCAAGTACGTCGAAAACAGGCCAGGTCGCCTCCCGTTACGCCGCCGCCCTAATTGATATGGCGGAGAAGGCTGATTCCATCGCGAAAGTTGAGAAAGATTTTGCTGAGCTGGAAGCGATGATCGCATCGTCCGCTGACCTGCAAAGCCTGATCCGCAATCCGCTGATGAACCGTCATCAACAGCAAGCCGCCATGTTGGCCATTTCGGCTAAGGCTGGTTTTTCGCCGCTGACCAATAACTTCCTTGGCGTGCTGGCGCAAAACCGCCGCTTGCCAGCAATGGATGCTGTGATCCGCGCCGTGAAGGCTGAACTGGCCCGCCGCCGTGGTGTGGTGGATGCCCGCGTTCAAACCGCCTTCGCGCTTAGCGATGAACAAACAAAAGCACTACAAAAATCTTTGTCGGATGCGATGGGTTCGCATGTGACGCTGAATGTTGAAGTGAACCGTGATCTGCTGGGTGGCCTGATTGTCACCGTTGGATCGCGGATGATTGATGATTCCGTCCGCCGCAAGCTGGAGCGCCTCAAACGCGCAATGACCAGCGGCCAAGCGGCGTAACCTATTATTGAGTTTTTAGAAAAAGAGGAAAAGTAAGACATGGAAATCCGCGCAGCAGAAATTTCAGAAATCCTGAAAAAACAAATCGCAGAATTCGGCGCACAAGCTGATGTTGCTGAGATCGGTCAAGTTTTGTCCGTTGGTGACGGTGTTGCCCGCGTATATGGTTTGGATCAGGTCCGCGCCGGTGAGATGGTTGAATTTCCAGGCGGCATTAAGGGCATGGCCCTGAACCTGGAAGCTGACAATGTCGGCGTGGTTATCTTCGGTAATGACCGTGATATTAAAGAAGGCGACATCGTCCGCCGTACCGGTGAAATCGTTCAGGTGCCAGTGGGCCGTGAATTGCTGGGCCGCGTTGTTGATGCGCTGGGGAACCCAATCGATGGCAAGGGTCCACTGGGTGCAAAAGAAATGCGCCGCGTTGAAGTGAAGGCACCGGGCATTATTCCGCGTAAATCCGTTCATGAACCAATGCAGTCCGGCCTGAAGGCGATTGATGCGCTGGTTCCGGTTGGGCGTGGCCAGCGTGAGCTGATCATTGGTGACCGTCAGACAGGTAAAACCGCCGTCGCGATTGACACCATTTTGAACCAAAAAGGGATCAACAAATCCCCGAACGAAAAAGAACACCTTTACTGCATCTATGTTGCGATCGGTCAGAAACGTTCGACTGTTGCGCAGCTGGTTAAAGAACTGGAAGACCAAGGTGCGATGGAATATTCCATCATTGTTGCGGCAACAGCATCTGAAGCCGCGCCGATGCAGTTCCTGGCACCGTACACCGGTTGCACCATGGGCGAATATTTCCGTGATAATGGCATGCATGCACTTTGCGTTTATGACGATTTGTCCAAACAAGCGGTTGCCTACCGCCAGATGTCTTTGTTGCTGCGTCGTCCACCGGGACGTGAAGCCTACCCAGGTGACGTTTTCTACATTCACTCCCGTCTGTTGGAACGTGCGGCTAAAATGAACGATGATGAGGGTGCTGGTTCCTTGACCGCCCTGCCAATCATTGAAACACAGGCTGGTGACGTTTCCGCGTATATTCCAACCAACGTTATTTCGATTACCGATGGTCAGATCTTCCTGGAAACAGGCCTGTTCTTCAAAGGCATCCGCCCTGCGATTAACGTTGGTCTGTCCGTTTCCCGCGTTGGTTCTGCGGCGCAGATCAAGGCGATGAAACAGGTTGCTGGTACCATTAAACTGGAACTGGCGCAGTACCGTGAAATGGAAGCGTTCGCTCAGTTCGCCTCCGACCTCGACCCGGCCACACAAAAATTGCTGGCCCGTGGTGCGCGTTTGACCCAGCTTTTGAAACAACCACAATTCTCGCCACTCTCCGTTGAAGAGCAAGTATTCGTGATTTATGCGGGTACACGCGGTTTCATCGACACCATCGCTGTGAACGACGTCAGCAATTTCGAAAAGAAACTGCTGGATGAAGCGCGCAGCAGCGGCAAAGCCATTTTGGACACCATCCGTACCAAAAAGGCCTTGGACGGTGATTTGGAAAAACAAATGAACGAATTCATGGGTGCTTTCGTGGCGCGTTACAACGCAGCCATCGCCCCTGTGAAAGCGGCGGCTTAAAATAACCAAACCTCGCCCCGGTGTTTGAAAAAACGCCGAGGCGGGATTGGAATTTCCCCTGAGTGGAAGTGAATTTAAGGACCAGATATGCCAAGTTTAAAAGAGTATAGAAACCGCATCGTCTCCGTTAAATCGACCCGTAAAATTACGTCGGCGATGAAGATGGTTGCGGCATCAAAGCTGAAAAAGGCGCAGGAGCAGGCGCAAGCCTCCCAACCTTACGCCACAGCGATGATCGACATGATGCGCCGTGTGGCCGCCAACGTTGTTGTTGGTCCACAAAGCCCCAAATTGTTGATTGGCACAGGCAGCGATCAGGTTCATCTGGTTGTGTTGGTGACATCCGACCGTGGTTTGTGCGGTGGGTTCAACAGCAACGTGCTGCGCCGGACCCGTCTGGAAATTCGTAAATTAGTGGCTGAGGGTAAAACCGTTAAGCTGCTCTGCGTGGGCCGTAAGGGTCGCGATATTTTGAAACGTGAATTTGGCGATCGCATGATCAACAGCTTCTCAGGCATTGGCGCGAAGGGCAAAGTGAACTTTGCGGACGCCGATCAAGTTTCGCAATATATTCTGGAACAATTCAGCGCCGGTGCGTTTGACGTTTGCACATTGATGTATAACGAATTCGCATCCGTGTTGGCACAGCGCCCAATCGCGCAACAATTGATCCCGTTCAATATGCCTGAAATGAAAGTTGCGAACGAGAATGCAAAGACCGAAGAAAAGGGTGAGGTAAAATCCCCTTACAGCTTCGAACCAGAAGAGGAATTGATTCTGGGGCAATTGCTCCCGCGCAATCTGAGCATTCAGATTTTCCGTGCGCTGCTCGATTCTGCGGCTGGTGAGCAAGCGGCCCGCATGACCGCGATGGATAATGCGACACGCAATGCCGGTGACATGATTAACAAGCTGAGCGTTCAGTACAACCGCGCCCGTCAGGCCTTCATCACGAAGGAGCTGATCGAGATTATCTCCGGTGCGGAAGCTGTCTAAACGCAGGCTTTAAATAAACAACGAATTTAACGGTTAAACGAAGGAAAAGTAAAAATGACACAAGCAGTTGGTAAAATCGTACAGATTCTCGGCGCCGTTGTTGACGTGCAGTTCGAAGAGGGGAATGTTCCTGCGATTCTGAACGCGCTGACCACACAAAACGATGGCAAAGACCTGATTTTTGAAGTGGCCCAGCATTTGGGTGAAAACACCGTTCGCTGTATTGCCATGGACACCACAGACGGTCTGGTTCGCGGTCAGGAAGTCGTCGATAGCGGCGATGCGATCATGGTTCCAGTTGGTCCTGAAACACTGGGTCGTATTTTGGACGTGACAGGCAACCCGATTGATAACCGCCCTGCGCCAGTAACAAAGAAACGCTATCCAATTCACCGCGATGCGCCTGCTTTCGTTGACCAGTCTTCGGAAAAAGAACAGCTGGTAACAGGTATTAAGGTCGTCGATCTTCTCTGCCCGTACCAAAAAGGCGGTAAAGTCGGTCTGTTCGGCGGTGCCGGTGTTGGTAAGACCGTTACCATTCAGGAACTGATCAACAACATCGCAAAAGGCCACGGTGGTGTGTCTGTTTTCGCAGGTGTTGGTGAGCGGACCCGTGAAGGGAACGATTTGTACCACGAAATGATCGATGCCGGCGTTATCAAGCTGGACGGCGAATCCAAAGTGGGTCTGGTGTTCGGTCAGATGAACGAACCTCCGGGAGCGCGTGCGCGTGTTGCCCTGACAGGCTTGTCGATGGCTGAATATTTCCGTGATGAAGAAGGCCAGGACGTTTTGTTCTTCATGGATAACGTGTTCCGCTTTACGCAGGCTGGCGCTGAAGTGTCCGCGCTGCTGGGCCGTATTCCTTCTGCCGTGGGTTACCAACCAACATTGGCGACCGACATGGGCGCGTTGCAAGAACGTATTACATCGACCAATAAAGGTTCGATTACATCGGTTCAGGCCGTTTATGTTCCTGCTGACGATTTGACCGATCCGGCACCTGCGACAACATTCTCGCACCTTGATGCGACAACCGTTCTGTCCCGTCAGATTGCTGAATTGGGTATTTACCCAGCCGTTGATCCACTGGATTCCACATCGCGTATTCTGGACCCGCGCGTTGTTGGTGACGAACACTATAAATGCGCAACCGATGTTCAAAAGACTTTGCAACAATACAAAGCCCTGCAAGACATCATCGCGATTTTGGGTATGGACGAGCTGTCGGAAGAAGACAAACTGGTTGTTGCGCGCGCGCGTAAGATCCAACGCTTCTTGTCCCAGCCATTCCACGTTGCTGAAGTCTTCACAGGTTCGCCGGGCAAGTTCGTTGAACTGGCTGACACCATTAAAGGCTTCCGTGCGATTGTTGACGGTAAATTCGATCACCTGCCAGAAGCAGCCTTCTACATGGTTGGCACAATCGAAGAAGCCGAAGCCAAAGCACGCAAAATGGCAGCCGAGGCCGCGTAATCATGGCTTGCTCGCTTCAAGAGGCACCCCTGCTGCCCCAAATCCGCACCATTTTGGGGCGGATGGGGTATGAAGCGTTGATGCCTGATGCGACATCCGGCAACCAATTGTACTGGAAAGGTTTGGGTTCCGGTTCATTGTCCACGGCGTTTTATGCGGTGTCTGGTGATGGCGTACAAAAAATGGGCACGGTTCCAATGGAAAAGCCGTTATCCCATGTAGCGTTTGTGACCAAGCATGCACGTCATTTGTTTGGATAAGGGTGAAATGAAAAAAGACCGCGATATCGAAGCAACCTATTCAGCCACGGAATTTGCAGACAAGCTGCGCCGTTTGGCTGATAGCGTGGAAACGGGTACGGCCTTTGAAATTCAAATTGCCGGGGAACGCATCTATGTTCCCAAAAATGCCGAGTTCAGCGTCGAACACGAACGCGAAGACGGAGCAGAAGAAATTGAATTCCAGTTGAAATGGACGATTGAGGAATAAGAAGATGAGTGAAGTAACAGTCAACGGCACATTCAATTTTGAACTGGTTTCACCAGAGCGTAAATTGATGTCCGGTCCGGCGAAAATGGTTGTGATCCCCGGCGAAGAAGGTGATTTTGGCGTTCTGCCGGGTCACTCCGCACTGGTCGCATCGATCCGTCCGGGTGTTGTTGAGATCACGATGGAAGGCAGCACCGATGTGCAGCGCATTTTCATCGCTGGTGGTTTTGCCGACGTATCGCCAACCAATTGCACCGTTCTGGCCGAAGAAGCCGTGAACGTGAATGATTTGAACCAGGCCGATCTGGAACAAACCATCCGCAATCTGAACGAAGATATGGGCATGGCCAAGGATGATATGGAACGTGCGCGCATTGCCCGCAAACTGACCCTGACCCGCGCCAAATTGCAGGGTCTGACAGGTAAGGCTGTCGCTTAAGCCTGTTCGGTTTGATAAGGTTTTTTAAAAGGGGCTGACCTGACCGGGTTGGCCTCTTTTTTTATGTGCCAAATGGGGGTGTTGCGCCCTGACCCACGCGGTTTTTTAATCAAATGCCGGATGGTAAGAGTCGTTTAAGGTTTCTTTGACAAAAGTTTAAACCTCCCTGTGGCATGATAAGTAATCAGCTTAACGCAGCCACAAGGAACACCGTGCCATGGATTCGCATCGGCATATGCGCGCGTCTATTGTCTTTAAACCCGCCTGTGGCAAAAGCCACGGTGACGTATCGCGCCAATTGCCCTTGATCGAAAACATTATTACGGCGGCCGGTGGGCAAGATTTCGCGATGCATCCGCATGACAGCGCTGCTTATTGTTTCACGCTGGGCTTTGATACCAGCATTGTTGAGGCAGAATCGATTGTGCAGGCCCTGAATGCTTTGCGGGATGAAGACGGGCGCAGCATCGTTGATGCCGAGCAGGGCGGGTATATTCTGGCCCCGGCCAGCCCGGTTCAGGCAGATTCCGGGGGTTCTTTTCAGGTCCACAGGGCTATTCCGCGCTGATTTCCTCTCAAAAATCGGCTGTTTCATTATTTTCTTTTCAATCGAATTTATCCTGTGATATTGCGTTGCAATAGCAGGATGGTCCTGCGTTTTGACCCCAAGGGTATAAAAATGAACAAACCGAATAAAGATACCGTTTATTTGTACGGCGATAACTGTGAATGCTTTGGCGAGATTGATCGCGAAACGCTGACGCGCGAATGGAATTATTTCAGCCAGTTCCCAAGCATTCTGGGTCCGTATAATGACAAAGAAAAAATGGCGCAGCAGCAATCGCTGAAAACCGCACCGGTCAGCACATTTAAATTAGTCTGATTTCTTTAAAAAGATTTTGATTTTCTCTGCTGCCTCGGCCAGTCCGATGCGTTCAATAATCACCCCGTCGGGGAATGAACCGTGAAGACGGCTGGGCAGCATAGAATCAAGCATCACAAAAACCCCGCGATCCGTTTCGCGGCGGATCAAACGGCCAAAGGCCTGACGCAGTTTTAACCGCGTGCTCATTTCATCATAACGACGGCCACCGAAAGCCTCTTTGCGTGATTTATGCAAGATGGTCGGGCGCGGCCATGGCACGCGGTCATATACCAACAGGCGCAGCGCATCACCCGGCACATCAACACCGTCACGCACCGCATCGGTTCCCAGCAAACAGGCATTGTGTTCTTCGCGGAAAATGTCAACCAGCGTTCCGGTATCAATCTGGTTTACATGCTGGGCGTAGAGTTGAATGTCAGAATCTTCCAAGGGGCCGCTGATTTTATCATACACAGCGCGCAGGCGATTGATCGCGGTGAACAACCCCAACCCACCACCACCGGCGGCCTGAAATAAAACGCGGTACGCCGCCGCGACTTGTGACAGATCATCTTTCTTCACATCGGTGATGATAAAGACGCGGGTGCGGTTGGTGTAATCAAACGGTGATTGAACGCTGAGCGTTTGCGGGGAATCGCTTAAGAGATTACTGCCGCTGCGTTCAATCGCGGCGCGCCAGTCTTGATCATCATCACCCGTTGAATCGCGAAGCGTGGCCGAGGTAATGGCAACGCCGTGCGCTTGTAATTTAAGTGCGGCGGCGAAGGCTTGCATCGGGTCAACCCAGTGACGGTACAAACCAACATCACTGGATTCACCGCTATTGCGTTCAATTTCCATCCAGTCGATGAAATCGGCGGGCTGATCGGGTTGTTCCAAGGTTTCCAGCATGGCGATCCAGCTGGCGATATGCACATTGGCACGGCGGATCAGGCTGGAAGATACGGCGTCGAGGCGTTTTTTGGTGTCGCTATCCAATGTATCGGCTTGATCATCCATGCGCTGGCGCAGTTTTTCGGCCAGGGTCATCATCGGGCGTTGCAGGGCGCGCAGTTTGGTTTTTAATTGCTGTGAGACATCGGCCAGCCCGTCGATGAGGGGGCGCGTCTGGGTTTCGATGGAATAGGGGGTATTGCGACCCTCGGCCCGGGCCATGACTTGCTGATGGACGAGGGAGAGGAATTGTTCTGCCGTGCCTTGCGGGTTTTGTTCCTTCAGGCGGCGCGACCAGCCGGGGGATGGCAGGCTATGGGCGGCCTGTAATATGGCATCCAGTGCTTCTTCACATATTGTATCGCCGGAGAGAAGGTCTTCGACGCGTTTCTTCAGGCCACGGGCGCGGCTGCGCGTGCCACCCTCTGGCCCCAGAACCCAGCGGCGCAGATCAGCGGCCTCCCAAGCCGTTAAATGGGACGAGAACGCGGAATCAGCGGCATCGAACAGGTGATGCCCCTCATCAAACACATAGCGTTGCGGTAAATCACCATCTGGCCCTGAAAGGGCAGTTTGAATCATCACCAGCGCATGGTTTGCAACGACAATGGTGGCGCGGCGTGATTTGCGGATGGCGCGTTCGACAAAGCATTTATGATAATGGTCACAGGCCGAATAGATACATTCGCCGCGTTTATCGGCAAGGCCTGTTGTATTCGCGACCCCTAATAAACCGGGCAGCCAACCGGGGAAATCAGACCCGCTCAAGTCACCATCACGCGTTGTTTCCGCCCAGCGCGACATGATCCCGGCGGCAATCGCCTGTGCTGGTGTTTTTGCCATGGCGGAGGCACCAACCATGTCTTCCAGGTTCAAAAGGCATAAGTAATTTTCACGGCCCTTTCGAATGGCGACCTTACGCTGCTTGGTTTCGGGGTCCGGATAGAGACGATCCAGTTCCTGATCGATCTGACGTTGCAAATTGCGTGTATAGGTCGAAATCCAAACCGTTCCGCCGTTTTTTTCGGCCCAAACACTGGCGGGCGCGATGTATCCGAGTGTTTTTCCAACCCCTGTTCCGGCCTCGGCCAATACAACATGCGGCTCACCTTCACCTTGCATCGGGGCAAAGGCCGCTGTCAGGCGTGTGGCGTATTCAACCTGTTGCAGGCGCGGTTCTGCAGGATGACGCGATGCGGAAAGCAACAGGCGCAGACGGTCGCGGGCTTCCTCACCGGTGACAGGATCATGTGCGGGGGGCGGGGGCGGTGCTTCTTCGGCCCATGCAGGAAGATGACGCCATACATGCATCGTTGTTTTCGCCATGATCGCACCGGCGGGGTCATAAACCTTACCCAAAGATGAAAAAATATACGGTGTCCATGGCCAACCACGACCCTGAAAACCCATCACCTCGGCAATTTCGATCGCATTGAGTCGTGAAACTGATTCGTGATTCGCGTTTTGATTCGGATTGGGGTTCGAATTTTTGAGGCCATCTTCACCCGGAATGGGGGCGGTTGAGGGCGTGGATACGGATGAAAAATATCCGGCTTCGCCACCCGAACGTGACGTCGAATTGGCGACAGAATTTGGGCTGGTGGATACAAATTCACCGGATGGTTTTTGTGAAATTGGTGTTGCTGTGTGGCCTGAATGCGGCACGTTCAAAATTTCATTCTGCAGATCGGTGAGCAGAGCCTGAGCCGATTCAAAAAGACTGAGCGGGTAATCTTCAAAATTTGATGGCGGGTCGAGTTGCAAAATTTTTGCCAGACCAACGGGTGTGGGAACACAAAATTTTGCCGGATGAACAAAGGCGAAAAGTTCTAAAATATCGAAGGCGTAAAAATCAACCCCCTGCAACCGCGCGCGCGTAAAGGGTGCGTGACACACCATCACCTGCTTGCCGTGAAGGGCGGTTTTTGCCTGTGCGTGGTTCAGCAGTTTTACTTCCCCGTCGGGGGTCAATATCGCCGCATGCGATGCGTTGACTGCCACCACCGGGATTGCGGGGATGGAGAGCGAAAACCCCTTTGTTTTGAGGGGTTGCTGCATTTCTGCGGACAACGGGATATCGGACATAGGGCACCTTAGCACAGGGCAATGGGCCTGCAAGGGGCCGGAGGAAATAGCCCCCAAAATAGGCCCTGAAAAGGTCAAGAAAAAACCCCGTGGGCAAGTGCTCACGGGGCTTTTTGAAAAACAGTGGAAGAATTACTTCTTCTTCGCAGCTGGCTTTTTCTTTGCAGTTGTTTTCTTCGCAGCTGGCTTCTTAGCAGCTACTTTTTTCTTCGCGGCTGGCTTTTTCGCAGCTACTTTTTTAACTGCTGTTTTCTTAGCGGCTGGCTTCTTAGCAGCAACTTTTTTCACAGCGGTTTTCTTAGCAACTGGCTTTTTCGCGGCTACTTTTTTCGCTACTGGCTTCTTAGCAGCTACTTTTTTCACAGCTACTTTTTTAGCAGCAGGTTTTTTCGCAGCTGGTTTCTTAGCAGCTACTTTTTTCTTCGCAGCAGGCTTCTTAGCCGCTGGTTTCTTCGTTGCAGTTTTCTTAACAGCTTTCTTGGTAACAGCCATTATAGTTCTCCCCAAGGAAGTGACCCTTAGACGGTCACGGTCTGTATCAACCATCGATACCTGAATATAGTACCTGAAAAATGGAAAAACCAAAATACGAAAAAACAAAGTCACTTATCGGTGATCAATGCACCCACCGTGATGTTGATTCGAAGATGTGGTTTTGGGTTTGCTATCGCGCGATCAGAACGTGATAAAAATGATATCCGGTATCGGGATCCGTATCGCCCGCAAAACATCCTGATGGTTTACCCAAAAACGCATCGGCGTTGCTGTTGATGATCGATGATGCGGTATAGGTTCCGGTGAATTTATCCAGCCCCGCACTATAGGCAGAACCCACGTTTTCCGGGGGTAACACGGGGTTGGTCAGGTTTGGAATACCGACCATGCGGTTGATTTCCAGACATAGCGATTTGCTGATCCATGGCAGGGCAACGATCAGTTCAGTGGATGCTGCATCGGCATTACATCCGCTATCACCGGTTCCGATTCCAGGAACGCATGTGGTGGCAAAGAAGTACCATTCGCCGTATAGGTCTTGCGCATTCTGGCTGCCGTCCAACCAGTCGCTTGGCGGGAGCTTATAAGACAATCCAGCACCGCCGGAACCAAAGATACGGCAGGGTTGCCCATCAGGGCAGCTGGCATTTTGATAGCCGGAAACAAAGCTGTTTTCGAAGCTGATATCGTTTTCCGGTATCCCCGCCAGACGCATTTGCTGGATCGCGTTTTCCATTGTTTTGGCTTGGCGCATGATGTCGCTGGCCTGAATGCGGTCGCGGTCGCGCTGGCCCGTTTCTTCGGTGTTTTCACCCGATTTCGTGATCGTCACGGTCAAGGCCACCAACAGGGCAATCGCCAGCAGAATAAACCAGAAGGCATTGCCGGATTCTGATGTGTTTTGATGGGTGTTTTGCGGGTGTGTGGATGTGCGCATGGTTTGCATAAAGCCTTGATTTTTTGTTGCCAATGGGGCCTGATAACAGCACCTTTTAAATTCTAGCATGGCATAAGCGAAATGGCACAAAAACCTGTAGTAAACGACGACGCGGTAATCCTTGAAGCACAAGCGCAATCAGGCAACCCGAAGCTGGCGAAGGAGAAGAAACTGCAAGCCATGCTGGATGATGGTGTTGAACCATACCCGCATGTCTTCCCGCGCAGCCATCAGGCACAGGAATTACAGGATAAGTATAAGGATCTGGAATCCGGTGTCGAAACCGAAGATAACGTGGCCGTGGCCGGGCGTATCATGGCGATGCGTAATAACGGCATGTTCCTCGATCTGACCGATGCATCGGGCAAAATTCAGGTGTTCTGCCATAAGGACACAATGTCTGAGGCTGAACTGAAAGTCCTCGAATACTTCGATATTGGCGATATTGTCGGCGCCGAAGGCACCATCCGCCGCACACCACGCGGCGAATTATCGGTGCGGGCGAAAAAGGTTACGATGTTAACCAAATCCCTGCTGCCGCTGCCGGAGAAATACCATGGCCTGACCGATGTGGAGCAACGCTACCGCCAGCGCTACCTCGATTTGATCATGAATGAAGACAGCCGCCGCGTTTTACGCCTGCGTTCCAAAATCGTCGCGATTATCCGCAAATTCATGACCGATATGGGTGGGGTAGAGGTGGAAACACCAATGATGCACGCCATTTTGGGCGGTGCGTCGGCACGTCCATTCGTGACGCATCATAATGCGCTGGATACAGACTTCTATTTGCGTATCGCGCCGGAATTGTATTTGAAGCGTCTGGTCGTTGGTGGTCTGGCCGATACAGTATTCGAGATCAATCGCAATTTCCGGAATGAAGGCATTTCCATTCGCCATAATCCGGAATTCACGATGATCGAAAGCTATCACGCTTATAAAGACTATAACGACATCATGGATCTGATTGAAAAACTGGTTCAAGCCATTGCTATGGAAATTCACGGTACGCTGGAGATCAAATTCGGTGAAGACACCATCAATCTGGCATCCCCATGGAAACGCAAATCCATGAATGATCTGGTTCGGGATGAAACCGGCGTTGATTTCATGCCGCTGGATGTAGCCGGGGCGCATAAGGCCGCAAAAGACCTGCAAGTCGCTGTCGATCCAAAAGCAAACTGGGGTCAGGTTCTGGAGGCCGTCTTTGGTGAGCGCGTTGAACATACCCTTGTTCAACCAACCCACGTCATCGATCATCCGCTGGATATTTCACCACTGTCGAAAATCCACCGCACCAACCCGCGTCTGGTTGAACGCTTCGAAACCTATGTCAACACATGGGAAATCGCCAACGCGTTTACCGAGCTGAACGATCCAAAGATTCAATTGGAGCGTTTCATGGAGCAAGTCGCCCAGCGTGATGCCGGTGATGAAGAAGCCATGATGGTCGATCACGATTTCGTCACCGCACTGGAATACGGTCTGCCGCCAACAGGCGGGTGGGGTATGGGTATTGATCGTCTGTGCATGATCATGACCAACTCACAAACGATCCGCGAAGTCATTGCGTTCCCGACGTTGAAGCCGATTAAGGAATAAGATTAAGGGGGCGATTGCCCCCTTTGACCCCATTTTCTTTGCGCCGCAGGCAATAAGCAAATGATGGGTTAATCGTTCACTTGATTATTGCCTGCGGCGCTAGAATAAAAAGACCGGGGTTTTTAAGGGGGCAATCGCCCCCTTAATCTTTTTGATCCTTACCAATGCTTCACAATCGCCTTCACATCAGGCCGTTCGCGTTCTTCCGGTTCTGTTTTCACGCTGCCGATATAGACGAAACCAGCGACGCGTTCACGGTCGGTGAGGCCCAGTGCCTTGGCGAAGGTCGCGTTATAGGCAAACCATTCGGTCAGCCATTTGCTGCCAAACCCCAGTGCGTTTGCGGCCAGACATAAATTGAAGCATGCGGCCCCTGCGGACAGGGTTTGTTCCCATTCGGGGGCTTTGCCGTCTTTGAGGCTGGAAATGACAGCGATGATCAGGGGGGCGCGGAGGAATTTTTCGGCTTCGAAATCTAGCTTCGCGTCTGTGGCGTCCGGGTCTTCAAATTTATAGGCGGCACGAATTTCGGCGCCGACACGGCTGCGGGCCTCACCATCGAAGACGATGAAGCGCCACGGGGCCAGTTTCCCGTGGTCTGGAACGCGTGCGGCGATTTTTAGCATCTCTTCGATCTGGGCCGGGGATGGGCCGGGGCCTTGCAGGGCAGTGGTTGACCGGCGGCGGGTCAGGAAATCGGTCATTTCCGGCATAATTTTTGCGGGAAGAACATTATCTGGCATGGTGGGACCTCTGGCACTTTTTCTTAAAATGGGGGACACTGGTGATCTTATACATGGCTGGAATCAGGATTTAAAGCATGTCCATTTCGTGGGCGACCCTCCCAAAACGCAAGATTATCATTTTTATCGTGGTTCTTGAGGTTTTTGCCGCGCTGATCTTTGGTGGCCATTTTTATAACCAGCTTTTCGGGCCGAAAAACACCATCGCCCCGACGATTTCGCCGCGCAATGTCAGCATCACGTTAATGGGCAAGGGGGAACTGGTTCCGCTGCATGATGCCATGGCGGGTGACGCGGAGTTAAATGCGCTGGTGGAGCGTTTTAAAATTGTTCCTGTGTCCCGTTTGCTGGCCTATCCGGGGGAAACCAATATGCAGGTGTTGAACATCCTGTTCCGCTGGGCTGGGGTGGATCAGGTTTTGCCGGGAACATATGGTCCTTATATTGACGCGCGTGTTGTCGCGTTTTTGAAAAAACTGGGTGCGGTGCCATCTACCGTGTTGCCGGAAACACCATTGGAGATGGGTGAGGCTGAAAACATCAGCCAGCTCTGGTTCCCGATTTTTGATCATTTCCGCATTCGTCTGGTGGTGCAGGGCATGGGCAAGGATGTTTATGGCGGCAAGGCGTCGTATCAGTACAATAAAGATATGATCGCCGTTGATGCACCGATCTCGCCTGATTTTATCACCGCGTTTCAGGCCGAATTGGCCCGGTCGCAAAATAGCGGCGAAGCCATGCGGTCCTTGCTGGATTTTGTCGCCGCGACCAAGGGGTTTGAGGCGTTGAGCGATCAGGAGCAGGACATGATTATGAGTTTGAACGCCCCGGCACCGGCGGTGGAGCAGCCTGTGGATCAGCCATCTTTGAGCGTTCAACCGCAATCTGGGGTGCAATCCGGGCTTTCCATTACCCCCTGATCGCCCTATATAATCCCCCATGACCGAACAATCAGCCACCCCGCAGAAACAGGAATTAAGCGCGCCGCAATCCGACATTGCGAAGCCGTTTCGCATCGATTCCGAATTCAAACCCGCCGGGGACCAGCCACAGGCGATTGAAGCCCTTTTAAAGGGGATTCGCGAAGGGCTGTCCGATCAGGTTCTGCTGGGTGTCACAGGGTCAGGCAAGACCTTCACCATCGCTCATGTCATTCAGGAATTGCAGCGCCCGACATTGATCCTGGCGCCCAATAAAACACTGGCTGCGCAGCTCTATGGGGAAATGAAATTATTCTTCCCCGATAACGCCGTTGAATATTTCGTATCCTATTACGATTATTTCCAGCCTGAAGCCTATGTCGCGCGGACCGATACCTATATCGAAAAAGACTCATCCATTAATGAACAGATCGACCGGATGCGCCACGCGTCGACACGGGCGATTTTTGAACGCCCTGATGTGATCATCGTTGCCTCCGTTTCATGCATCTACGGTATCGGGTCCAAGGAAGATTATCAGGCGATGGTTTTTGAGGTCTTAAAGGGCGACCGTATCAATCGCCAGACGATGATCGAAAAACTGGTGGCCTTGCAATATAAGCGCAACGATGTTGCCTTTGCCCGTGGCACGTTCCGGGTACGGGGCGATACGGTCGAAGTCTTCCCGGCACACTATGAAGATGTTGCGTGGCGTTTTTCGATGTTTGGGGACGAGCTGGAAAGTATTACGGAATTTGACCCTTTGACAGGCCAGAAATTCACCACGCTGAAGGCGGTCAGTATTTACGCCAATAGTCACTACGTCACCCCCGGCCCGACGATGCAGCAAGCCATCGCTCAGATTAAAAGCGATCTGAAGGCGCGTCTGGAGACCCTTCGTGCCGAAAACAAGCTGCTGGAGGCGCAAAGGCTGGAGCAACGGACCAATTTTGACGTGGAAATGATGGCGGCCTCGGGCAGTTGCGCCGGGATTGAAAATTATTCCCGCTATCTGACGGGCCGGGCGGCTGGAATGGCCCCGCCAACGCTTATCGAATACCTGCCCAAAAACGCCCTGATGGTTCTGGATGAAAGCCACGTCATGATCCCCCAGTTACAGGGGATGTATAATGGCGACCGGGCGCGGAAATCCACATTGGTTGAATATGGTTTCCGGCTGCCCTCGGCGATGGATAACCGGCCATTGAAGTTTGAAGAATGGAACGCCTTGCGTGACCAGACCGTTTTTGTGTCCGCCACACCGGGTCCGTGGGAACTGGAACGCACCAATGGTGTCTTTGTCGAACAGATCGTTCGTCCCACCGGGTTGATCGACCCGCCGGTTGAAATCCGCCCCACCGAACATCAGGTCGATGATTTGATGGCGGAATGTAAGCGCGTGGTGGAAAAGGGCGGGCGGATACTCGTCACCACTTTGACCAAGAAAATGGCCGAGGCGCTGACCGAATACCTAACCGAAAATGGTTTAAAGGTCAGATACTTACATAGTGATGTTGATACGCTGGAGCGGATTGAAATCCTGCGCGATTTACGTCTCGGCGCGTACGACATTCTGGTTGGCATTAACTTGCTGCGCGAAGGTCTTGATATTCCTGAATGTATGCTGGTTGCCATTTTGGATGCGGATAAAGAAGGTTTCCTGCGGTCCCGGACATCGCTTATTCAAACCATTGGCCGTGCGGCGCGAAATCTCGATGGAAAAGCAATCCTTTATGCTGATCGCATTACAAATTCGATGAAGGCTGCGCTGGATGAAACCGACCGCCGCCGCGAAAAACAACGTCTCTATAATACCGAACACGGCATCACCCCGGAATCGATCCGTAAAGACATCGGCGATATCTTGGAAAGCGTCTATGAACGCGGCGACCACGTCACCGTCGCCCGCGACGCCGATGATCTGGACAGTCCAGCCGCGATCCAAAAACGCCTGAAGACTCTCAATGACCGCATGCGCGCCGCCGCCGCCGATCTCGAATTCGAAGAAGCCGCTCGCATCCGCGACGAAATCCGGAAACTGGAAGGTGCAGAGCTTGGGTTAACTGGACGGATCAATTCACCTCCGCGCAGAGGTGGGAAGCGCCGTTAAGGGTATAAGGGTTTTTAAGGGAGCAATTGCCCCCTTAACCTCATTCTTTTTTCCCTTATAAGAGGGCTTTGCAAGATTCCATGTCCGGGGTACAATTTCGCATAAGGTGATTCATACCTTATTCGCTCTTTTATCTTTTGCCCGTTTCGGGCGCTTTTATCTGGAGGCTTTTATGCCGGTGACCAAAATTGTTCTGCGCAATGCCGTGTTGGCTGTTGTGGCTCTGCCTGCGTTGGCGTTGTCTGCTTGTGGTGGTGAAGGGGATTATGTTCCAACGCCGTATCATAACGTGCCTTACACCCATGAACGCACCGCCGGTACTGGCATCGCCTATGTTCGCGCCAGCATGTTGCCGCGCAAGGAAGCGAAAGTCGAAACAATGATGGAAACAGCGAAGCCTATGGCCGCACCAGTTGAGCCAGCTGCACCACCGCCGCCACCAATCATTGCCGGTGATAAGGTGTTTGATAAGAAGCAATCGAAGTAATTCATCCGTAACTGATTTGCGTTCAACGGATACGCGCGAAAGCAAAACACGGGACCCAATCTGGATCCCGTGTTTTTTAATTCTTCAACTTGAAGAACGCGCGTTAGTTACGCAGCGTCTTGCAGGTTTGCAGCAAAGGTTTTCCCTTTTTCGGTCGCCAGCTCATAGCTGATTTTCTGACCTTCGTTCAGGCTTCTCCAGCCTGCGCGTTCAACTGCGGAGATGTGAACGAATACGTCCGCGCCGCCTTGGTCAGGTTGAATAAAGCCGAAGCCTTTTGTGCTGTTGAACCATTTTACTGTACCTGTAGCCATTTTGTAGTCTCCTTAGATCAATACGTCTTCATTGAAACGTCTTCATTGAACCCACCACAACCGCGTGGCGGGCATTTAATAGTTTGAAGCCGTTTTCAGCGCAACTGATATTGCCTTAAAGAGCGTCTATTCAAACCGTCAGCCATAGTCATGCACAGATTTTTAAACGCCGTCAACAGGAAACGTGAAGAGATGAAGATGCAAAAACCCTTATATGACGGGCTTTTTCGTGATTTTCGCGCGATGAAAAAGAGCGCATGTGGCTGTGGCAAAAGACTATTCCGTAAAATATTATCTAAAATTGATCCAATTTTGACCTTCATCCATTTGAAAAATAAGACAGAATTAAAATGTTTTAGTTACCATAATAATATCACCTCATGTGATCGGCCCATCCGCGAATTCTTTCTCTCCGCGCCTGGGCCGTGTTTTTTAAGCAAACCGAGAGAATACAAAAGGGTGGGAACCATGACTGCAATGATGGAAACTTGCCTGATTATTGCCTTGTCCTTTGCCGTATTTTCGGCCGTTGCCACGGTGGGCGCAAGCCTAGCGTTGGGAATCGGTTTTGAACGCTTAAGGGCGGGGTATGAAGTCATCCGCAAGCAAACTGGTTACTTCAGTGACCAGATCTATCGCCTCGACAAGCGCGTCGAGACACTGGAAAGGGACGACCGTCCTGTTTCAGCCGAAGCCTCCTCACGGGAGGTTGTGGTTGAAGACGAACGGCCCAGTACCCTGACCATCGACAATGCCCTGATTGCCAAGGCCAAGCGGGATCAAGCCACGGGAGTGTCATTCGACAGTTCCACCGCACCGGCCCAGCGTCTCCTGCTGGAAGGCGATTTCAGACCCGAAGGGATCCGGTTTCACTAGGTTGTGACTGATTGAACGGAGCTGGATAATTTTATAAGGAATAAGAGAGCGGCCCCCATTGCGGGGGCCGTTTTCGTTGCCCTGAATTGGGGCTTGAATTGCGGCGTAAAAGTGGCGGATTTTTTATTGGTTTGGCGGGGTTTTTCATGTCGCATTTTCTTGACAGAGAGGGCTATGAAGGCATAGAAAGCGGGAGAAGATTACTTCACATAAGTAGGGAAGGGCAACCCTGACCCCGTAATCAACCCAATGGAATAGAGGCCATAGACATGTTGTACGATAATTTGAAAAGCACCGTTGATAAGCTCAGCACCGAACTGGCCCGCGCCAGCTGCAATGGCATGCCATACGCCATTCCATTGACCCATCAGGCCACTTACGATGCTGCCAAAGATTTGCAGTTGAATGATGCGTTCAAAGACGTGAAAGCCAAAATCATGGGCCCGGTTGCCTCTATCCTGAGCGGTCAGGATACAAAAATTACAACAGCGATCGTTGCTCCCCGCGATGAACAGCCGGGTTACATGGCTGTCAGCCACGAAGCATTGGCCATGGAATTCCTGCGCGCGATGCGTGCGGAAGGTCACTTTGCGATGATGGTCGAAACCGACAAGGACGCCCAAAGCGCCATGACCCTGATCAACCGCGACGGCTCACCAGCCATCAAATTCCAGCCAAAGCCGCTGTAATAATAATTTTCAAAAACAGGCCGCATATTCTGCGGCCTGTTTTTTTATGCCCGGCTATGATTGGGGTGGGGCTAACTTCAAATCTAAATGAAAATCATTTGCAACTGGGTTTGGCCCATGCTAGTTCAGGACATGGCCGGGTGCGGTCTGTAGCAGGGGTATCGGTTTTAAAGTTGAGGGGCGGTTTTCTATGCGTGATATGGGGCGGGTTTCGCGGCTTTTAGAATGTTTTCGGGATGCGGCGCAGGTCTTGGGCCAGGCGCAGGACTTGACCCCCGCGAACCAGAATGTGAATCGCGCGCTGGGGGCGTTTGTGCGGGCCGTCCTTGATTACCCGGAAGACAGCATTGCTGAAATTCAATCCATTCTTGCGCATAACGATGTCAAAAATTTGCGTGTGCCGTTATTGCGCAAGCTGGCGGAAGCTGAATTCCAGATGGAATTATTTTATGCGCAGCCAGGCCGCGTCGCGTCGTTCCCGTATCACGAAAATTACCGTGTGCTGGTGGCCGAAGAAGTTGCTGCCGTCAATCTGGATCATGTTGGGCATCCGGATGATGCCGATAGTGTTTCAGGTGAAATCTATTTCATCGGATCGGGGCCGTTGCCATTGACCGCGATTGAATGCGCACGCCAGACGGGCCGCCATGTCACTTGTGTTGAGCGTGACCCAGCCGCCGTCGTGTTATCGCGCCGCGTGATTGCAGAGATGGGTGTTGAGAATCTTGTTGCGGTGATTGAGGGTGATGGTTCGGTTCTGAACTATGCCGGGGCAGGGCTGGTCATGGTTGCGGCGCTGGTGGATGGCAAAGAAAAAACCATTGCGAATATTCGTGATACCGCGCCGGGTGCGATGATTGGTATTCGCTCCGCCGAGGGCATTCGCACGCTTCTCTATGAAGAAATCAATCACGATGATGTTACGCGTCATGGTTATCGTCTGTGCGGGCAAAGTCGCACCACGGATGAGGTGGTGAATACCACGCTATTCTTTGATCCAATTGCCAAGCCAGTGTGCGGTGCAAACAAACCGGGTTTGGCGCCGTAATACATAGATTTTCAGCGATTTTTCGCGGCGCAGTATCAAAGTTTGCGGAATTTAATGCCGGAAAGGTCTATGGTCCCAGCATCGAAAGACTCGAATCAAATTGAGCAGGAGAGACTGATGACTCTAACCATTACGGACATCACCAAGCAGTTACACGACCGCCCCGATTTTGACGGGCACGAAACAGTGATCTTGGCTGAAGATCCGGATATCAAATTCAAAGCCTTTATCGGTATTCACAACACCAGTCGCGGTCCTGCGCTGGGTGGGTGCCGTTACTGGTCCCGTTATGGCAGCGAAGATGATGCCATCACCGATGTGCTGCGCCTGTCGCGCGGTATGACATACAAAAACGCACTGGCAGAATTACCGCTGGGCGGTGGTAAGGCCGTGATGATGGGGCAACCCGGCACGCGCAACCCGACACCGGACATGATGCGTGCCTTGGCCCGCGCTGTTGAGGCGTTGCAAGGTCGTTACATCACAGCAGAAGATGTTGGCATGTCGGTTGATTACATGCTGGTTGCACGCGGAATTACACGCCACGTTGCTGGCCTGCCGATTGAAGTGATTGCGGGTGATTACATTCCAGCTGGTCTGGCCGATGAAGATCGCCCTGAGGCTGACCCATCCCCTTACACCGCCTTTGGTGTATTCCAGGCAATGCGTGCTGCAACCAAGCACCGTTTGAACCGTGATGAAATGTCGGGCCTGCGCGTATCCGTAAAAGGCTATGGCAACGTTGCCCGTACATTGTGCCAATTGCTGGCCAAAGACGGTGCGATTGTGACCGTATCTGAAATTGATGATGGTCGTATGGATATGGCCCGCGCGGAAGGGTTTAATGTTTTGGACAAAGCCCAAGACATTATGGCGCACCCGGCGGACATCTATGCACCGTGCGCGCTTGGCGGTGATATTCGTGATGAAACAATCGCCATGCTGGTCAAGGCCGGTGTGAAAATTGTCACGGGGGCTGCCAATAACCAATTGGGACAGCCGCACCATGCGGAACGTCTGCAGGAAAAGGGCATTCTTTATACGCCTGACTATCTGGCCAATGCCGGTGGTGTCATTTCCGTGGGGATTCAGCAGCTATGGGCAGATGCACCCGCGAAAGAAACCTTCCCGACACATCAGAAAATTACCCACCGCGTTGGCGGGATTTATGATGTGGCGATGGAAGTATTCGACCGCAACCAGAAAACAGGGGCCAACACCGCCCACCTCGCCAATACAATTGCCGAGGAGCGTTTTACCCGCAAGGGCAGCGCCGACAAGGTCAAGGTTGCGTCGGCGGCCTAAGGTTTTTAGGTTATTTTATGTTAATAAACGGCCGCCGGGTCATTCCGGGGGCCGTTTTCCTTTTGCTGGGTCTTATCTCTCGTTCCCTCTGCTGTCATCCCCGGCTTGACCGGGGATCCAGGAGGATAACCGCTGAAACCTGCCTTTTGGCCCTGGATCCCCGGTCAAGCCGGGGATGACAATGCAAAAAAAGCATCAAATGGAGTCTCCTCCGCTTGTCCCGCTCTTTGCAACATCGGGCAAGAGAAGTTAGACTAAGAACTGGAATTTTTCATTTTTGCCTTGTAACGGAGTACCCGCAACCGTGTGGATTTTTATTTGGGCTGTTCTGTCCAGCTTCGTTCTGATCATCTTTTCCTGGTCGATCCGTATTTTGCTGCAGCAGAAAGCGGCGTGGCGGGCTTATGCAGATAAAACCAAGCTGACCTATCAGGCTGGCCCCCGGTTTTTATCATCCCCCAGCCTCAGCGGTATGATCGGCCCTTACGGATTTGGTCTTTACACCGAAGAACAACAAACAAACGACACGCGGACATCACGGTTTAATACGGTGCTGGAAATTGCCTTGCGCCGGGGCTTGCCGACCACGGGCGCCATGGGAACACCGGGTGCTGTTCCGTTGATCCAGTCACTGCGCTTAGAACAAACCTATGTCCCGGATGATAAGGATTGGGATACGACATGGATGGCGCGTGCGCGTCACGGTGCGATTTTAAAGACTTATCTGACACCGGCGCGTCTTGAGATTTTCAAGAAGATTTTCAAAATGAAGGTGTTGTCGGCCCTGTTCGTCTTTGACCAGCAGGACGCCGTTTTGCGGATTGAAACCGCAGACCCCTTGAACAACAAGGACCGTTTGGAAAAGATCGTGAAGGGTCTGTTGCAGCAGGTCGATGGTTTGATGGTGCAGGAAGATGAATGGAATCGCCTGAGCGAAACGCCTTATATCTCTTCACCCTTTGCACTGGCTCCCGGAACGGCACAACAGCCCGGCATTACAACCAACCCTCTGCCAGCGCCAGACGCTGCGGCGGCAGCAGAGGTTGATCCGGTTATTCAGGCCCCGCTGGCCCCGTTGCCAGAAGCGGACAGCAAATAAGCAAAGCCCCAAGGCTCCAACGTCACTGACCCTTCAGGGGCGGTGGATGTGTAGGCGCCTGTGCCGCTGAAGGTTACGATCGTTTTGTAACCTGACCCGAACGGTACGGCCTTTTGTACATCGCTGATATTGAACAGGCACAAAATGGCGGCTTGTCCATTGTCGCGTTCAAACGCCAAAACATCATTGTCAGGACCATTGATGAATTTGATGGTGCCGTTGCGCAAAACCGGGTGGTCTTTGCGCCATTTCAACAACGCCTTGGTCATGCGCAAAACCGATTGCGGGTTGCGCAGTTGTTTTTTGACCGAGAGCGGCTTGTGACCATCGGGAATGGGCAGCCATGGGTTACCCTTCTTCGTGAACCCGGCGTTCTTGCTGTCATCCCACGGCATGGGGCTGCGGCAACCATCGCGGCCCTGCCATTTCGGGTACAGATATTTCCCCCATGGATCCTGAATGCGTTCAAAGGGGATGTGTGCCTCTGGCAGGCCGAGTTCTTCACCCTGATAGATGAATGCTGTACCGCGCAACGATGCCAGAATAGCGATCAGCATTTTTGAAATCGCAGGGTCTGTCTTCCCCTCACGGCTCCACCGTGTGGCGGAACGGATCACGTCATGGTTCGAAAATGCCCATGACACCCAGCTTTGCGGCCCGGCCTGTTCAAAGGCCTCCACTGATTTTCTGATACTCTCGGCGGAGCGCGATTCCCCGGCCATCAGGGAAAAATTATAGGCGGTGTGCAGCTTGTCTTCACCGTCGGTATATTGTGCGCTGACCTCAACGCCATAAAGCTCATCCCCGATTTCACCAACCGCCATGCGATCAGGATATTGATCAAGCAGAGCGCGGATTTTTTGGATATTGGCGATGTTCCCCATTTGCGTTTTGTCGTAGCGATGTTCCTGCATCAGATAAGGGGTGGGGAAGTCGAGGTTATAGGTGATCTTGGAAAAATCCTTTTGCGGCGGGTTATCCCACAGCCGTGCATCGTGCATATAGTAATTCACGGTATCCAGCCGGAATCCATCGACACCGAAATCCAGCCAGAATTTAAAGACATCCAAAACAGCGTCCACAACGTCTGGATTGTGGAAGTTCAGGTCCGGTTGTTCGGGCAGGAAGTTATGCATGTAATACTGGCCACGCCATGCGTTATAGGTCCATGCCGGACCACCAAATGATGCCTGCCAGTTATTGGGCGGTGTACCGTCCGGTTTTGGGTCGGCCCAGATATACCAATCTGATTTCGGGTTATCGCGGGTCTTGCGGCTTTCTTGAAACCACGGGTGTTCTTCAGATGTGTGGCTGACCACCAGATCGACGATGATCTTGATCCCCAGCGCATGGGCGCGGTCTAATAATTTTCTGAAATCATCCAATGTCCCAAATAGCGGATCAATGTCGCGGTAATCGGAAACGTCATATCCAAAATCCTTCATCGGCGATTTGAAGAAGGGGCTGATCCAGATGCCATCAACGCCAAGGTCAGCCAGATAATCGAGCCGCTGCGTAATGCCCCGCAAATCGCCAATGCCATCATCATTGCTGTCTTGATAGCTGCGCGGATAGATTTGATAAATGACGGCCCCGCGCCACCATTCATTCAAGGCTTTGGAATCCGGGCCGATAATCTGATCTGCAGTCATGTAATGGGAACCCCTGAAGGAATAAGACGATTCAGGATAATTCAGGTTCTGATGAACGCAAAGGGGAAGATTTAGTGTTCCTTGTCATCCCCGGCTTGACCGAGGATCCAGATCCATTTCCTAAAGGGATAAAAGAATGGGCTTTTCAAGGGGGCGATTGCCCCCTTGGACCTCTTACCTTTTTTGTCTTCTTTACGGTGCTAAAGGCCCTGGATCCCCGGTCAAGCCGGGGATGACAAAGAGAAAAGGGCAAAAAAATGCTGGCTCTTTGGCCAGCTTTTTATGAGTTGGGAACACACCCTCTGAAGAAACTTTACCGATATTTTGTCCGGATGCTTAAAGTCTTAAAGCCATAAGGGGTGAAAGTCAAGAAAAAGGGAAGTATCGCTTATAAAAACCCCGCCAAACCGGGGTTTGGCGGGGTTTTGAATGTGGATAGCGGTTTTAAAAGAGCTTACTGAGCAGCTTTCGCTGGGGCGGCTTCTTTTGCGGCTTCGGCTGGTTTCTCATCAGCAACAACGGTCATTTTGACGATCTTGTCTGGGTTTGCTGGTGGCTCACCGCGGGTAATTTTGTCAACGATGTCCATGCCTTCAACAACCTGACCCCATACGGTGTACTGGTTGTTCAAGAAGCTACAATCGCTGAAGCAGATGAAGAACTGGGAGTTAGCACTGTTCGGGCTTTGTGAACGGGCCATGCCCAGTGTTCCACGACCGAAATTGGTGTCGTTGAATTCTGCTTGCAGGTCAGGGTATTTCGAACCACCCGTACCGGTACCGGTCGGGTCGCCTGTCTGGGCCATGAAGCCTTCGATCACGCGGTGGAAGATGATACCGTTATAGAAGCCTTCACGGGTCAATTGCTTAATGCGTTCGACATGTTTTGGGGCAACATCAGGCATCAACTTGATCACGACGCGGCCATAGGCCAAGTCCAGGTTGATGGTGTTTTCAGGGTCGAGCGCAGCAGCGTTCGAAGGTGCAGATGTGGTCATGATCGCAAGACTCCCGATCAAAAGGGCTAAGGTTTTCAACATTGAAGGTTCATCCTTGGTAAAGGTTTGTATCTTTTAGTAGGACGCCGTAAGTGATGCCACGCCCCGGCCCGTGTTGCAAGTCCTGCCCTTATGTGCAGCGCCCGCAACTTGTCATAGAGCCGAATTTTTTAGCCAGCGTGGGCTGTTCAGGCTCCATTCTATTGTTTTTACCATTGAATCATGGAAATTTTTAGGCGGTGACCACCCCAATTCACGCATTTTACCGCCATTCAGGGCATAACGCAGGTCATGGCCGGGCCGGGCGCTGTGGAAATCAACCATGTCATAGCGTAAGGGATGGGTTTTAAGGCCCTTTTCCTCACCCACCCGGATGACGGTATCGGCGATGATGTGTGCCAAAGACAGGTTATCAATCTCAACTTCACCGACGATATGATAGCTGGGGACGGAGCGCGGCGGAGCACCGATCCATGGTTTTTTATCCAGCAGGAATAAATGCGCGTGCGCGACATTGCGGGCGTGAATGTAATGACGCATCCCGGCTTGTTTTTTATCTGGTGTGGCATGGATGGGAACAACCGTGTTGTTCAACACGGCATTGATGACTTTTGGAATAAATTTTTCCGGGTGCTGGCGTTCGCCAAAAATATTCATCTGCCGCGTTATGATGCAGGGAATTCCATAGGTGTTGGCAAAGGATGTTACCATTTGTTCGCCAGCGCTTTTGGTCGCGGCGTATGGGTTTTTTGGATTGTGCGTATCGTCTTCGCGGTAACCGTTCCAATCATCACCCGCTGGAATGTCAGCAGGCAGCGGGGCCGGGCCAAACACTTCATCGGTTGAGAAGTACACGAACAATTCCAGATTGGGCAGCATCTTTGCCAGTTCCAGCATATTGGTCGTGCCAACAACATTGGCCATGACAAAACGCATTGGATCGCTGATCGAATGATCGACATGCGATTCTGCGCCGATATGCAGGATATGGGTTACGTCTTGTAATTCCTGCGCGAAATTCGCACCGACAGGCTGGCGAAAATCGTAACTTAAATATTTGAAGCGTGGATGATGGAACGGATCAATCTCAATATCGCGCAACCGTTCCAACGACCCGGAATAGGTGAGTGAGTCAATGCCAACCACAACATCATCCGTGTTTTTCAGGATGTGTTCCAAAAAATGGTGGCCGACAAATCCGGCAATGCCTGTGATCAAAAAGACGCGTTTTCCCATAGGGGTTCAATAGCGTGTTTTAAGGGGAAAGAAAAGGGAATGAAGAACCCTGTGCTTTTACTGTGGCTTCATGCTGCTCAGGCGGGCTTCACGGCCACGTTCGGCGAAGCAGGCATGGCTGACGAGTTTGCTGATGGCTGCGCCATAGAACAGGCCAATGCTCAGGGCCGGAGCGAAGGGCATGACGTAAACGCCGCCCAGCAACAGGGCCGGGGTGGTCAGCATCGCACCGCTGCCGATGCGTTTCAGGGCTGTCTCAGTTTGATCCACGGCAGGCATGTAAAAACCAACTGTAAAATCGTTTGATGCGTTACGGACGCGGTCAAATGTATCTTTCAGGAAATTTGGTTTTGCTGAAGCCATGGTGAAATGCCCCTCTCGTTTTTGTTTTTAAGGTAAGGGGTTTGTTTAGCCCGTGTGGCGGGCAGATGCAAGTTTTGCAGGGCTTAGATAACAGGCTGATCTGGTTTTTTCGCATTGACCGGCGTTGCTGCAGGTGCGGCATCTTCCCGTTCTTCTTCCGCATCGGTGGAGGCCGGGAAGTTTTCCTTCATCTGGTTCACAGTCAGCGCGTTGTTATGTTCGCGAACCATTTCCTTCAATGTCGGGCCACAGCGGCCGCAATTGGGGCTGGCCCCACCGGAACACGCGCGATAAACATCGCCGCAGCGGGCCTTCTGCTCACCGCATTCGGTCAGATATTGTTTTACGGCTTTATCGTTAAACGGGTTGCAGCTGCAGACATACATTCGGGTGGCCCTGTTTACGGATGCTGTTTATGTCGTACTGAATAGTACTGCGGCTGCAAGTCATTCGCAACAAAATTGAACGCGGCAATGCGGAATAATAAAAAACCGCAGAAATCTGCGGTTTTTTCAAAATTCTCTTATTGGAAGTAAGGGCTTAGCCTTCCATTGCATCCGCAGAATCGGATTGCAGCTGGATGAAGTTTTGCAGGCCCTGCAGCTCGATCATGCTCAGCATGGTGTCGAGGTGGTCAAGGTGGTTTTCTTCATCGGTCAGAATCGAGATCATCAGATCGCGTGTGACGTAATCCTTGGCGGCTTCGGCGATGGCAATGCCTTCACGGTAGTTTTTGATGCCGTCCAGTTCCAGAACGCGGTCGCCTTCCAGAACTTCTTTCACGTTTTCACCGATATGCAGCTTTTCAAGATCCTGCAGATTTGGCAGGCCTTCTAGCAGCAAGATGCGCTTGATCAAACGGTCAGCATGGCCCATTTCTTCCAGCGACTCTTTATATTCGTGGCGTGCCAGTTTGGTCATGCCCCAGTCTTCCAGCATCCGTGAATGCAGGAAATATTGATTGATTGCTGTCAGCTCACCACGCAGGGAAATATTGAGCTGTTGCAGGACTTTTGGATCGCCTTTCATAGCAGGGCCTTTCTTTCATTGTAAATTCTGTTCGCGCCAGAATGCTGGAAGAATACTGGCGGGGTTAACGCAGGGGAATGATGCAAGATTACCTAGGGCGGTTCAACCGCTAATCAAGTTTCACTCAGAAATTTCCCAATGGTTTCAGTGCGTTGAAAATGGTTTGCAATCGCAGGAGGACATCAAGGTCTTAGGAATACAGGCGAAATCAGGCCTTAACGCCGATACAGACTAGAATTTCATGCAGGCCTTCTTCAAAGAACCGTGCGCCGTAAACTTCCACATCGGTGCGGAAGTCGCGTTTAATGTCGGATTTCCAGATTGATTGCCATGTTTCAACCAGTGCCTTTGGCTGTTCACCGCGTGCGGCGAAGATCATGTAATCACCACGTTCAACAAAGGCAGCATCCAGCCCTTGCGGTAAAGCCCCATCCAGTTCTTTCACCATGCAACCAATGGTCAGGGAATAGGGGGCTTCGTGGTCGCCCTCGTAATCGTGATAAACGGCATAGATTGCTTCGCCGATGCGGCCCGGAATCGCTTCACCAATATTGTCTTCAAAGAATCGTTGCCACAGCGCATTGATATCGTCGGTGGCCTTGCCGTCCTTGTTGGTGGTGCGGGCGGTGATGCCAACAACGGTGAAGCCGTCAATAGACCTGTTGCAAAAGTC
>DIVF01000015.1 GCA_002423285.1 Micavibrio sp. UBA6139 | reverse complement strand
CCGGACTTTTGCAACAGGCCTATTGTATGACGCGGTTATACAGCCGGAGGACAAAGCCGTGCAAGATTGTTTTTGCGAATGGTTTGCAATGGGTTAGCCCTTTGGAACCAAAGACAATTTGGCATGGGCCGGGCTGCGGCCTTGCAGGGTGGTGAAGGACATGTCTTTCCAGCTCGCGGAACGGTCCAAAACGAGCAGCGTATCGGCCAAGGTCGGCCCCGTCACATGGTTGCGCGCCGTTGCCCAGTCAGAGGTAAAGGACGGATCAAGGTTAAAGGATAGCTGTGAAGGCTCATGCAGGTCCAAAAACCGCATCCGGAAGGACATGGTGGCAATTTCCTCATCTGACGCTGGGTCCGGGCGGGTATAGCCAAAGGCTTTCAGCACAATTGGGTCCGGTTGAGACGCACTGGAGAAATGGTGAACGACCCGTTGGAACAGGGGATGGTTACCATTTGCCAAAAAACGTATGTATTCTGCGGCTTTGGCCGGGGTATGGACGTTAAAGGTGACCCCTGTATCACGGTTGCCAAGCCCGGTCATGGAGACGCACATTGTCTGGGCGCGCATCGTATCGGTTTCGGCCTGTCGGCGGAAAAGCTGGGTCAGGCGGATCGCATCGCTAAGTTCCATGGAGCACCTTTGTCATAATTACAGTGCTGTTATACAGGGTATTGCCAAAATCATGCAAGAATGTTTTTTGGGTGCAGTCAAATTTTTGCCGGGAATCGGGCCAATTTCATGAAACTTCTCAAAGCGATGGTAACTGTGGCCGGTATGACCGGCCTGTCACGGATTGTCGGGTTTGTCCGCGATGTCATGACAGCGGCCATTCTGGGGGCAGGGCCACTGGCCGATGCGTTCTTCGTCGCTTTAAAGATCCCGAATTTCTTCCGTCATATTACGGCGGAAGGGGCATTTAGCGTTTCCTTCGTGCCAATCTATTCCCAGACGCTGGAGCGTGACGGAGAAAAAGCCGCTGGGGCCTTCGCGGGTCAGGCCTTCTCAATCATGTTGCTGGTCCTCAGCCTGTTTTCGATTGCGGTCATCGCGGCAATGCCGTGGGTGATTTACGGCATTGCGCCGGGTTTTGAGGCAGGGACGGACCAATTCAATGCCGCCGTTGAAATGACCCGCATTACCTTCCCATACCTGATGTTGATGTCGCTCTGCGCGTTGATGGGCGGGATGTTGAATGCACATGAGAAGTTCGCCCCGTTTGCCGCCGCGCCGATCTTTTTCAATTTGTGTCAGATTGGTGCGCTCCTGTGTGCTGTTGCGTTCAAAACGCCCGGTCATGCGCTGGCTTGGGGGATTAGCATTGCGGGGATTGTGCAGCTGGTCTGGCTGTGGTTCTTCCTGCGCCGTTTCAAAATCACTTTACCGGCGTTGCGTCCGCGTATCACGCCAGAGATTAAAAAGCTGTTCAAATTGATGGCACCGGGCGCGTTTGGCGCGGGGATCATGCATATCAATCTGTTTATTGATGTGATTATTGCATCCTTCCTGACCACGGGTGCGATTTCGGCGCTGTATTATGCAGACCGTTTGTTCCAATTGCCGCTGGGCGTTGTGGGGATTGCGGTGGGAACGGCGCTCTTGCCAATGCTGACCCGTGCCTTGACATCGAACCAGCAGACAGAAGCGAAAGATCTTTTTAACCGCGCACTGGAATACTGCCTGATTTTGACTATCCCTGCGGCTGTGGCGCTTGTGCTGGTGCCGAAGGAACTGATCAGCGTTTTGTTTGAACGCGGCGAATTCAGCCATGCCGATACGCTGCGAACCGCTCCGGCCCTTGCATGTTTGTCGATTGGTTTGCCAGCCTTTGTCGCGGTAAAAATTCTGTCCACGGCTTATTGGTCGCGTCAGGACACCATGACCCCGGTAAAAATTGCCGTGATGATGTCGGCGTTCAATATTGTTGTCGCCCTGATTATGACCCGGTTTATTGATGTGGCGGGAATTGCCTTGGCCACGGGGTTGTCCGGGATTGTTCAATCCATCCTGCTATGGCGCGGTTTGCGCGGCAATGAAACGACACAGTTTGACGCGCGTTTGAAAACAGCCGTGTTAAAGGTTGCGCTGTGCGCAGGGCTGATGGGCGCATATCTTTTGGTGGTCGCGCATTTCTTGGCTGGCTGGTTCACCGATGAAAGCAGTTTGAAAAAACTGATGGCGCTCGGCTTGCTGGTTGGCGGCGGTGGATTGATCTATTTTGTCTCGGCGCAGATTACGGGTGTTTTGCGCGTCCAAGACATCAAGCAATATTTTGTAAAGAAGCCAAAGGTCATGCCAAAGGACCTTCAGGCACTGGAAGCAGAAGGACAATAAAAAAATGGCAATGAAGCGTATTTTTTCCGGCATGCAGCCGACCAACAGATTGCACCTTGGGAATTATCTGGGGGCGCTGCGCAACTGGGTTGACCTGCAACAGCAAGATTACGAATGCATTTTCTGCGTTGTGGATTTGCACGCGATCACCGTGCCGCAGGAAGCCGATAAGCTGGCCCAGTCCACACGCGAAATTGCCGCCGCCTATATTGCCGCCGGGATCGATGCCGATAAATGCATTATTTTTCCGCAATCTGCTGTGCCTGCGCATTCGCAGTTGATGTGGTTGCTGGCCACGATGACGCAAATGGGTAAGCTGGACCGCATGACCCAGTTCAAGGATAAGGCAGGCAAGAACGCGGAACGCGCCGGGCTTGGCCTCTATGCCTATCCTGTTTTAATGGCGGCTGATATTCTGGCGTATAAGGCAACCCATGTTCCGGTTGGCGAAGACCAGAAGCAACATTTGGAACTGGCGCGCGAAATCGCTTCGACCTTTAACACCCGTTACAACACGACCTTCTTCCCGCAACCAGAACCACAAATTCTGGGCGAAGCCACCCGCATCATGTCGCTGCGTGATGGCACGAAGAAAATGAGCAAGTCAGAAGAATCTGATTATTCCCGCATCAACCTGACCGATGATGCCGATGCGATTGCCCTGAAAATTCGCAAAGCGCAAACCGACCCCGAACCCTTGCCAAGCGAAGTTGCTGGTTTGAAGGACCGGGCAGGGGCCGATAACCTTGTTACCATCTATGCCGCGCTGAAGCGGTGTTCCAAGGCCGATGTTCTGGCCGAATTTGGCGGGTCCACGTTCTCTGTCTTTAAACCCGCTTTGGCCGAACTGGCCGTGGAAACCCTGACGCCGATGACATCACGGATGACCTCGCTTTTGGCCAATCCGGATGAGATTGACCGGATTTTGGCCCGGGGTGCAGAAAAGGCCGATGCCATCGCCAAGCCAATCTTGAAAGAAGCCATGGAGATCATGGGCTTTTGGCCAGGTAAATAAGGCGTTTGCCTTTTGTCTGTGATGGTTGCAAAATGACGAGAAGTTGGATTCTCATAATGTCCGGGGATAGATTGATGCGCTTATTCCAAGCGGTTTTCGTAATGATTGTTGTGGTTGGTGCGTTTGCGGCGCAAGCGCGGGCCGATTATTTTGTCTGGCAGGACCCGAAATCGGGTATTTCCCTGTCATACCCCGATACATGGGCAATGGTAAACCAGCGCCAGCCGGATGAGGTTTTTACCATCACCGCACCATCCTCCGAAGGCGATGATGCAGTGTGCCGCGTGCGTGTGCGCGATGACAAACGCTTCCTTGTGTACCCGCCGCATTTGGGCCGCGCTGTTCAGACCATTTCGTATAACCGTGAATTCTGGGATGAATATTTGAACGAATACGACAACTTTGAAATTTACGGCAATAATGACGGCGGTTTGGGCCGTGGTTACGGCAGCTTTGCCGTTGCCGGTTATGAAGGGGCGATGTTCAGCCCACAGGCAAAACGCCGTGGTATTATCTCTGCCTCTTTGTACTTTGATAAATCCTATATCGTTGATTGTTCCGCACGCGCAGCGGCATTTGAAAAATGGCAACCGCTGTTCCTCAGCATTATTGGTTCCGTTGATTTCAAAAAGACGCATGATGAATTGTGGAGCGGTGATTACCGTAACTTCTTCGCTGATCCGCGCATGCAGTTCAAATGGCCCGGCAAAGAAGCCGTAATGCGCTACTAATATTAACGAATTCATGTTTTAATAAAGCCAGTGGTTATTGCGCCGCTGGCTTTATTTTATGGGTCATTATGCAGGTTTACCTTCCCATTGCTGAAATGTCGGTCCCGGCGGAATCTATTCTGTTGCTGGGGACATTTGTCGGATTTTTATCCGGCGTGTTCGGTGTGGGCGGTGGGTTTTTGATGACACCGTTTTTAATTTTCATGGGTATCCCTCCGGCGATTGCGGTGGGGACGCAGGCGAACCAGCTGGTCGCCGCCAGCCTGTCTGGTTTATTCAGCCATACTAAACGCGGCAATGTTGATTTTAAAATGGGCGGTATGATGCTGGCCGGGTCGTTGATCGGATCGGTGCTTGGCGTCTTAGTGTTCCGTTTGCTGCAACATCTGGGTCAGATTGATGTGGTGATTCCGCTGCTCTACATCCTTCTTCTGACCACGATGGGTTTAATGATGCTGACGGAAAGCGTTTCATCATTACTGCTCAAGAAAGATCCGGAAAGCTCTACGCCGAGTCTGCAACACCATCCATTCTTTCAAAAGCTGCCTTATAAAATGCGCTTTCCCCGCTCGCGTCTTTACATCAGCGCACTGGTCCCGGCGGGGATCGGGTTTATTGGTGGTCTTCTGGTTTCCATTCTGGGGATCGGCGGCGGGTTCCTGCTGGTTCCGGCGATGATTTATATTCTGGGCATGCCGACTTTGCTGGTCGTTGGCACATCGTTGTTCCAGATCATGATTACCACCATCGTTTCCACGATGATGCATGCCGTGGCCAACCATTCTGTTGATCTGGTGCTGGCTTTCCTGCTGATTATCGGCGGGGTGGTCGGTGCGCAGATGGGCATTCGTGCAGGAAAACGGATTAAGGGTGTCTATGCGCGGATTATTCTGGCGGCAATGCTCCTGCTGGTCAGTTTTGAATTGGCCAGTGAATTACTGATCCGTCCACACGAGCTTTATTCGGCGGCGGTGCGGTGATGGTGATGCGGATCATTTTATGTCTGGTCTTGTTCGCGTTGTTTGCGCCTGTGGCGATGGCACAACCATCTGCCAATCTAAACATTGATCTGTCCGAACGCAGCATTGATATTACAACCGGGTTTAACGGCGCGAAGATTGTTGTTTACGGCACACGCCGGGGCGAAGGTGATATCGCGATGATTATTCGCGGCCCCGAACAATCCATCGTGGTGCGCCGCAAATCGCGGGTTCTGGGTGTGTGGATGAACAGCCAGTCCCTACGGTTTAACGATGTTCCGGGCTTTTATGCGTTGGCACTCAGCCGTCCTGCGGAATCCGTTGCGCCGCTATCGGTCCTGCGCCGTTATAATATTGGCCTTGATGCCCTGGTGTTCGAAACCGATGACGGCAATGATGCCGAAAAAATTGATACGTTCCGCGAGGCCCTGATCCGCACCCAGCAGATGAAGGGCTTGTTCCCGATGGAGCCGGGCCCCGTCAATTTCGTGGATAATGATTTTTTCAAGGTCGAATTTAAGCTTCCCGCCAACGTCCCGGCGGGGATTTACCGGGTTGATACCTTTATCCTGCGTGATGGCGTTGTTACCGATACGCGTTCGGCGGAATTAAAAGTGGCCCAGAACGGGTTTAGCGCGGAAATTTTCCTATTTGCACATAATCAATCATTGGCCTATGCCGTCATTGCCATCCTTATGGCCCTGTTTTTTGGCTGGGGCGCACATAGTTTATTAAGGCGAGATTAGACAATGGATGAAAATATTAAAGACGCCGAAATTATTGAACTGGGCTCCGATAAACAGGGCCGCCGTGGTGATGGTGGCACATTCCTTGTTGTGGCCGAGGACAGCCATGAATTTGAAATGTCGCTGCGCTATGCGGCGCGCCTTGCGCAGGGCCATCGCGGCCATGTCAGTATATTGTACGTCATGGCAATTGATGATTTTCAGCACTGGACCAATGTTGAAGCGATTATGCGGAAAGAGCTGCGCGAACAGGCCGAAAAATTCGTCTGGTCCATTGCGCGGCGCGTGAATGAACTGAATGGGCAGGTGCCGGGTCTTTATATTCAGGAAGGCATTCATAATGACGTCCTGATTGACCTGATTAACGAAGACCCCTCCATCAAAGCCCTTGTTCTGGGCGGAGGGACGGGGAGTGCCGGGCCGGGGGCCTTGGTCAGCTATTTTACCGGAAAAGGGTTGGGTCGCTTGCGGGTTCCGGTGATTGTTGTCCCCGGACACCTTGATCAACAGAAAATTGACGCTATAAGTTAGTCCATCATGTTTATACAAACCGAAAAAACACCAAATCCAGAAACCCTGAAATTCATTCCGGGGGAAGTCGTCCTGAAATCCGGCACGGTTGAATTCCGCTCGGCTGAGGATTCTGGCCCATCACCCTTGGCGCAGCGTCTGTTCAAACTGAACGGCGTAAAAACGGTCTTTCTGGGCGGTGATTTCATTTCGGTGACCAAGGCCGTTGAGAAAGACTGGGCGATTTTAAAAACGCAAATTCTGGCCGCGATCATGGAGCATTTCAGCACCAACCAACCGGTCATGAATGACAATGCCGCGCCAGCCAATGCATCGGCCCCGGACATGGACAATGAAATCGTGGCGCAGATTTGTGAGCTTCTTGAAACCCGCGTCCGTCCAGCGGTGCAGCAGGATGGCGGCGATATCGAATTTGACCGGTTTGAAGATGGCGTTGTTTATTTGCACATGCGCGGCGCGTGCTCCGGTTGCCCAAGTTCAACGGCAACCTTGAAAAGCGGCATTGAAAATATGCTGCGCCATTTCGTGCCAGAAGTGGTTGAAGTCCGTCCGTCTGATCCGCTATAGGATTTTTTAATTTGGAAGCGGAACGGGCGGTGCGGTATGTTCATCGTAATCGCCGGTCGCGTAATCTTCTTGGATCTCACCGGGCAGATCAACACTCAACAACATACCAAACCAGCGCCAGCGTGGCTCTTCACCCGGTTTCGGGTCGGGGCCGGGCATGGTGCAATTCACACGGATGCGTTCTTTCTGGAATGCGGTTTCAACGCGCAATTCCACGCGGTTTTTCCCAACGACCTGCATATCGGGTTTCCCATGGCCGGATAGGAAACACGATAATTGCGATATTTTTGCTGCTAAAGCCGGTTCCAGCGTAAAGCCAATGGTCGGCGGGTTGTTGGTCGTGATGTAGGGGTCATCCGGTGTGATGTCCGTCACCGGTAATGGCAATGCCATGGCGGCCATGCGGAACCGCGCATCATCGCCATAACTTTCTGTCATCGCAAAACGCGGCATGACGAAGATATCGGACCCGGTATAAGCAACGCCGGATTGCTGACCAAAGGCGGCTTCGAAACCAGACTTCGCAACAATGCTGCGGAATTCTTTAGTGTACTCGCCAAACGGATAGGCAAAAAATTTCGGTTCTGTTTTCAAAACATGACGATACCGGGTCAGTGCGTTATTGACCTGACGGCGAATATCATCTGCCGGGCTGTCCGTCAGGCGGACATAGCTGGCCGGGTGGAGGCCAAGGGTCACCTGGCTATATTTTTTTAAACGCTTGATATCGTCCCATCCCATATATTCCGGGTTTTTTGAGTCCGGTTGGTCGGGGGAGAAAAAGACCGTGAAGGGTAGATTATTATTCAGCAAAATCGGAATGGCGTTATCGAGCGCCGATTCATATCCGCCGTTGAATGTGATGGCGACGGTGCGTTCGGGCAGCGGGCTGTTTGCCTTCAGGGCGGCGATGATGGACGGCAGGGGCATGACGTTATAGCCCCCTTCCAGTAGTTCTTGAATATGATCGGCAAATTGTTCTTTTGAAATGCTGTTGGCGGGGTAGAGGGATTCTCCCACACGTTGATATGCAAAAATCACGGCTGCAGTCCGGTCATAGGCTGCCATTGAGAGCGTTGTTGCGCCGGGTGCATTCTGCGGTGCGATTGGTTCTGTCGCGTTCTTCTTTGTTGCGGCTTGCGCATGCACAGCTAACGCCAGACCCAGACAGAATAGGGCAGGACTCAAACTGGCCAACAGGCGTTTCGCGTTAGAGATCAACGGTTTGTGCATGGAGGTACTATAGTCCACCCGGCCTCAAAAACCAGAAAAATAAGCATATTTACCGGAATGTCTGGATCGGGAGTTGATATTTTAACCCACCCGCACCATTGTTCAGGGGCATAACCTCCGGCAGGGCCGGAAAAGGACAGGAGATGACCGTGACCAACAGCAAAATCCTTGATGACCGCAGCCTTGACGTTCTGTTCCGCGACGCCAGAAGCCATAACACCTGGCAAGGCCACGATGTCGCTGATGTCCTGATCCGTGCAGTTTATGATTTAATGAAGTTTGGGCCAACGGCAGCCAATAGCTGCCCCGCACGTTTTGTCTTTGTAAAATCCCCCGAAGCCAAGGCGCGGTTAAAACCGCATCTGGATCAGGGCAACGTCAATAAGGTTATGACCGCTCCGGTGACCGTCATTATCGGTTACGATCTGAAATTCTATGACCAGTTGCCAAAACTGTTTCCGCATACCGATGCGCGGTCATGGTTTGCGGGGAATGATGCGAAGATTCAAGAGGCCGCCTTCCGCAACAGCAGCCTGCAAGGTGCATACTTGATGATGGCAGCACGCTCGCTGGGGCTCGATTGTGGTCCGATGGGCGGGTTCAATGCAGATGGCGTGAACGCAGAATTCTTCCCTGATGGGGATGTGAAGGCGAACTTCATTTGCGCGATTGGCCACGGCGATCCGTCAGGTATTTTCGGGCGTAGCCCACGTCTTAGCTTTGAAGAGGCGTGCGAGATTCTCTAATGCCCTATGTTCTGGCCTTTGATACCGCGATGGCGGGGTGTTCGGTCTGTGTCCTTGATACGGAAACAGATGCGGTCATCACCGATACGCGTCTGATGATGCGTGGCCAGTCTGAATTACTGGTCCCGATGATTGATGATGCCATAAAACTGGCGGGGGTCACGTTTCAGGATTTGGCCTTGATCGTCACCACAGTCGGGCCGGGGGCGTTTACGGGTTTGCGGATTGGCCTGTCCGCCGCGCGTAGTTTTGGTCTGGCGCTCGATATTCCGGTTGTCGGGGTCACAACCACTGAAATTCTGGCTGAACAATTCTTCAATAATAACAGCGACAAGCGGGGTGATCTTCTCATTCTGCTTGAAACGAAACGTACCGATTTGTATTTCCAGCCCTATGACAGCACAGGCAAACCAAGGGCTGGGGCCGGGGTGGCCTCCATTGAGACTCTTCTGGTCGAATTCGCCGATCAAACTCTGACCCTGTGTGGTGATGGGGTAGAACGTCTTCGTTCGACACTCGAATCCGACAATATTGTCTGGCCGGCTGGATGGGGAATCGCCAATGGTTATGACATGCCAGACCCGCTGGTCATGGCAAAGTTGGGGTTTGCCCAGCACGCAGCAGGGACCGCAAAACCAGCCGACCCGGTTTACCTGCGCGGCGCCGATGTCAGCATTTCAAATCGCCCGCAACGGACCATTGCTGAATAATAACCTCCCATTGTCATCCCCGCGGTCTACGCAGCAGACATTAACCGCGGGGATCCAGAATGTGCGCGGCCGTCCGCGCCCCAAAAAAGCCCAGCCCCCCGCACAAGGCGGGGGTGACAGTAAAGAAATCAGGAAAATGACCTTAATCTTCCCATTTTTCTTGTTTTTTAAGGATTTCAGAATAAAACTGAATAATGCTGTAATACTCATTCAGGAAGGCAAATAATCCGATGGCCACAGATCAGTCCCCAAATCATGAAATTCTGTCCCTGACCACGGATATTGTTTCCGCCCATCTGTCCAATAACCAGATGCCCGCCGATGAAATCCCGGCCTTGATTACAAAAATCTATCGCACCCTTGTCAACGTCAACGGCGAAAGCAGCGGCGTATCATCCGAACGCCCACAACCCGCAGTGCCAATCAAACGCTCCGTCACCCCGGAATACATCATCTGTCTGGAAGACGGCAAAAAGCTGAAAATGCTGAAACGTCACCTCAAGACCGCCTACGACATGTCGCCCGAAGAATACCGCGACCGCTGGGGTCTGCCCGCCGACTACCCAATGGTTGCCCCAAGCTACGCCAACCAGCGCAGCCGCCTCGCCAAAGACATTGGCCTCGGCACACGTGGCCGTCCGGCAGGAAAGAAGTAGGGGCTTTGATGTTTGGATGGATTAAGAAAGCTCAGATAAATGAGCAAAGGAAGTTAGTTTTTCAAAATCGTCATGCTATTCCCGCTCTGAAGGCATACTTCGAGAGCTCTAATGCCCGAGAATTACTTCCTTTGCTTGATGGGTATGAAGAAGAAACGCATAGAGTTTCTTTGTTGGCTATGGAGCAAGGGATTCTTTCTCCGGCTGATTTAAAGGTGTTGTTTGAAATTAATGGAGAGCTGCGTAAATTTTACATGCAGACATCCCTGCGTTTTATTAAAGCCTTTGATGAGAATTACAGGCCAATTCTTGGTTGGAAAGCTTTCTACAAACAAGACATGTAGAGTAATTCACGCTTGCTGCATGTAATTAGGCTAAGGGGGTAGTTTGAAGGGGGCATTGCCCCCTTCGACCCTTTTCTCTTTTTTACTTCGAGAGTTCTTTTGATCTTGCTGTTGCAGCCATCAAAGCCCGGGTGAAGATGTCCTGCATTTCGCCGTTCATCAAAATGTTCAACGCGGCTTCTGTTGTGCCGCCGGGGCTGGTGACGTTTTTTCGTAAATGTTCGGCTGGGGTTTCGTGTTCGGCTTCGGCCAAGGCGGCGGAGCCGATGACGGTTTGGCGGGCGAGGGATTTTGCGAAATCGGCATCAAGGCCGCATTCGATTCCGGCTTGGGTCATAACTTCGATCAGGTGGAAGACATAAGCCGGGCCGCTGCCTGACAGTGCAGTGACGGCATCCATCAGGTCTTCATCCTTCACCCATTCAACATGGCCGGTGGCGGAGAGAAGCTGGGTTGCCATTTCATGATGATCTTTGGTGACGTTTTTATTGGCGACCAGAACAGTCATGCCCTTGGCAATCGAGGCCGGGGTGTTGGGCATGGCGCGGATGATCGGGTGAGTGTCGCCGAAATGTTTTTCAAAATTGGCAAGTTTTTGTCCGGCGGCGATGGAAAGGACCAGCGTTGATGGATCGAGCTTTAACGAAGCGCATACTTCGGCAATGGATTGCGGTTTAACGGCCAATACCAAAACATCGGTAATCGGCAGGGCGTCGGCGTTGTGCAGGTGCTTTACAACCGGGTTATGCGCCAGTTCAGGCGGCAAGTGGCCGGGTTCTAAAACATAGGCCGCATGGGTCATTCCCGCCGCCAACCAGCCATGCAACATCGCGCCACCCATTTTGCCGCAACCAATCAGCGCAATGGACAGGGGATCGATGGGGGATGGGGTATTCATTATGCCTCGCCGGCTGTATCCAGAATGGCGAGGTTCAACATACCTGAATCCATGCCCAGACCTTCTTCATTGGTCAGCAATTGGAACATCGGGTAGAAGCGTTCGCATTCCGCCAAGGCGATATCCATCAAATCCTGCAAATGATCTGCGCCGGAGCTTTGAGTCTGGCCACGGAACAGGCTGGTGTGACGGAAGCATGGAACATTGGTGTCTGAAGGCAGATCAAAGTGACCGAGCCACAGAGACGAATTGGTGCGGGCCAAGGCCAGCGCAATCAGGTCGCGGGAATCATCGCTGGCGACTAGGTCGTAATGGCAGGTAAACTGCATGGCGCAGTATTCTTCCTGCCACAGGAAAACCATGCGGTATGTGCCCAGCTTACCAGATACATCCACCATCAGCTCATCCGGGTTCATGCGGCTGAATGCCCATTGCTGACCGGCGAGGATGTCCTCAACACTGTCCAGCGGGTTGCTGATTTCTTCGAACATCATTTCCTGATCGTTCATCGGGTATCCTATTTATTAGGTTGGGCTATTTATTCGGTTTGGATTTGTTTTTCTTGCGAACGGCTGGTTTCGCCTTTGCCTTGCCGGAAACGGAGCCTACGACGGCGCGAACATTTTTCTTGGCTGGAGGTTTTTTATGACCGCCTTCCAAAAGACCAACGCGCACTTCCAAGGCCTGCACTTGCGTGCGCAGCTTTGTGATCATGCCCTTGGCTTGTTCCAGCTCATCACGCGGGACCAGGTCCAGCTTGGTTGCCATTTCTTCCATCCGCGCGCGGACGTCATTCATGATCTGTTCTTGAAGGCCACTGACGATGTTCACGGCACCGCCTGCAACGCGTGCCAGATCATCAAGCATCTTCGGATCTGCTCCGGGAATCTTCATAATTATGGGGTCCTGTTTTTTTGTATGAGAATTGAGTATCAGGAGTCCCCGGCCCGTGCAAGATGGCGAGGACGAAAGATTTATTAATATCCCCGCTGGCGAGCATTTCTGCGCCCCAATACCGGGAATCGGCTTGGGGAATCAAGGAGTCAGTGCTATGGCTTGTGAGTCTGGAAAATAGGGATAGCAGCATGATTATCATAACTGGTGGCGCAGGTTTTATTGGTTCCAACCTTGTCGCAGGGCTTGAGCAAAAGGGTCTGACCGATCTGGTCGTCTGTGACTGGCTGGGCAACGACGATAAATGGCGCAACATAGCCAAGCGCGAATTGCGCGACATCGTGCCGCCGGAACACCTGTTTGATTATCTGGAAGAACACGCCGACAAAGTCGAAGCGATTTTTCACATGGGCGCGATTTCATCGACCACCGAAACCGATGTCGATCTGATTATCGACAGCAACATCACCCTGACCAATCTTTTGTGGCAATGGTGCGCGGAAAATGATGTGCGCTTTATCTATGCGTCCTCTGCTGCGACTTACGGCAATGGTGATGAAGGGTTCAATGATGATGATTCCCTGGAGCACTTAAAAAAATTAAAACCGTTAAACCCCTATGGCTGGTCAAAGCACTTATGTGACCGCCGCATTTCCCGCATCGTGCGGGAAGGAGTAGAAAAGAAACCGCGCCAATGGGCGGGTTTGAAATTCTTCAACGTCTATGGCCCAAATGAATATCATAAGGGCGACCAGATGAGCGTCCTGTGCAAGCTGTACCCGCAAATCATTGCCGGGGCGGCGGCGCGTTTGTTTAAATCAGACAATGCCGGATATGAAGACGGCGGACAGATTCGTGATTTCGTTTATGTCGGTGATTGCGTGTCAGTCATGTTGTGGTTGTACGATAATCCACATGTGTCGGGCCTGTTCAATGTCGGTTCGGGTAAGGGGCGCAGCTTCAAGGATCTGGCGGAAGCCGCCTTCCGCGCCATCGGCAAGGAACCAAAGATCACTTACGTCGATATGCCCGACCAGTTAAAGGAAAAATACCAGTATTTCACCGAAGCCAATATCGACACACTCCGTGCCGCCGGTTACAACGCGGAAATGACGGAATTGGAAGATGGTGTTTGCGATTACATTCAACACTACATGGGCACACAGGATCCGTATAAATGAGTATTCCCTTCCCAAATATTGATCCGGTTGCAATTGCCATCGGGCCGGTGGCCATTCGTTGGTACGCGCTGGCGTATTTGTCCGCATTCTTGCTGGGGTGGCTTTATGTCGTCTATCTGGCCGGGCGGAATAAGGAACAGCGCCCGAATAAGCTGGATCTCGATGATTTTCTGGCCTGGGGCATTCTGGGTGTCATTCTCGGCGGGCGTGTTGGTTATGTGCTGTTTTATCAAACGGCGATGTACCTGCATAACCCGCTTGAAATCTTTATGCTGTGGCATGGCGGTATGTCGTTCCACGGCGGGGCACTGGGGATGATTATTGCCATGTTCATTTATGCATGGCGGAAAAACATTCCGACATTGCGCCTGACGGACTGGGTTTGTTGCGCGGTGCCGATTGGTTTGTTTACGGGCCGCATTGCCAATTTCGTCAACGGCGAATTATACGGGCGCGTGACCGAAGCGCCGTGGGGCGTGATCTTTCCGCATGGCGGCGAATTGGCACGCCACCCCAGCCAGCTTTATGAAGCGGGGCTGGAAGGGTTGGTTTTGTTCCTGATCTTGTTTGCCTTGGCGAATGTAAAATCCATTCTGGCGCGTCCGGGGATTATTTCCGGTGTGTTCCTGATTGGCTATGCCGTATCACGTATCACGGTGGAATTTTTCCGCGAACCGGATGTTCAGCTGGGCTATTTGTTTGGCATCTTCACCATGGGCCAGATTTTGTGCCTGCCGATGATTTTGGGCGGTTTGATCACTATTGCGATCGCATATAAAAATGGACCCGTTCGAAACCCGGCTTAAAGACATCATCATAACGGACGGCCCGGTTGATATCGGGACGTTTATGATGCTCGCCATCGGGCATTATTACGCCACGCGTGATCCGTTCGGGGTTAAGGGTGACTTCACAACCGCCCCCGAAATATCCCAGATGTTCGGTGAAATGATCGGCGCGTTTCTGGCCGATACATGGATGAAGATTGGCTCTCCATCACCCGTTTTACTGGTGGAGGGCGGCCCGGGGCGCGGGACGCTGATGGCTGATATTCTGCGTGCCACGAAAAATGTTCCCGGTTTTCATGCTGCCGCTCAAATCCATTTGATTGAAACCAGCCCTGTTTTATCGGCACGTCAGGCGGAAACGCTGAACGCCTATAAGGTGGAATGGCATACCAGCTTTGATGCGCTGCCCCCAAATATTCCCATGCTGTTTGTCGCCAATGAATTATTGGATGCATTGCCGATGTCGCAGTACCAATATCAAAACGGCGCATGGCATGAACGGGTGGTGGGATTGCAGGGTGATAAGCTATCCTTTGGCTTAATTCCGGCCAGCGTACAATTTCCGCCGCAGCCGGAAGGCTCTATTTATGAAGTTGCCCCGGTGCGGGATGAATTTGCGCGCCAGCTTTCAAAGAGCATTGCTGAATCCACAGGCGTGGCTTTGCTGATTGATTACGGTCATGACCATCACGGCCCCGGTGATACGCTGCAAGCCGTCCGGGCGCACCAATATGTTGATGTGCTGGATGGCGCTGGGGAGGCTGATTTAACCTCTCACGTTGATTTTGAATCTGTGGCGCGTGTTGCCCGTGAACAGGCCGTTGTTCATGGTCCTGTGGGGCAGGGGGATTTTCTTCTGTCATTGGGCATTGCCCTGCGGGCTGCGCGCCTTAATCAGGAAACAGAACTTCACCGCCTTACCGCTGCCGACCAGATGGGAACCTTGTTCCGCGTCATCGCCATCACCCAGGATCCTGCGCTGTCCTTGGCCGGGTTTGATAAGGAGTAACCTGATATGAGTGTCCATATATTAAAAGACAGCCGCTTCGTTCCCGAGCGCGCCCCCATTTTACATGGGTTCTTTGGCCGTCAGGGTGGCGTCAGTACGGGGCTTTATAGTTCCTTGAACTGTGGGCTTGGTACAACAGACACGCCGGAAAATGTCCGTGAAAACCGCGCCCGTGTGGCTTTATCCTTAAAAACAAAGCCTGAAAAACTCATCAGCGTAAAACAAATTCACAGCAATATTTGTCACTACGTTGCTGCGCCGTGGAACCAGGATGCTCGCCCGGACGGCGATGCGCTGGTGACGGATGTGCCGGGTTTGGCGCTTGGTATTTTGACGGCGGATTGCGGGCCGATCCTGTTCTACGGTGAAAAGGCCGATGGTTCGCCCGTTATCGGTGCGGCCCATGCCGGGTGGGGTGGGGCGTTGCGCGGGGTTTTGGAATCCACGATTGAAACCATGATCGAACATGGCGTGGTGCGGGAGCGCATTTGCGCCAGTATCGGCCCGTGCATCGCGCAGGCCTCTTATGAGGTCAGCAATGATTTCATCAATCCGTTCATTGAGGATGACCCGCAAAGCGAACATTTCTTCAAATCCGCCCGGGCGGAGGGGCATTTGATGTTTGACCTGCCGGGTTATATCGCCAGTCGGCTGGGCCGGGCGGGGGTGCGTTATGTATCCATGACCGGGGTTGATACCTATAGTTCTGAAAAAGACTATTTCAGCTATCGCCGGACCACCCACCGGAAAGAGGGTGATTATGGACGCCAGATTTCAGCCCTTGTCATCCAGCCATAGGAATTTTATAGTTTCAACCGATCCATATCTTTGACAGTGTAGAGCTAATAAGCGGGAAGCCATGACCTTGTTGAATGCGCCGATGAAACTGATTGCGGGAAATTCCAACAAACAACTGGCTGAGGCCATTTCAGCCTATCTGAACATGCCGCTGGCCCAGGCGAGTATCCGCCGTTTTTCCGATATGGAAGTCTTTGTTGAAATTCAAGAAAACGTCCGTGGTCAGGACGTTTTTGTTTTGCAGTCCACATCATATCCCGCCAACGACAACATGATGGAATTGCTGATCACCATCGACGCGCTGCGCCGTGGCTCGGCCCGCCGTATCACGGCTGTGATCCCGTATTTTGGTTATGCCCGCCAAGATCGCAAAACCGGGGGCCGTACACCAATCTCTGCCAAGCTGGTTGCAAACCTGATTACATCGGCCGGTGCAGACCGCGTTTTAGCGTTGGAACTGCATGCAGGCCAGATTCAAGGGTTCTTTGATATTCCGGTTGATAATTTGAATATCTCTCCCATTTTCATTCCTGACATTCAAAAGAAATTCCCGGGTCAGGAACTGGTCATTGTCTCCCCGGATGTTGGCGGCGTGGTTCGCGCCCGTGCCTTGGCAAAACCATTGAACGCCGAACTGGCGATCATCGATAAACGTCGTGAACAGGCCGGTGTGTCCGAAGTCATGAACGTCATCGGTCATGTTGATGGCAAAGTCTGCATCATGGTTGATGACATCATCGATTCCGGTGGAACCATCTGCAACGCCGCCCAAGCGTTGAAGGAGCAGGGGGCAAAATCGGTTCATGCCTATGTCGTTCACGGTGTTTTATCCGGCGGTGCGGTGGCCCGCATTGGGGCGTCTGTCCTTGAAAGCATGATCATTACCGACAGCATCCCGGCGACCGACGCGGTCAAAACCGCCCGCAATATCCAGCAACTCTCTGTCGCCCCCCTGATGGGCGAAGCCATCCGCCGGATTTCCGAGGAACGGTCGATTTCTGAGTTGTTCTAATTGTTTAAGGAATATATTCCTTATTCTGTCAAAAAACGCGCCCTGTGGCGTGCTTTTTTGTATTTTGGCGGCATTGACGGATCGCGCAGGGCAATTTGCTGCTTTTTCCGCTCAAGAACCTTGCAATCCCACGCATTTTCTGGTTTTTAGAGCCCATCGGCAGCACCCCTGGAGGCTGCCTTAACCATTAAACTGAAAAGAGAATTACCATGTCGAAAAATTATGCGCTTTCGGCGGAGAAAAGAGATCGTGCCGGTAAGGGGGTCGCTCGTGCTCTTCGTCGTGACAAAAAAATCCCAGCAGTCGTTTATGGCGACGGCAAGGAACCTGTTCTGATTTCCATGATGGAAAAAGAAATCGCCAAAGAATATCAACGCGGTTTCATGTACACACACCTTTGCGATCTGACCATTGATGGCGCGAAGCAGATGTGCATCGCCCGTGACATTCAGTTGCACCCGGTCACCGACCGTATCGAACACGCAGACTTCCTGCGCGTAACACCAAAAACCAAGATCGTTGTTGACGTTCCGGTTCACTTCTTGAACCACGAAATTTCCCCAGGCATGAAAGCTGGTGGTGTTTTGAACGTTGTTGCACACGAACTGGCTGTTCTGTGTTCCGCGACGGATATTCCTGAATCAATCGACGTCGATTTGGCTACGGCTGAAATCGGTGACTCGCTGCGCCTTGGTAAATCCAAGCTGCGTTCCAGCGCGGTTCCAGTTGATAATGATCCGGAATACGTTCTGGCTACTATTCTGGCTCCGAAATCGGCTGCCGCTGATGAAGCTGCTGATGCTGCTGTTGCGACAGCTGCTGCCGCTGCTTCTGCTGCTCCGATTGCTGAAGGCGTCAAAAAAGAAGAGAAGAAATAATCCTTTGAAAGGGACGGGACATGATTGGATTCGTGTCCCGTCTTTTTTCTATTCTAAAGCCCGTTTCGCAATCATCGGATGATGGGACACAGCCAATGTGGCTTCTGGTTGGTCTGGGAAACCCGGGCGCAAAATACAAAGATAATCGGCACAATGTTGGGTTCATGGCGATTGATGCAATCGCGGACCGCTTTTCTATTGGCCCGTTTAAGGCAAAGTATCAGGGGCAACTGGCCGAAGGTCGCATTGGCGATCAAAAGGTCGCGCTGTTAAAACCTGAAACCTTTATGAATGAATCCGGTCGCTCCGTTGGCGCGGCGGCAAAGTTTTACAAGATCGACCCTGATCACATCATCGCGTTTCACGATGAACTCGATCTGGCCCCGGCAAAAATCCGCGTGAAAACCGGGGGCGGGAATGCCGGGCATAATGGCTTGCGGTCGATGGATGCACATTTGGGAACGCCCAATTATATCCGCGTGCGTCTTGGCATTGGCCATCCGGGTGATAAGGACCGCGTCCACAGCTATGTGCTGGGCGATTTTTCAAAGGCCGAACACGTTTGGCTGGACCCGTACTTGGAAGAAATTGGCAGACAAGCCGAGCTTTTGATTACGGGCAAAGACAGTGATTTTATGAGCAAGGTTGCATACGCAATCGCGGATCTGGTGAAGGAGTAACACATCATGGGTTTTAACTGCGGCATTATTGGTCTTCCCAACGTTGGGAAATCGACATTATTTAACGCGCTGACCGCTACGGCGGCGGCACAGGCGGCGAACTTCCCGTTCTGCACGATTGAACCAAACGTCGGTCGCGTGGCCTTGCCGGATGAACGCCTTGATAAAATTGCCCTGCTGGGAAAATCGCAAAAGATCGTTCCAACACAATTGGAATTTGTCGATATCGCGGGTCTGGTCAAGGGTGCCAGCCGGGGTGAGGGGCTTGGTAACCAGTTCTTGGCCAACATCCGTGAAACCGATGCGGTGATCCATGTGCTGCGTTGCTTTGATGATCCGAACATTATTCACGTTGAAGGGTCCGTTGACCCGGTGCGTGACGCCGAAGTCGTTGAAACCGAATTGATGCTGGCAGATATGGATTCCGTTGAACGCCAGATCAACACCGTTTCCAAGAAAGCAAAATCGGGCGAGAAAGAATCAAAAGCCCTTTTGGCCCTGCTGGAAAAAATTAAAGTGGCACTGGATGCCGGTAAACCAGCCCGCACCGTCAGCGTTGATGAAGACGAGAAAAAAGCATTCCGTATGCTGGCCCTGATGTCATCGAAACCCGTTCTGTATGTTTTGAACGTGTCTGAAGAAGATGCCGCCACCGGCAATGACTGGACCAAAAAAGCCGAAGCGATGGCCAAGGCCCAAGGCGCAGAGGCTGTCATCATCACAGCCTCGATCGAATCTGAAATCGCTCAGCTGGGTTCGGAAGAAGAGAAAAAAGAATTCCTCTCCACACTGGGTCTGGAAGAACCGGGGCTGAACAAAATCATCCGTGCTGGCTATCAATTACTCGGCCTGCAAACATACTTTACCGTCGGCCCCAAAGAAGCCCGCGCGTGGACCGTCCGCAAAGCCGCCAAAGCCCCCGAAGCCGCCGGCGCCATCCACACCGACTTTGAACGCGGCTTCATCCGCGCCGAAGTCATTGCATACTCTGATTTCGTCGCTCTGGGCGGCGAACAAGCCGCCAAAGACGCCGGAAAAATGCGCCAAGAGGGCAAGGAATACACCGTTCAAGATGGTGATATTATGTTGTTCCGGTTTAACGTCTAAATCGTTGCGATCATTTCAGGGAATTTCACAGGGTCTCATAACGCTGTAAAGTAGCTGATTATAAAAGAATATTTGTCTTTTAAGGTATCGTCCTCTATCCTGCCATCTCATAGAAAACCGGGTATATCACCGGGTATAATTCTAAAGACCCGATTTTAAAACCGGGTACAGAGATGGCAGGAGACCTCAATGCTTACAGAAACCCAATGCAGAAGTGCAAAGTCGCAGGACAAGCCCTACAGGCTACCTGACGGTAAGGGGCTTTATCTTGAGGTAAAGCCCAACGGCACAAAGGCATGGCGCTATCGCTTTGAGCTGGTCCAAGCGGGGGAGCGGAAGGAAAGCATGTTTGCCATAGGCGAGTATGTTTATGTCACCGGGCAAGAAACCGAAGAAGAGATGCTGTCCCGTCACAATGACAGGCGCTTTACCTCAGCAGAGGCACGCCGGGAACGGGACAAGGCGCGGGCGCTGGTAAAGCAGGGGATCAACCCTGCTCATAATCGCCAGCATGACCGGATCAAGCGTGAAAATGAAGCGACCAATACCTTTGATGCGCTGGCACAGAAATGGATTGCTCTGCGGGATTGGGAAGAAATTACCCGAAAACGGCGGTTAGATATGCTTGAGCGGGTTGTCTTCCCAAGCATTGGTAAAATGCCTGTACGCCAGATCACATCTGTGCAAATTCTTGATGTTCTGAAAAAGGCGGATGAGAAGAATGGCCCATCAGTCAGAGATGAAGCTAAGCGCACCATGTCAGCAATCTTTGAATTTGGCATTGCTAATCTGATGGTTGATGCCGACCCGGTTTATCCTGTCCGTAAGGCGCTACCTGCGAACAAAACACAACATAAGAGACCGCTTACAACAGAAGAAATTGGGGAGTTCTTGCGCGATCTTGAGGGTTATGAGCGTAACTTTCAGGTTGTTGCTGCATTTAGGCTCATGTGGCTGACGCTGTGCCGCCCTAATGAGGTTATGGGGGCTCGCTGGGATGAAATTGATTTCGATGCTGCTGTTTGGCGTATTCCTGCCGAACGTATGAAGAAGCGCAAGAAGCATGATGTTCCTCTTCCAATGCAGGCCATTGAAATATTGGAAGGTATGAAGAAATTTACAGGCCATCGCCAGCATGTATTCCCGCATCGGGATAAACGGGATGAGGCGATGACGGATA
>DIVF01000058.1 GCA_002423285.1 Micavibrio sp. UBA6139 | reverse complement strand
CATCATCGCCGGTATCTGCAACATCACATCAGGGTTTTAAGGCAGGCAGAACAGGCCACTTTGCGTCCGCAGGCAATCACGCAACTTTTGCAACAGGTCTAATGTTTTGGGCGTTGTCTTCGTTCATGATCGTTTAAGCAGCCTGTTGGAATACGCGGTTTAAAATATAATCGGCATGGCGGGTGTAATCGCCATAATCGAAAATGGTGTCGAGATCGGCGGCTGTAAAATGCGCCTGAATTTCAGGATCACTCAGCAGGGAATCCTTGAAGGTCAGCGACCCAAGATTATCCCACACCGCCATGGCATTGCGTTGCACGATGACATAGGCGTTCTCGCGGCTGATGCCTTTTTGTGTCAGGGCCAGCAGCACTTTTTGTGAGAATACCAAACCGCCCAGGCGTTCAACATTGGCCTGCATTGTCTTTGGATAGATTTGCAGCTTATCAATCACACCGGCCAGACGCATCAGCGCGAAATCGAGCGCCATGCAGCTATCAGGGGCAAAGATGCGTTCTGCCGAGGAATGTGAAATATCGCGTTCATGCCACAGCGTGACGTTTTCAAGGGCCGGGGTGACGTTACCGCGAATAATCCGCGCCAGACCGGTCAGGTTTTCGGTCAGAACCGGATTGCGTTTATGTGGCATGGCCGATGAACCCTTTTGCCCGGCGGAGAAAAACTCCTCAACCTCGCGCACTTCACTGCGCTGCAAATGGCGAATTTCAGTGGCCAAATTTTCAACCGATGCGGCAATGACCGCCAATGTTGCAAAGAACATGGCGTGACGGTCACGCGGAATGATCTGGGTGGAGGATGGTTCCGGTCGCAGGCCCAGTTTTTTCGCCACATATTCTTCGACCGATGGATCAACAGTGGCGAAGGTGCCAACAGCCCCGGAAATGGCGCAGGTGGAAACATCTTCTTGTGCGGCCTTAAGGCGTTCCTTTGCACGGGCGAAGGCAGCGTAATGCCCGGCCAGTTTAATGCCAAATGTTGTTGGTTCGGCGTGAATGCCGTGGCTGCGTCCGATGCAGATGGTGGCTTTATGTTCTTCCGCACGGCGTTTCAGGGCCGCCAGAAGTTCATCCAGATCCTTCATCAATAGATCGGCTGATTGGTTCATCTGCACGGCCAATGCCGTATCCAGAACATCGGATGAGGTCATGCCCTGATGCATAAATTTCGCTTCATCCCCGACATATTCGGTGACATTGGTCAGGAAGGCGATGACGTCGTGGCGGGTTTCTTTTTCAATCTCGGCAATGCGCTCCACATTGAAGGCACCGCGTTCACGCAGGGCAATGGCGGTGCCCTTTGGAATCTGGCCCATCTCTTCCATCTTTTCAGCGGCCAGTGTTTCAATTTCCAGCATGATGCGGAATTTGTTGTCCTGTGACCACAGATTGGCCATTTCCGGGCGGGTATAACGTGGGATCATTTTAAATCAGTCCTAAATTGCGGAAACTTGTTGCACCGTTTTTTGAAACGATGATGTGGTCGTGGATCATAATATTCAGCGGCTTTCCGGCGGCAACAACCGCATCGGTCATCACGATATCATCCTTGCTGGGTTTTGCATCACCGCTTGGGTGATTGTGACACAGGATAATCGCTGTGGCCCCCAGTTCAAGGGCGCGTTTCATAATTTCGCGCGGATAGGCGGGGGTGTGGTCAACGGTGCCGGATTGTTGAATTTCATCGGCAATCAATTCGTTCTTTTTATTTAAGAACAAAAGGCGGAAATGTTCACGGGGTTCATGGGCCAGCGTTGCGCGGCAATAATCCATCAAACGCGCGCCGGAATTTAAAACCGGTTTATTGAGCATATCCTGTTTCAACATGCGCTGGCCTGCGCTGCCTACCGCAATCAGGGCAATGGCCGATGTTTCGGATAACCCCTCAAATTCAGCGAGGGCGGGGAGTGGGGCGTTCAACACCCCGGCCAGATTGTCAAAACGCTTAATCAGATCCTTGGCCAGCGGTTTCACATCGCGGCGGGGAATAACCATGAAAAGGAGAAGTTCAAGAAGTTCATAATCCGCCAAGGCATCCGCTCCACCTTGCACGAACCGTTCCCGCAAGCGGTCGCGGTGGCCGTGATAGTGTGGGGTGTCCTTGGTGGCTGGCTCAGACATAGGGCGGCTTCGTCCATCCCTTTGGCGACAGGGTGAAAATTTCATACCCTGTTTCGGTGACACCCAGTGAATGTTCAAACTGGGCCGACCATTTCAAATCGCGGGTCACGGCTGTCCAGCCATCGTCTTTTACTTTTGTTTCCCAACGCCCGGCATTGATCATCGGTTCGATGGTGAAAATCATGCCCGGTTCCAAAACGATGCCCATTTGCGGGCTGTGTTCCTCGACATAGTGCAAAACGGATGGCGCGGTGTGGAATTCACGGCCCAGACCATGACCGCAGAAATCGCGGACCACAGAAAAACGCTCGGCTTCCGCCAGTGTTTGAATGGCGCGGGCAACGTCTTCTAATGTGTTACCCGGTTTGACTTGTTCAATACCCGCCATCATCGCGTCATAGGTGACTTCGACCAAACGGCGATCCTTGACCTTCACATCGCCCACGCAGAAGGTACGGCTGGTGTCGCCGTACCAGCCATCTAAAATGACGGTGACGTCGATATTGGCGATGTTACCATCGAGCAGCTTCTTCTTCGCCTGACCCGGAATGCCATGGCAGACAACTTCGTTGATGGAAATACAGGTGGCCTTTGGATAGCCCTTGTACCCCAGCGGGGCAGGGACGGCATTGTGCTTCACGATGAATTCATGGCACAGGCGGTCGAGTTCTTCGGTCAAGGCACCGGGAACGACGAAGGGGGTGATGTAATCGAGCACCTCAGCCGCCAGTTTCCCGGCGCGGCGCATCCCTTCAAATCCTTCGGGACCGTGCAGCTCAATACCATCATGCGTGAATTTTTTATCTTGTTTCATAAGCCCTTAAATCTTTAACCTTACATAAGAAGCCAATATGCTATAATCGCTTGCGGAGCACAATCTTTCTGTTAACCTCCTTTTTGTAACAATTACAAGATGATATCGCGTTATGCCACAGCTTGATAACCCAGACACCTTTAAAGCCGCCCTTGTCGTCCTTGGGAATGAGATTCTCTCTGGCCGGACAGTGGATACGAATACACCATGGATCGCAGAGCGCCTGACCGAGCGCGGCATTCTTTTGGCCGAGGTGCGGATTATCCCCGATGTCGAACATCTGATTATCAGCACCATTAATGATCTGCGCAAAATATACGATTACGTCTTCACCACCGGCGGCATTGGTCCGACCCATGATGACATTACCGCCGAATGTGTGGCCAAGGCGTTCGACCTGCCGCTGGTCCGTGATGATGAAGCGTTCAAGGTTTTGGAAACTTACTATGGCATCGAAAACTTAACGCCGCCACGCGCCAAAATGGCATTGATCCCGCAGGGCGCAAAACTCATTCCAAATCCGGTTTCCGCTGCCCCGGGTTTCATCTGTGAAAACGTCTATGTGATGGCGGGTGTTCCCCGCATCATGCAGGCGATGATGGACCATGTCTTAAATGAAATTAAGGCTGGAAAACCAATTTTATCAAACACCGTCACTTGCGGCCTGCCGGAAAGTAAAGTCGCAGACGACTTAACGGAACTGCAAAATAAATACCCTGATATCGACATCGGCAGCTACCCGCATTATCGCGGCGGCGTCATGGGCCTGTCCATCGTCCTGCGCGGTACCAACAACGAAAGTCTCGACCTGGCCACCGCCCGCGTTCTGGCCATCATCAAAGATTTCGGCGATGAACCGCGTGCGCTCAGCATTCGTTCGACGGGTAAGACGATTGAGGAGTTGGCGTAAAGGCCATCTCGCCGCGCAGTCTTGGCAGCGGGATTAAAGCGGGCATTTATTTTCCTGTGTAGCCAGATAGGGGAAAGAGCCGTTGCGGCTGAGGGTGTCGCGGAAGCTCTGATTATTTTTCATTAATCGTTCAATCAGGATTTGGCGCGCGGTATAGGCTCGTTCTTTTTCCTTGTCGTCATTGCGGCTGTCGTTCATGGCGTATTGATAGTAGCCCTGCACAACCAGCCATTGAATGCGGCAGCCACCTAAATCGATTTCATTGAAGGACATACCCCCGCATTTCGGTGCTTTAAGATGTGGTTTTGCTAGGGATATTTTATTATGAACGGCCCATATTTCTTTGCTCCAGGCGTTATCTTCCGTCGTGGTTATGCTGGCGCGGTGCAGGTAGTAGCGCCAGAAATGATTGTTGTTTTCAAGCAAGATATTGTCCCAAAACGCAAGGTCGTCTTTAAAAAACGGATCATTAAGCAGGTTATTCAAAAATGCAGTGCGGTCCGCCTGTGATTGATAAAGTCTTTGGTCCTGCCGTCTTTTTTCCCCAGATGGATGCGGGGGCAGCATGGCTTTCCACAAAGACCGCGCAGAGGATTCGCGCAGCGGCGGTGCATCAATTTTTTTGATGAGGGCCAACGCATCCTCGGCATTGCCGCCTTTTGCCAGATTTTCTACCAAAGCGGCCAGATAGGCATCCGTCAGCATATTTGTTTCAATGCTGTGTGCCCGCAGAGATTTAAAATCCGGTGATAAAATGAAGTTTTTATAAACCCCGGATTGAACATTGCATTCGCTGAGAAGACCCAAAGATTCCAATTTGGTTTGAGCATGCGGCGGTGCCACCAGTTCAGGGGTACAGATATTATTATAAAGTTTTGAAGATGGGTGGAGCAGTTTGACGGTATCCAAAGTCGATTGTGCAGATTCGTAATCGCCAAAATCTGATTGCATGCGCGCCAGACTTAACAACGCAGCGCGGTTTTTTTTACCATCGGTTTTTTTTACCGTCTCCTTCATTGCCGCTATAAGGCAAACGCTATAATCATCCGTGCAATGGGGAAAGTCGATGCGGTTTTGGTGTTGTATCTTTGCATTGTGGTAAATGCTCCACAATAACTCTGCGCGAGTTTCTGGAGGTTCCTTTTGTAGGGCTATTTCATAGGCCAGCGTCGAGGGCTTGTCGTAGAGATTTTTATACAGGATCGACTCAGAAATGTGTTTTTTTAAGGTGGTGTCGGCGCGAATGATTTTTGTCATGCCGAAAATATTTTCGCGGTCTTGTGCCTTAAGATAATCATTATAAAGGGCTTTATAAACGTATTGGCGTATATGGTCGTCTTTGATTGTTGCCGCTGTTTGGCTCGCAGCGTTTGCTATGCCCGGTTGTAATAAAAACAGCGAGCCCAGTGCGCGAATGGCATCGTCATCGCTTGAATGAATCGCCGTTTCGATTTGTGTGGCGGCGCTGGCATAGGCAGGCAGTGTAGCATTTTCGGGTCCCAGGCAAGATTGCACAAGTGGGATTAACCTCAGAAGAGATTGCTTGCTGTCATTGTCATCTCGCACAAGGGTAAGAAGCGTATTAAATTTTTGTAGTCTGCTGCCATTACCCCTCATCGTTGCGGTGAATTGATATTTTTTCAGTTCATCTTTGCTTTGCGCGCAGTGGGGCAGCGCAATAAGCTGGGCGAGTTCTTCGTTGCGTTGCCGTTGCGCCATTATACGGGCGGCGAAGGTGCATAATGTCGATTTAATGGCTTGGCGATCTGTCGTAAACAATCCAAATGGGACGCTTTCACCGTCATTCGGTACGTCGCCAATGGCGGCAAGCCGGTCAGAGAGATTGTCCGAGTCCAGAATGATGCTAAAAATTTTCTTATAATCGTTTTGGTCTGCGGCATAAAATATTTTTTGCAAGGAGATTTGCAAAAGTCCAGCTTTATCCGCGCTGAGAATTATTTTTTTGAAATGAGAATCCGCCGCTTCAAAATCACCGCGTTGAGCATAAATGCGAGCCATATCAAAATGGGCGTTTGATTTATGAAGCATATTGATCGCATCGGCTTGCGGCGCGGCGCTTTTCGTTTTTGGCGGGGGCGGCGCGTTGAGGTTGTCTTCTACACGCTGTAGCAGGGCTGCGGTTTGTAGGTTATAAGTGATGAATTGTGGTCTCGGATTTTCAATAATCGTATGTTTACGGTATATGCCCCAAACGCTATAACCGCCAATAAGCAGGGTCATAAAAATCAAAATATAATTGCTAGAAAATAGCTTCATAAATTTTACCAATCTCAATGAATGTCATTTATTATAGGTTGTATAGGTTTTTAAATGCTTACTTATTGTAAGCGTGATTTTTAAACAGTCGAGGCGGATTTTAATGCGATTCCAGAGCGCAATTTTAATGTTACCCATGGCTTTAAGTTTTTTTGCCGCACACACCACCAAGGCGGAAACCGCAGACCTGCCTTTGGTCAAGGGGTATAGGGATATTCCAGCTCTGCAGGTTGCCGCGACGGCGGATGGAGCGCTTTCTAGCCTACTGGAAGGGCTCAGGGCGAAGACGTTTGAAGATGTTCTCGACCCAGGGCAGGATATCGAAGGTTTGATTGAAAAAATTGTCTTTCGTTGGTTCGGCGTAGAGGGAATGGTGCCGGATTCCCGCGGCCCGAATATCGATGCGCGGCAATTGGGTGTCTTGGAACGAATTCGGGGCAGGCGCTTTGTGCAAACCGGGGCGGGGGGTGAAAAAAATCCGCTATTTTGGGCTGCCATGAATATTCTTGATGGTTATCAGATTCTTTTTAAAAATTATTTTGCCTTGATGGCGGGGCAGACTATGGCTGCGGATCTTTTTATTGGAAATATCCGCTATGATCACCGCGGTGATGGCGGCGTATGGGGCACGACTGGCTTGAACCGCGAACGGGTGACGCAGGCGATGAAAACAATCCAAACGATGGAGGACGATGATGTTAAATATCGGTTATGGCGTCGATTGTATATCATCATCAACGGCGTGCACGGTATCGATAGGTTGCCGAGCGAGGATCAGGCTTATTTGTTTTCTGCGGTCAGATTATCGGGCATCGATTGGGCGACGTTAAAAGAAAAATCGAACTACATCCATGTTTCCGAAGCCCCTGGATCTTCATACGCTGACCGTGTTTTGGGGATGGTCTCAACCGACTGCAATATAATGCCTCTGTACACCGAAGCCAGAAAACGGAGTGACGCTAGACAGGTCGTTATGAGCAATCTGATGACCGGCCTGTTCAAAAGATGCGGCGACGACTCGAAAAGCGTTATTGAGGCCTTTAAAAAGAACGGTTTCTCAGTCCATGACGTATCCAAGCAGGATAATCAAAAGAGCATCTTTGGCGACCGCAAGCCGTATGATGGCGTGTATTATGCTACGAAGGTCACAAAGATGAACAAGATTCGTAAACTATTGTTTCTCCCCTTTGACGCATATTATGCCAGCATTTTTGTCCGCGGCGATACGGTTGAACATGTAACTGCCTATATCCAACGGCCAAATATAAATTAAATGTTCGGTTTCAAACATAAACGAAAGATTTCTAAAAAATGGACGATACAAAAATTGACCGAGGCACAATGGGGCGTTTGGGGAAGGCATTGGCTTTCATCAAGAAGCCGGATGATGCAGTTGTGTTGGCGTTGAAACTGGCGGCGGAGACGGGGACGGCCAGTGATATTAAAAAGGCGCGTACGCTTTTTTTGAAATTATCCCCTGGGGACCGTCGTTCGGCGTTGGCGATGATTTCCGGTTCTGGCGATTAGCACGTAAATCCGCGCCCTGTACCGTTTTCATATTGCCATACTGTCGTAACCTCTCGCGCAGCGGTAACCATTAAACCGAAATGGGGGCTTTGCGCCAGCAAGGTTTGATATAGCTGATTGGCATGACCTATCTTTTTGATGCCAATTATAGCTTTCAGCGGATCCGTTATTTTGTGACCCGGCGATGATGGGGCGCATTTTTCGCGTGATGGCGTGGACCGTTCTGGTCGGCGGGGTCGTCCTTGCGGCGTTCATTCTCTCTGCCTTCATTTTTATCCAGACTGCCGATTTGCGACAAGAGGCGGAGCGTTATGCGTCCTTCACTCTCGGGCGCTCTGTTACCATCGGCGCATTACAGATTAAATTGGGCCGGGATATTGCGATTGATATCCAGAATTTTCATCTTGCCAGCCCGTCATGGGGAACCGAGCCGGATATGGCGAGTTTTGAACACCTGTCTGCTGTGCTTGATGCCGGTTCCTTATGGCGGGGCCGGGTTTTATTGCGCGATTTATCCATTGATGGCCTTCGCATTTTTCTGGAGCGTGACAAGGATGGTAAGGGAAACTGGAAATTTAAAGGGTCCACCCCTTATGTTCCGCGCGATCCTTTTACGCATGAGGCAAAAGAGCGCAGCGATTTTCCGATTATTTTGAACGGTGTTTTGCGCAACGGCCAGTTCCGTATGAAAACGACTGGCGGCACGATGATCCGCATTGATGGCGATGATCTCAAGATGAGTTCTGTAGATGATAAAAGTCCCGTTATCTTGCTGATCAACGGAGCCTATAACGGAATGAACGCACAATTAGATGTGGCGGGGGATTCTTATGCGGTGCTGCGAGATCCTTCCACTCCATACCCGGCAAAGGTCAAAATTATCGTTGGGCGGAGTAAGGTGAGCTTTGATGGCACGCTGACCGATCCGGTCAATGCCGATGGCATAAAAGGGGCAGCAACGCTCAATGCATCTGTACTCGATGATATTTACAAGGTGCTGGGACTGGCCCTTAAGGGAAAATTTCCGTTGCTGGTTGATGGCGATCTAACCCGTGCTGGGGATTTGTGGGTTTTTGAAAATCAACAGGGCAGTGTGGCAGGCAGTCAGTTCACGGGGGATTCGAAACTTATAGAGGGGGCGCGCGGTGAAGCAGATTCAATCGCCGTTGATATCGCTTTTAAGGTGCTGGATATGCGGCCATTGATCGATGGAACGTCAGGCATGTCCCGAAAAACCAAGATGTCGGATATTGATAACCTGTCACTGCAGGCCGATCAAAAACCCGGTGTCCTTGCCGATGCCAGGATCAGGGCAGGACAGGTGGTCTATGATGACTATAAAATATCCGATCTCGATCTGCGCGCGCAGAATAAGCCGGGCTGGATCAGTCTTGATCCTTTTTCGTTCGGTGTGGTTGGGGGACGGGCAGAAGTAAACATCACTTTGGACGCAACCGGAAAAACTCCTCATTTGTTCTCCCGCATAAAGTTCAATAATGCGGATATTGAACGCATTCTCCGTTTTCGCAATTTTTCTGAAAGCCTAATTACCGGGCGGCTCTCTGCCTTGGCTGAATTGAATATGTATGGAGAGACAATTCATAAAGGGTTGCGTAACAGCAGGGGCGGCGTTGTCACGTTCTTAAAAAAAGGTCGGGTATCACGCGATTTGGTTGATGAGGCATCCATGGATATTCTGGCGCTCTTCAGGGATGAAGAAGGGTGGGCGCCAATTTCATGCTTTCTTGGCATTTACAGCATGCACAATGGTCAAGGCTATCTTATGCCACTCCGCTTTGTAACACCCGAACTGACGTTCTACGGTGTCGGCCCGATCAATCTTCTCACCAGACAGGTTGATATCATCTTGCAGGGTAATTCTCAACATACCCTTGCTCTTGATATACCGTTGCAACTCACCGGCCCGTTCTCTGACATCGATATTACGCCGCTCGTCTTTGGCGAGGGCCGGGATGCTGATTTTGTCGCAGAGAAAGACTTGATAAACAATCTTCCGCCTGCGTTGCGCAATCTGGCCAAGCAGAATTATTGTACGCATTAGCGTACGGATATGCCGTTGCACAAAACATTAGCAATAAAATGAAAGATGGTGGCCCCGACCGGGGTCGAACCGGTACGTCCTTACGAACGAGCAATTTTAAGTTTATTATTTATAATTATAACCAGTTGATATTTAATAAAATTTTTTGAAGTTCTGTGTTTATGCGTAAGAAGCTATGTAAAAGATGCGCTAGCCATTATGCTCTGCGCCGTTTCTCATTATTGCTTTGTTCTTCTTTTAAAAGTGATTGAGAGGCCCAGCCGTCCTATTTGTTCTGACGACATACAAGCTTCTTCTCTTAAAATGAAAATGAATTAATCAAAGCCTTGAATTCAGGCAACGCCTCTTCAAAATGTTCTTTCATATCTGTGCAGCCAATAGTGAAAAGAGTCCCCTTAGACAACACGTTGGCGATAATTGTTCGAAAGATACCTGCTTGCACACTGTATTCAACATCAGCAAACCAAGCAGGATGACCATGAGCCACCCCCTATAAATGAGTCCATATCTGGAGTGAATCCAGATAAATTATGGACAATTTTGAGGGGGTTTAAAAATGGCACGGAAGCGATATACGGCGGAGCAGATTATCGGGTATTTGCGTCAGGCTGAGGTGATGGTGGGTCGGGGATGCGGCATGGAAGATGTGCTTCGCGAGATCGATGTGACGG
>DIVF01000024.1 GCA_002423285.1 Micavibrio sp. UBA6139 | reverse complement strand
GCGACGGTGGAAAATTCTTCCTGCTTGCGGCGGATCATTGATTTCAGATCGGGGTGCACGGACAGGATTTCATCCTTGCGGCTCAAGAAATCGCTGAGGCCGTTATGGTATCTCTGCGCGGCAATGATTTTTTCATCCTGCAGGTTCAAGAAAGCATCGGTGTTTGAAGATTGCAGGGCGGTTGTTTCCGCAACATAGACACTGCGCAGGGCATCAATGGTCATCATCATGTCCTGCATGGCCTGTTTTGGGTCGGCAGACAGGGCAAAATTTTCCGCATTGTTCAGGCGGTTGGTATTGATAATGCCATCGTTATTTTGTGCTGTGCTCATTTTATGGCGCCTTCCTGTTGTCTAATCAATTCCTCACGTACAGACGATGCAATTCCTATGCCACCATTTGCCGCCATGTTTTTCCCGTATTCTGATACCAAAAGGTCAGAGAACATTTCTTCGCCTTTGCCACCGCCGAACATTTCATTGACTTCGATGCCTTCAAACATTGGCTTCAGCATTTCCGACAAAAAGACGGCTTCGAATTCCTGGGCGGCTTCGTCGATCTTGCGCAGGGTCTTGGCATCCAGTTTGGAACCAGCTTCCGGGCGCAGATTTGATGTCACGGCATCCATCCGGGCTTGTGAGGCACGAAAGAAGGATGCTGACTGATCGGGCATTGTGATATCGGCCATAATCTTATCCCGTCCTTATTAGAGTGTTTCGATTTCAGCTTGTAACGCACCGGCCGCTTTGATCGCCTGAAGGATGGTGATCATGTCGCGTGGGGATACGCCCAGCTTGTTTAAGCCTGTGACCAGATCCTGCAGGGTCACGCCGCTGTCCAGAACACCCAGCTTGACACCATCGCCTTCATTCACATCGACATCGGTGCGGGGAACGACCACGGTCTGGCCCTGTTCAGAAAATGGGTTGGGTTGTGACACTTGTGGTGTTTCGGTGATCTTGATGGTCAGATTGCCCTGTGCAATTGCAACGGTGCTGATGCGGACTTCTGAACCCATAACAATGGTGCCGGAGCGTTCATCAATTACCACGCGGGCAATCTGGTCAGGTTGAATGGGCAGTTGTTCAATGTCGGTAATCAGATCAACAATCGTGCCTGCGTAATTGGCTGGTTTTTTCAACACAACACTGGCGGAGTTTTCAGCAGATGCGATGGGGGCTGACATGAAACCGTTTACGGCCTTGGCAATGCGGCGTGCCGTTGTGAAATCCGGGTTACGCAATGCCATGCGGATTTCAGTATAATCTGCCATTCTGAAATCCATTTCGCGCTCAACAATCGCACCACCGGGAACACGGCCAGCGGTCGGAACGTTTTTCACCACGGACGTACCTTCACCTGTTGCGGCAAAGCCGGAAATATTCACCGTGCCTTGGGCCACGGCATAAACTTCACCGTCCGCACCAAGAAGCGGTGTGACCAGCAATGTCCCGCCTTGTAAGGAGTCGGAATCGCCCAGTGTCGAAACGGTGACATCAATGCGCGAACCCTGATTGGTGAAGGGGGGCAGTGTGGCGGTGACCATAACGGCGGCCACGTTACCGGTGTTTAATTTCTGGCCCCGTGTGTTGACACCAAGGCGTTCCAGCATCGCGATCAAACTTTGCTGTGTGAAAGGAGAGTTGCCGAGCGAGTCGCCCGAACCATTCAGGCCAACAACAAGACCGTAACCGATCAGCATGTTATCGCGGACACCTTCGATCTCGACGATGTCCTTGATTCGCGTGGTTTTGGCGTGGGCCTCCATCGGTGTGCCAAACAGCACCACCAGCAGGGGGAGAGCGAACATATATATAAGTGTTGTTCTCATGATTGTTGCCATAATTTGTGAACCCTTTTCCTCTCCCTTTACATTGCAGGGCGCGTGCCAGTTTTATGGGTGCTGAAAAACAATGCAAAACAAGGGGTTATTGGTGCTTGCGTGAGTTTGCCGGTGGGACCGGGGCAAGACTGGCCGTGTTTTTGTGGTCGGCGGGGTGCGACTGGGCAAATTTTTCCCGGCGCGGCGCGTTTATGAATGTGTTATTCTAAAAGGGTAGCGTAGATAGAGATTTCACCATGAAAATTGACGGTCCAGGCAAAACCCAACAAGCATCCCAAACCCAGCGCAAGGGCAAGACATCTGGCGCGGGCGGCGCTTTTGGCGACTTTATGACAGATGGGACCAGCGAATCTTCATCCGCCTCAACCACACACAGCATTGCCCATATTGATACGCTGCTTGCCGTTCAAGAAGCCGATGATCCCGCACAACGTGCCGCGCGCAAGCGCATGACGGAGCGGGCCGATACGCTGCTGGATGAGCTGGAAAAGATGCGTTTGGGCCTGTTGACGGGTTCCCTAACAATCGGGCATGTCATTGATATTGCTGATGTAGTCGCCGCGCACCGTGAAAAAATCATGGACCCGCGTTTGACGGCTATTCTTGATGAAATCGACATGCGCGCCCAGATTGAACTGGCCAAAATCCGTCTGTCGATGGATGCCCGCAAGGTCGCTGGACCGGCATAACCCCGTTATCTTATTGTAAGAAATATGTTTATGGCTGTGTTCAGGCAAGATTCACGTCTTGCTTGCGCCTTAATCGCGTTTTATATTTTTCAGGCTTGAAACAGAACAGGGGATTAAGGCTTTGAAAAAAGGCGCGAAAACCAAAACGACCAAGCCGACCAAGGCAAAAGCCCCGGCAGCAAAAGCAGCCAGCGCGAAAAAGCCTGCTGTGAAAAAAGCAGCCCCGGCGAAAAAGGCGGCTCCCGTTAAAAAAGCTCAGCCCAAAAAAGCAGAAGTGAAAAAAACTGCGGTTAAAAAACCAGCAGCGCAAAATCCTGCCGCAAAGAAAGCTGTTGTTAAGAAACCTGTGGTAAAAAAACCAGAGGCTAAGAAATCTGTACCGGCTAAGGCCGTTGCTAAAAAAGCTGAAGTGAAGAAGCCTGTTGCGAAAGTCGCACCGAAAAAAGTTGACGTTAAAAAAACAATCGTTAAAACACCTGTCGTGAAACCTGCTCCTGCGGCGAAGGCTGCTCCGGTAAAGGTTCCCGTCAAGGTTGCTCCAAAGATTGTTCCAAAAATTGCAGTCAGACCAGTACCTGCGCCTGTTATAATAGTACCGAGGAAAAAAGTGCCATCAACCAACGCAACGATTCTGCCGCCTGACTATGACCTGAGCAAGGACAAGGGCGATTTCATGAATCCTGTCATGTCGGAATATTTCCGCCAGAAACTGATCCGCTGGCGCGAAGAGTTGCTGCGTGAATCGACAGAAACAATTCAAGTCACCTTACAGGGGACCGAATTGCAAAAGCCTGATCTGGCCGACCGCGCCTCTGCGGAAACTGATCATGCGCTGGAACTGCGGACCCGTGACCGTGAACGCAAACTGATTTCAAAAATCAATGAAGCGATCCTGCGTATCGAAGACGGTACATACGGTTATTGCGAAGAAACCGGCGAGCCAATCACCGTGGCGCGCCTTGATGCCCGTCCGATTGCGACATTGAGCATCGAAGCGCAAGAACGCCATGAGCGTCTGGAACGCACACACCGCGACGAATAATTCGTCCCCATACAGTTTAAAAAGCCGACATGCGAAAGTGTGTCGGCTTTTTCTTTGCATTGTTTCTCTCACCTAGACATCACAAACCTAAGGTTTCTGCGGGGGAGAATACTATCATGTGGCGGCAGCGCATCCTTTGGTCTGCATTTTTATGCGTATTTGTAATGCTTTTTGCGAATCCAGCCAAAGCGCAAGTGGCCGGGACCATGCGGTATAATGACGTCAGTAACCAGATGGAATTTTTTGATGGCAACCAATGGTTCAATTTTGGCATTGAGCTGGGGCTGGATCTGGGTGGGTGTTCAGTGCCGGGAGAAATGGAATATGACCCGCTCTTGGTGCTGGGGTCTTACAAATATTGCAACGGGTCGATCTGGATCCGGATTGTGACCATCCCAATTTCTTTATATCTGTGCCTTGGAACCCCGGCCGGAACGATTGATTATGATTCCGGGCGCAAAACCTTTCTCATGTGCAACGGCCTTGCCTGGGCAAGCATGAAGGGAGTTGCTGCCTCAACATAATAAAAAAAACCGGTTGCGGGATGAATCCTGCAACCGGCGAGTTGAACAAGGGTCTTGGGGTGGTAAACGTATGTCCTAGAACGGGAAGAGGACGTCAAATACCTGCTGGCCATAGCGCGGTTGTTGAACATCGGTGATGTGACCTTGGCCACCATAGCTGATGCGGGCCTCGGCAATCTTCTCGTAGGAAATTGTGTTTTCGATGGTGACGTCTTCCGGGCGAATGATCCCGGCCATGTTCAAGATGCGCTTTTCAAAGTTAACGCGCACCTCTTGCTTGCCATTAATCACCAGATTGCCGTTTGGTAAAACTTGCGTGACCACGGCGGCCAGTTTCAATGTGACATCTTCCTCACGCTTCGTGCGGCCTGATCCGGTGCTGCTGGAATCGGCTTCTGCGCCGACCAGTGCTGCAGGATCGAGGTTTTTATTGAATATTCTGCCCAGTTTTGTTTCATAGCCAAGCAGGTTTGGTAATCCGGCCTCTTCGGATGAGCTGCGCGATCTGTCGGTGTCGTTTTTCAATTCTGCTTCGTCTTCGATGTTGATCGTGACGGTCAAAATATCGCCAACCGCTCCGGCACGTTGATCTTTAAAGAAGCTCTTGCGGTTGGATTGCCACATGGAATTCGGCTGGCGGAAGGCGACTTCTTGCGCCGGCATTGGCATGCTGACCGGTTGATAGCCGGGCTGTGCCTGCGGATTGGTGATGGCGGTGACTTCTGGTGGCTTGCCAATATTGGCCAGACGTTCAGATGCACCACAGGCGGTCAATGAACAGCCCATCAGCAATACTAACACTGTCTTTGTAATCGATGTTTTCGTCATGGTTTTTACCTTTCCCTTGTATCCGTTACCGTTTTTTATCGTCTTATTATTGTTGAACAATGACTTCGCGTGATCCATTGACGATGCCGTCAATCGGGCGGTTGCTGTGAGTGTTAACCACGCGGATAATGTCGCCCTTGGCACCGTTTTGCATGGCTTTGCCGGATGCTGTCAGACGCAGCGGGCCTTCCTTGAACACGATGGTGACGTTTTCGCCGCGCGATACCAGTTGTGGGGCCTGGATTTCCGTGGCACGGAGCATTTTCCCGGCAACGGCCATGCGGCGCGGCGTCATGCCAATAACATCATCTTGTTTCAGTAAGATGTCTGGTTGAATATCGCTGACATAAACATCAATCATATCAATATCTGTGCTGCCGATAATGTCGCCGTTCCGCAGGGCAGATTTCAGAACTGGAATGCTGGTCATGGCGCGCACTGTCCCGGCCACGGTTGTTTGTTTGATCGGGTTTTGGGCGGAGGGTGCAGAAACAGTTGCTTCAAAACGGCCTGTGCGGTTGTTATAGGATGCGTTTGTTACATCAACTGTTGCAGGCATATCATGTGGCAGAACCATTTCAAGATTCATGGCGCCTGTATCCAGTGTGAAATTTGCATCCACAACTTTGTCACGCAATGTGTTGGTCAGGGCTGCCGTGACAACACTGGCCGGGATCAACGTTGCTGCACGGCGAACGACAATCTGGTCTGTGCTGTTGGATGGCTGCCATTGCAGGTCCAGTGCCATTGCAATCCGCAGCAAGGTTGAGGTGTTGAGCACCATATCTTTGCCGGGTTGCGGGGCAGGGCCGAGGACGTAATTGGCGTTACGGCCCGTATTGTCGAAAATATCACCGACGGTCAGGACATCCGATGTCAGAATAGCCGATGATTTCAGGCTCGCAGCCAGGGCGCTTCTCGCCCCGGCTGCCATGATGAAGGCAAACAGCATCAAGGAAAACAGCAGAACAACCGTTCTAAACGCTGTATCAAAGATATTATAAAATGATAATGCCTTCATGGTGTTACCCTCCAAAATTAACGCAGTTGCGTGATGGTGCTCAGCATGTCATCGCTGGTGCTGATCACTTTCGAGTTCATTTCATAGGAACGCTGCGCGGTAATCAAATTGGTGATTTCCTCAACCACGTTGACGTTTGAGTTTTCAACGGTCCCTTGACGCACTGTGGCAAAGTTATCTGTGCCGGGGTTACCCTCAACTGCCGCGCCGGAGGCTTCTGTTTCCACCAGCAAGTTATCGCCGATCGCTTCCAACCCGGCCGGGTTGATGAAGTTGCTCAACTGGATCTGACCAATGTTTTGCATGTTCACCTGGCCTTGAATTTTCACCTGAACTTGGCCCTGGTTGCTGATGGCAATATCAATGGTGTCATCAGGAACCGTAAAACCTGGTTGCAGGCGGAAGCCTTGCGTGGTGACGATTTCACCGTCCTGGTTCAGCTGGAAAATCCCGTCGCGTGTGTATGCTGTTTCGCCGTTTGGTAATTCAATCTGAAAGAAACCATCACCGTTCAACGCCAGATCTAGGGGGTTTTCAGTGATTTTAAAGGTCCCTTGTTCGTGAATGCGGTACACGGAACCGGCCTTGACCCCCAGACCCAGCTGGATACCGGACGGTACTGTCGTGCCGGAATCGGATGAGGTTGTGCCGGGGCGGACAATGTTTTGATACAGCAAATCCTTGAATTCAGGACGCTGACGTTTAAAACCGGTTGTGGTCATGTTCGCGATGTTTTGTGAAATAACATCAACGTGCAGCTGTTGTGCCAGCATCCCTGTTGCGCCGATATCAAGTGATCTCATTTTCTTATCTCCTACTTAAGCTTCTTAAATTATGTCCGGGTCATTTTTTGAATCATGTTGGTCTGGCGTTCATGTTCGTTTTGCAACATGCGCTGTGTGCTTTGATAGGCGCGGTGAACGCTGATCATGCGGGTCATTTCGTTGATCGGGTTGACGTTGGAACCCTCAACCGCCCCTTGAATCAGGCGTGTTTCTGTGGCGGCTGCGCCTTCAACATTGGCGCGGTACATGCCTTCACCAACAGGGTCCAGCTGGTTGATGTTTTCAAATTCTGTGATCGCCAGACGGCCGAGTTCGCCATCCTGATTTGAAACCGTTCCGTTTTCTGAAATGCGGATTTCAATGGAGTTGTCTGGAATGTTGATCGGCCCACCACCATCGGTCAAAACAGGTTTGCCGTCTGCGGTGACCAATTCGCCCGTACCGCTGCGTGCCAGATTCCCGGCGCGGGTATAGAGGGTTTCATCACCGTTTTGGACACTTAAAAACCCCGGCCCGCTGATCGCCACATCGGTTTCACGCCCGGTCAGTTGAACGCTGCCGGGTTTATTGCTCATATATTGGCCATAATCGAGAACCATGGAGAGCGGCTCTTGAATCCCGCGCGGCTTTTCGACGTATTCCTTGAACATCATGTGCTGGGACCGATACCCGGCGGTGTTCATATTGGCGATGTTGTTGGCAACAGTATCCATTTCCCGTTGCAGGGCGATGCTGCGTGATAAGCCTACATAAATCGAATTTTCCATGCCGTTTAACCCTTGTTTTGCGTCTGGTCTTGTTTTTAGGACGGGGGTATTGGATTGGTTCCGTCGGTATCTGTAATGCAGGGACCGTGCCAGATTGGATATTTGTTTATTTTCAATGGCTTGATTCTGGATTCAGGCTTGCGGGCCAGGCAGGCTGGGGGCCAAGGCGGTGCAGTTTTGCCCTGTGGCCTGCTGTGTGGGGCAAATTTTTCCGGAATGTGGAAATTCTCGCTTTGGGAGTCTTGTGGAAAATCTTGGGCATTTTTCGGGGTGGATTAAGAAAATTAGGATATTTATCCCCGCCACCATGATATTATTGAATGGAATCAGTAACGTGAGTGTTTCGACTCGCGAAAGCCAAGGGTCAAGACATTATGAGCAAGGACATTGACGACGATAAAGACGCCGTTATCGAGAACGCCCCGGACGAAGCCGAGGGCGGTAAGAAATTCAGCGCCAAGAAACTGGTCCTGTTTATTCTGGTGCCGTTATTCTTGCTGGGCGGGACGGGGGCGGGTCTGTATTTCACGGGCACGCTGGATAAGCTGCTGAAAAAAGGGGGGCATGCCGAAGATGGCGCAGACCACGGTGAATCCAAAGACGCCCACGCAAAACCTGCGAAGGGTGCGCATGGCGAAGTCGTTGGCGGTTCGGCTTTTCTTGAAATTCCAAATATGCTCGTCAACCTTAGTGGTCCCGATGAGCAGCCACGTTATCTGCGCCTGAAGGTACAGCTGGAGCTGGCGAACCAGGCCGATCTTGCCGCCGTTCAAGCCGTCATGCCGCGCGTTGTCGATCAGTTCCAAACATATTTACGTGAACTGAGAATTAAGGATCTGCGCGGGTCAGCGGGGATTTACAGGTTACAGATGGAATTGTTGTCGCGCGTCAACGCGGCGGCGTATCCAACAGAAGTTAAGGATGTTCTGTTTCAGGAAATCCTGATCCAGTAAGGGCCAAGGTCAAGCTGGCATACGGCTTGCATCGGTACAGACGGGTTCAATGAAAGAAGTCAGAACAGGTATATGAGTAACGCAGACGCCAATAACGAACTGGACCAGATGAGCGCAGAAGAACGCGCCATGGTCAAGGAAATGGAAGCGATGGCCGGTCCCGCCGGTGGCGCTGGCGATGCCATGCCGTCTTTTGATGGCGGCGCTGATGAAGATGACGGCAATGCCCGCATTCTGAATCAGGATGAAATCGATTCCCTTCTGGGCTTCGATGATGATGGTTCAGGGGCTGAGCAGATGTCGGGCGTTATGGCGCTCATCAATTCAGCGATGGTCAATTACGAACGCCTGCCGATGCTCGACATTGTGTTCGATCGTCTGGTGCGTTTGATGTCTACCTCGCTTCGTAACCTGACCTCCGACAACGTCGAAGTATCGCTGGATCAAGTATCGACGGTTCGTTTTGGCGACTATATGAACTCCATCCCGCTGCCGGCCATGTTGTCGGTGTTTAAGGCGGAAGAATGGGACAATAACGGCTTGCTGGTTGTTGATTCCGCCCTAATTTACTCTGTAGTGGATGTTTTGCTGGGGGGCCGTAAAGGCACGCCAGCCATCCGGGTAGAGGGTCGCCCCTATACCACCATTGAAACGAAACTGGTTGAACGGATGGTGCAGGTTGCACTAGCTGATTTGTCCACGGCGTATGACCCGCTGGCCCCGGTCAGCTTTACGCTGGACCGCATGGAAACCAACCCGCGTTTTGCGACGATTACGCAAGCCGGGAATGCTTGCGTTCTGGCCCGCCTGCGCGTTGACATGGGCGACCGTGGTGGCCGTGTTGAGATTTTAATTCCGTATGCAACGCTGGAGCCGATCCGTGAATTGCTGCTCCAGATGTTCATGGGTGAAAAGTTCGGTCGGGATTCCATCTGGGAAAACCACCTGACGCAGGAATTGTATAAAACCGATGTGCAGTTACAGGCCGTGTTGGCGGAAACAACTGTATCGCTGGATGATCTGTTGCATTGGAAGGTCGGCACGCAGGTGATGTTTAACACCAGCCCCGATGATGAGCTGGAATTGCGGTGTGGATCGTTCCCGATGTTCCGTGGTCCCGCAGGCCAAAAACAAGGTTCGATCGCGGTGCGGATTGAAAGTTACATTCCGCCGGAAAAGGATGACGGATAGTCATGGAAGTTCTGGGTTTAGTGATGGATATTTTGTTGCTGCTGTTCCTGGCGGCAACAATGTTTATTGGCTGGCGTCTGACCAAAAGTATCAACACCTTCCGCAAGAGCAGAAAAGAGCTGGATCAGCTGGTGCAGGATTTATCGCGCCAGATCGAACGTGCCGATGGTGCGGTTTCAGGTTTGAAAAACACCGCGCGTGAAGCGGGGCAGGGTTTGCAGTCCTTGATCGGTGAATCCCGCGCCTTGTCCGAAGAATTACAATTAATGACCCAGTCCGGTGATGCGCTGGCCATGCGCCTTGAGCGTCTGGCCGAACGCAACCGTGAGATTGCGGAGCGCATTGAGCGTGCCGGTGTTTCTGCACCCGCATCACCCATGCCGCAGCGTGAAGAACGTTCAGTACCTGCGGCAACGCCTGCACCGGTATCTGGTTTTGCCATTCGTGACCGCGAAATTGAGTTTGGTGAGGATGATGATGCGGATGATGATCGCGTCTTTGCATCCGAGGATGAAGATGACGGTCATAGCCGTGCGGAACGTGAATTGATGGCCGCATTGAAGCGGAACAGCAAAACCCGCGCTGGCGGTGTGTCATGAAATACTTACATAAATTTCGTTTGGTCCCGGTGATGCTTCTGGTCGCCGGGTTGGCGTTTATGGTGCGCGTTGGTGATTTCGTGACGGGTCTTGAAAATATGGGGTCCGCTCAGGCGCAGCAAGAAGTGGCCGGTGCAACACCGCCGCCGATGAATGCTGCGCCAGCGGAGGCCCCAGCACAAGCTGAAATTAATGGCCGCTTGAATCTGGACGCCGAAAATGGTGGCGTTGAGTTGAAACAGGAATTTCAAGCCACCCCGTCTGAGGGCGCAGCCCCAGACCCGGCAGCAACCATTGCCAAGACCGGTGAAGCGGTGCAGTGGAAAGATTCCAACGACACCGACATCGATAACTCCGCCGTGAAAGACGAGATTTATAAAGATCTCGCCAAGCGCCGCGAGCTTCTCGATAAAAAAGAAAAAGAGATTGGCGTGCGCGAGGCTTTGCTGAGTGCGGCGGAACGTGAACTGGATCAAAAACTGCGTGAGCTGACGGTTTTGCAATCTGAAATCGAAGCGTCGATGAAAAAACGCTCTGATGAGGAAATCGCCCGCATTGCCAGCCTTGTCAAAATTTATGAAGGCATGAAGCCAAAAGACGCTGCCAGCATTCTAAACACGCTGGATCTGGATGTTCTGCTGGTTATCATGACGCAAATGTCAGAGCGTAAATCTTCGCCCATCATGGCGGAAATGAACCCGGAACGGGCGCGGACCTTGACCATCATGATGTCTGAACAGCGTCAAAAATCATCTATCCCGGAAATGAACTAATTTCATCAGGAACAGGCCGTGATCCAACGTCGGCGTAAATCCATCAGGACAGAAAGTGGCGGTGGCATTGGTCGCCAGCTTCTGGGCTTGTCCCTGTTTGTGATGCTGCTGGCGTTTTTTATTGTCCTGAACTCCATTTCCACTTTTGATGAAGCCAAGGTCGAGCCCATGCGGCAAAGCCTTGAAGAGACCTTCGCCGCAAAGATGGACAGCGTTGATACGCTCCGCATCATGAACATTCAGGCGGAAGAGCGTGCGTTGGAGCAGGGCAAAACGCTGGAGCGGATTGAGGCGCTGCTTACCGCCAATATCGCCGGAACCGAAGCGATCACCAGTTCTGAAAGCGGTGTCATGTATATGCGCCTGCCGCGCACAGAATTTGAACGTGTTGTCACAACGCTGGGTGCGGGAAATAGGCCAGACATTGTTAAGCCCATTCTTGAAACATTTATTTCCATCCTGCGCACCGATGGGCGCGGCATTCCGTACCGGGTTGACATTACCTATAACCTCGACCGTAATCCCGGGCGCGTTGCCAACCGTGAACCGCAAAAAATGGAGGAGTTTGTAAAAGCGGCCGCCGCGACAGCGCAAACACTGGAAAAGGCAGGTCTGCCTGCACGGTTGATGACCATTGGCCTGAAAAAGGGCAATCCTGATTATATTGAATTGATGTTCACCCCTCTGAATAAAGGGGGTGAATCTGATGGATAATAGCGAATACAGACAAAAGAATTTGAAGCCTGATTTTTCCGATGCGCTGGTGCGCAATCGCCCGCGCCGCCGTAACCGTTATGGTGATGACGGGTCGAAAGAAAATAGTATGCCCTGGCTGGTGACTTTCACCGACATCATGGGGTTGATGTTGACCTTCTTCGTCATGATGTTTTCAATATCGGTGCCGGAACAGGAAAAATTTTCTGAAATGATGGCGTCGCTGAACAGTCAGCTGAACCCGTTCTATGGTCAGGCGCAAAAGGCCGGTCCGGAAGAGGCATTGGACATCAGCAAGATCAAATTACATACCGCTCTTGATCTGGGTTATTTAAAACTTCTGATCAATTCTGCGATTGAGAAGGACCCTGTTCTGGTGTCCGATGTCACCTTAACCCAGCAAGGTGATACAATGGTCATGGCCCTGCCGCGCGCCTTGTCATTTGACAGCGGACAGGCGGTTCTAAAGGACGGCGCAGCCAAACCGCTTTTCAGCCTTGGCGGGGTCTTTTCCCGGATGAAGAACAAAATTGATTTGGTTGGTCACGCCGACCCGAAAGCCGTGAACCCGGCTGAGGCTGGAAATTATGCCTCTGGCTGGGAATTGTCCTTGTCGCGGGCGGCTGCGGTGTCAGCATCGCTGGACCGGGTTGGTTATACGGAACCTGTGACCATTCGCGGGGCATCGGATGGCGGATACGGCGATCTTAATGAAATCGTTGATCAAAATGAACGTCTGGACCTGTCCAGACGCGTGGATATTGTTATAATGAATCATGATGGCCGCGCAGATAAGGTATTTGCCGATTAGTTTTGCCATAATGATTGTTTGGGGTTTTAAAGCGTAATGCGCCGTTTCTTGCTGACCACCTGTATGTCTGCTGCGCTGCTGTGCCTATGCGCGCCGCATGGCCGCGCCTATGCGCAGGACAGCGTGAATGTACGGACAGGCACGCATGATGGTTATTCGCGTCTGGTGTTTGACTGGGCGGCATCGGTGCCATACACCGCCACACGGTCGGGCAATGACAGCGTTGATATTGAATTCAAAAAAACCGCCAATATGGATTCCAGTGGCGTTGATATTAAAAACGCCAAAACGATTTTGGGTTTTGAAAAACTTTCAACCGATGGCCAGAACTTAAAAGTCCGCGTGAAGATTCCCGCCGGCAGTGACTTCCGTCATTTTCTGGTCGGCAACCGTGTGGTTCTGGATGTTTACGGTGATGTGAAGGCAGCGGCAAAGACATCACCTGCACCCACACCAGCCGCTGTTGCGGCTCCGGCCGCAGCGCCTGCGACCAAACCTGCTGAAACTGTGGCTGAAAAAAAACCAGACCCTGCTGTGGCCCCTGTGCCTGCGGTTCCGGCGGCAACAGTCGCCGAAGCAAAAACCGAAGCCCTGCCGCAACCCGTGGCAACCCCGCAGAGTGTCCTTGAACCGCATAACGTCACCATTTCATCCACCAATGCGGTGGGTATTGCCGCGTTTGAACGCAACGGCGATTTGTGGGTGATTCTGGACCGCAGCGACATAACCGTGCCGCCCCAAATCAGCGGCCCGCAAAAAGATAAGTTCACCCCGTTTGAAAAAGTCGCCATTGATGGCGGTGTTGCCTATCGCACCCGCATTCCAGATGATGCGAGCGTCACGGGCGAGGGCGGGGGGCTGGTCTGGAAACTGACCATCGGCGGACCCGAAAGTGATGCGCGCCCCATCGCACCGGAACGCAGCTTTGCCCCGGGTGAAAATATTCGCGGCGGCACATTATTCTGGCCGATGCAGCGCGTGACCAGGGTCATAAAATTCAAAGATCCCGATATCGGCGATACGATCATGGTGGGCACGGTCGATGCCGCGGATCAATTCGCTGGCCCGGCCCGCGATTATGTTGATTTTTCCGCGTTGAAAACCCCGGTGGGCATTGCGATTGTGCCCAAAACCGATGATGTTGAATTGAAACCATCCGGCAACGGTGTTTCCATCACGCGTCCGGGCGGGTTGGCGATCACCCGCACACGCGAGTTGACCCAAAAAATCATCGAACAAAAAACAACCACGCCAGAAGTCAGTGCCACCCCGATCATTTCCACCGATGCCCCGATGGGCGACCGGATGAAACGGATTTTTGATTTTGACCGCTGGATGATGGGCGGCCTGACGGCGTTGCGTGAAAACCAGCAGATTTTATTATCCGGTATGGCGGATAAGGATCAGACGGGCCGCGTTCAGGATTTATTGATGCTGGCGAAAATGAACCTCGCCAATGATCGGGGTCAGGAAGCCGTCGGGTTTTTGAATTTTGCACTGGGTGAATTGCCCGAAATGGCAGACAGCCCAGAATTTATCGCGCTGCGCGGTGCCGCCGAGGCATTGGCCAGCAAGTATGAAATGGCTATTTCGGATTTGAATACACCCTCACTGGCCGGGTATGGCGAAATGGGTTACTGGCGCGCTTATACGCTGGCCAGCCTTGAAGACTGGCAACAGGCCAAGGCCGCGATGCCACAGAATTTTGACGTGCTGCTGAATTACCCGCGCAAGATTCAAGAGCGCCTTGGTTTAAAACTGGCGGAGATTGCCCTGCGTTCCGGTGATGCCACCACGGCCGATATTTTATTGTCGCGTCTGGAAAAGGACCGTAAATTTCTGCAACCGCAAACACTGGCCGGGCTTGATTACCTGCTGGGGGAAAAGGCGCGTCAGGCGGGGCAATTCGCACAAGCCACGACACTGTGGAAACCGCTCATCACTGGCAAGGATGATCTCTACCGTGCCAAGGCCAGCCTTGCGCTGACCATGCTGGAACTCCAGACCAAGGAAATCACCCGCGATCTGGCCATCGACCGCTTGGAAGGCTTGCGCTATCACTGGCGCGGGGATGAGCTGGAATCACAAGTCAATTTCATGCTTGGAAAAATGTATCTGGAAGATGGCCGCTATTTAAAGGGCTTTACCATCCTGCGCGATGCGACCGTCATGAGCCCTAATTCCGATATCAGCCGTGAAATCGCATCCTATATGGCGGATTCATTTAAAAATATTTTCCTCGGCAAAAAGATTGATGAACTTTCACCCGTTGATGCCGTCACCGTCTATGAAGAATTCCGCGAGCTGACTCCGCCCGGCAATGAAGGCAACCGCCTTGTGCAACGCCTTGCCGAACGTCTGGTCAATGCAGACCTTCTGGATCGCGCCTCAAAACTCTTGGGGCATCAGGTTGATTATCGCCTGACGGGCAAAGAAAGTGCCGATGTTGGTTTACGCTTGGCCGCGATTGACTTGTTAAACGGTGATGCAAAGGACGCTTTGGCCGCACTGGATAAATCAGCAGCGACTTACGCAGGGATTGAACCCAAAACACCTGAAATTATCCAAAAACAAAAAGAAACCGAAATGCTGCGCGCCCGCGCTTTATCGGAACTGGACCGCGTGGAAGAAGCCCTTAGAATCCTCAACACCTTCCCGCCAGCCCCTGAAACAAACCGCCTGCGTGCTGATATCGCGTGGAATGCCGGTATGTGGCAAGACGCCGCCGAAGCCTTGCAAGACTTGATACTCGATGAATCCATCGACATTGCACGTCCACTGACCACCAAACAAGCCGATCTCATCCTGAACCGCTCCGTCGCCCTCAATCTGGCCGGTGACCGCGTTGCCTTGTCCAGCATGCGCACCAAATTCGGTGCCGCCATGGAAAAAACTGCCCGCTCCAAAATGTTTGACGTCGTCACCCGCCAACGCACCGGCAATCTCAGCTCCGACCGCGAAAGCATCGCGGCGCTTGTGTCCGAAGTCGATATGTTCAAGGAATTTTTGGACAGCTATCGGGCTAGCGCTGAACCATCTAATTAAGATTCAAAGTTTCAAGAGAGAATAGGGTTAAGGGGGCGATTGCCCCCTTAAAAACCCCTGCCTTTATAGGTACGGATCGTTAGATTCAGCAGTGCGAGTATGTAGAGGCCGATGATTGGTAAAGCGGGGATCATGAGAGGTTCAATGCGGGTTGCATGGGCTGCTGTTATGAAGCTGAGTGCTTGAATAAAGATAAGAAAAATCAGCAGGTAGAAGATGAGAGGTCTGGCAGTTGAGGTTGGCTCTTGAGGGGGCAGCTCACGCACTATGTCGCGCATTTTATAAAAATAAGACGCAGGGAAAAGAATTGAGATCGACATTTTAAGATAGACGAAAAATGTGTCTGAAAGTGCTGTGTAGTGGTGGCTGAGATCAAGTGCGATAGAAAAGATCACAAAAGAAACCGCAAAAACTTTGATAATCGTTGTGATGTTTTTTCGTTGGCTTGGGTCAATAATGACGCCGCGTCCTGGATAAAGCCAAGGATAGAAAACGAGCTGACCTTTATTATTATTCCTGAAGAATAACGATTGCCGTGCCGTCATTTTATCTCTCAAAAAAGGTAACGGGGTCTAAGGGGGCCTTGCCCCCTTAATTCTTAAAACCCTTTAAGGCGTAAGACTCGTCGCGTCGAGCGGTACGGAGTCGAAGCTTTGGATCAGGGATCCGGCGACCAGATGCCAGCCATCGACCAGTACGAAGAAGATAATCTTAAACGGGAGTGAGATCATGACGGGGGGGAGCATCATCATACCCATAGACATGAGGATGGAGGCGGTCACCATGTCGATGACGAGGAAGGGCAAGAACAGCATAAAGCCGATTTCAAAGGCGCGGCGGAGTTCTGAAATCATGAAGGCCGGGATCAGGACTTGCAGCGGGACAGCCTTTGGTTCAGTGGCGGGTGGTGTTTTGCTGAGTTCGGTGAACATGGCCAGATCAACTTCGCGGACATGGCGCAGCATGAAGGCGCGGAAGGGTTCGATGCCGCGTTCGAAGGCGGTGATCTCATCAATTTCTTCAGCGATGAGTGGTTTGACAGCGTTGTCGTAGCAGGCTTGCAATGTCGGGGCCATGACGAAGAAGGTCAGGAACAGGGCCAGCGAAATAATAACGGTGTTGGGTGGTGTTTGTTGAATCCCGATGGCGGTACGCAGGAAGGATAAAACAACGATGATCCGGGTGAACGATGTCATCATCACCAAAATGGATGGTGCCAATGACAGGATGGTCATGATGGCAACCATTTGAACCAGGCGGCCCGTTACGGTTCCCGGTTGGTCGCTGTTGCCAAGGTCGAGTGTCACGCTTTGCGCCAGTGCCGGATGCGACAGGGTCACGATCATGCCGATAATGCCGATCAGGCTGATGATCGCTGATACGATCACGAATTTCTTGCTGGTGATGCTTTTGATCATCCGGATCATTATGGCGTGGCCTGTATCTCGGCGGGGGATGTGATTCCGCTTTCCACAACAGTTTCACCTGTTGAGCTGAGAATGACAAGATGTTCCACATCATCGCGTTTTATAAGGACGGCGCGGTGGCGGGCGCCGATGGTCAGGACTTCGACAATCTTCAAGCGGCGTTTTTGCCCATTGAGCGCAAGGCCGTTCCCGGCGTTGACGCGGCGCATGATGGCGCTCAACCCCAGCATCAGGGCCAGCACCAGCAGCAACGCGCCGCCGAATTTCAAAAGCTGTATCGTGCTGAGAACGTCCATTTATGAATCCTGTTTTGAGTCTTCGTTATGCATAACATCTGCAAGCACGGCGTCAAAGGGGTTTGGCGCGCCGTTTGCACGGTAAACATAGGATAAAATCTCGGCGACGGCGACAAGGGCCTCGTTTGGGACCGGTGAATCAAGCTCAAGCGCGGCCAGCATCTCGGCCAGCGCCGAATCTTGCCGGACTTTAATGCCGTTATCAAAGGCAAGCTGCAGGATCTGCTCGGCAATTTTTCCCCGTCCGGCGGCGGTAATCTGGGGCAGGGGGGCTTTGCCGGGTTGCCCGTCTGTGCCGTCCGATATGGCCACGGCCACCGAACGAACAGGTTTTTGCTGTGAATTCAATGGGATAAGCGGGTCTTTATCGCCCTTATCCGGTCCGTCATCAAAGGTTTCAGCCATTGGCACGCTTCCTGCAAAGATTACCGTGTGGGTTTAACGAATTAGGGGTTAAAAATCATGACAATACAAAATATCGGTCTTTTTCAGGCCTTGAACGCGAAAATGAACTATCTGGACCAGCGCCAACAGGTGCTGTCGCAGAACATCGCGAATGCTAACACCCCTGATTATAAACCAAAAGACCTGACCAATGTTGATTTTGGCACAGTGTTAAAGGGCGTGACCAAGGATAATGCGGTCCGCCCGGTCACCACCAGCCCCATGCATATGCCAAATGCCAGCGGCATTGATGAGGCCGATTCCCGTAAAATGAAGAAAACCTATGACGTGACCCCAACCGGTAACGCGGTTGTGATGGAAGAACAAATGGTCAACGCGTCCAAAACCAACATTGATTTCAACCTGATGACATCCCTGTACCAGAAGAATGTCAGCATGATCCGCATTGCCCTTGGCGTGAACCGTTAAGAGCCAGCAGGATAGGAGATAAAAATGAGTGATTTATACGGTGCAATGACAATTTCCGCCCACGGCATGAAGGTTCAAAGCCAGCGTGTGCGCGTGATTTCCGAAAACATGGCCAATGCCAGCACAGCCGGGGCTACACCCGGCGAAGACCCCTATACCCGCAAAACCATCACGTTTAAAAACGAAATGGATAAAAAGGCCGGTATGGATCTGGTCAATGTCGATAAAATTGAAGACGATAAAGTTCGCCCTTATGTCCTTAAGTATAACCCCGAACATCCCGCGGCCGATATTAAGGGATATGTTAAAATGCCAAATATCGACCCGATTATTGAAACCATGGATATGCGCGAGGCTCAGCGGAGCTATGAAGCCAATTTGGGGATGATCGACCAAAGCAAAAGCATGATCATGCAAACGATTGATCTGCTGCGCCGTTAATATTGTGCTACAATAAAGGGTCATAAAGACGGACCGGGAGTTTTAAGACATGCCAATCGACATCGCCAATCCAGCCGCCGCCGCCAATGCCTATGCCACCACGGCAAAGGGGATTTCCGCGCCCGGTATTGAAGCGCCAAAGGGCCAGTCTTTTACAGATTACATTAAACAAGCCGCTGTTGAATCGGTTGAAACCCTGCAAGCCGGGGAAAAGGCATCTGCCGATGCGGTTATCGGTAAGGCATCCTTGACTGATGTCGTCGAAGCGGTGACAGCCGCAGAAATGACCTTGCAGACCGTTGTCGCCCTGCGTGACCGGATGCTGCAATCCTATCAGGATATTATGAGAATGCAGATCTAATAGGGATTATCAGACGACCCGATAATCTGGTAACCTGATTCCATGAACGAAACCGAAATCATCGATCTGGCCCGTGAGGCCATTATGCTGACCATCGAGATCAGCCTGCCCATTATGATGGTCGGGTTGATTGTCGGGGTGGCGGTCGCGTTGATTCAGGCCCTGACGCAGATTCAGGAAATGACCTTGGTCTTCGTTCCAAAAATCATGGCAATTTTTCTGGCCCTGTTTGTCATGTTGCCAAGCATGGCCATGGCGCTTGTCACCTTCATGGAACGTCTGGCCGATAAGATGATCGGGATTCAGTAGCGGACATGGAAACGCTGGAATCCTTTCTGACCGCCGGTGTTTTTGCCTTTATCCTGACATTCGTGCGGATCGGTACGGCATTGATGATTATGCCGGGGGTCGGTGATTCCTTCACCCCGCAACAAATTCGTCTTTATATTGCCCTTGCCATGGCCCTGGTGCTGTCACCGATTGTCGCCCCGATGCTGCCAAGCCCCATCCCGGGCGGCATGGCTTTGATGATCCTGGTCATCATGGAATTTATCATTGGTCTGTTTATCGGCACGATCGCACGCATCATGATGATGGCACTGGATACGGCGGGGATGATTATTTCGATGCAATCGGGTTTAGGTAACGCGCAGTTGTTTAACCCGGCTTTCTCGTCGCAAGGGTCGCTGGTTGGTGCCTTTATGTCGGTCACGGGCGTGATTGTGTTGATGGCCAGTAACCTGCATTACCTTTTGTTTTTTGGCCTGATTGATAGTTACGATTTATTCCCGGTCGGCAGCATTCCTGATACAGGCAGCATGGCCAATTTAATGTCAGGTGCCGTTGGAACCAGCTTTATGATCGGGGTGCAGATCGCCGCACCGTTCCTGATTATCGGCATGATCATGTATATCGGCATGGGGGTCTTAACCCGTTTGATGCCGCAGATGCAGGTGTTTATGGTGGCGATGCCGTTACAGATTGTCTTGTCGCTGATGATGCTGGCGTTGGTGATTTCGGCATCGATGTTGTTCTGGGCACATCGCTTTGAAGAGAGCATGATTTTCTTCCTGTCACCCGGGACAAGGCCATGAGGGACTTGGCATGAGTGATGAGCAGGACGAAGCCTCCAAAACGGAAGACCCCACCCCCAAGCGTTTAGAGGAATCTCGACGAAAGGGGCAGGTGGCGATGAGCCGCGAATTGAACAGTTGGTTGATGCTGTTCACCGCGACGCTTCTCATCATGACTCTGGCTGGCCCGATGATGCGGGAAATAATGGGATTGACGCGGATCTATCTGGAACAGGCGCATGTCCTGCCCGGCGCACCCGGCGGTCTCAGCATTGTTATGGGTGATGTGCTGAAAGAGGTCATCAAGATCATGGCTCTGCCATTGATGCTTTTGATGCTGGCCGCGTTTCTGGGGCCATTTTTGCAGATTGGCCCGCTGTTCTCCACCGAAGTTATCAAGATGGACCCCAGCAAGATTTCCATCGTCAAGGGCTATTCACGCTTGTTCTCCATGCGTGCGATTATGGAGTTTATAAAGGGCATTTTAAAAATCACGCTGGTTGGTGTAGTCGGCACTGTTTTGATCATGCCATTCTTCGCCGGTGCGGAACACATGGTCGGGTTACCCATTCCGTTGATCATGGGGGAAATGAAGGTGCTGGTCATTCGGATGATGGCCGGGACCTTGATCGCGTTTTTGATGGTGGCGATTGCCGACCTTGTTTACCAGCGCATGGAATACATGAAAAAACTGCGCATGACGAAACAGGAATTAAAAGACGAATACCGCCAGAGCGAAGGTGACCCGATGGTCAAGGCCAAGCTGCGCCAGCTTCGCGCGGAAAAGGCGCGCCAGCGTATGATGGCCAACGTGCCAAAGGCCGATGTGGTCATCACCAACCCGACCCACTTTGCCGTGGCGCTGCAATATAACCCGGATACGATGGAAGCCCCTTTGTGTCTTGCCAAGGGTGTTGATGATCTGGCCCTGCGGATCAGAACACTGGCCAAGGAAAGCAACGTCACCGTGTATGAAAACCCGCCATTGGCACGGGTTCTCTACGATACGGTTGAAATTGATGAAGCCATCCCGCCGGAACATTATAAGGCCGTGGCGCAGGTGATTTCCTTCGTCTTCAAGCAAAAGGGCAAGCTGAGTTAAGGCGGGGTGGCACTCTTCCCTCGCTGTCATCCCCGCTGTTTATGTCTGCGCTTTGCGCAGACATAAACAGCGGGGATCCAGGAAGGGCGCGGCTTGGCCGCGCACATTATTTGACCGGACCCCCGCACAAGGCGGGGGTGACAACGAGAGGGGCAGGAGAGGCCATCTGACTCACCGCCCAGTTATGGTATTTCTGCCGTGCTTCGGATGATTTTATGATTTATCCAATGATTTCGGCGTGTTAGAAATAAGCCATGACCGCACCACAGAATGATCACGCCGAATTTATCGCCCGTTACCACCGGAGCGCCCAGCAGCCCGAAGAACCGCAGAAACAGCACCGGCGGTTGGTTATCGCGTTGGTGCTGGTTGCTGCTTATATTGCGGTTTGTGTCGCAGTATCAGTGATCATGGATGTTCAAAAGGAAGCCATGATTATTTCGGTGGTGGCCTTTGTTATTGCCACGATGATTGCGTTCTTTCTGCAAAAGGCTTTGCACCTGCATAGCGGTCAGGAAAAGGAACGCTTACTTTTGCGTGAAGTGTTAGAGGGCAGCCGTGGTGCGCGTCTGATCACCGACAGTGTCGATCACCCGCTTTATTATAACCATCTGTTCGAAGAATTATGTGCGGGTCTGGGCAAACCATCCCTGCAATCGCTGACGCAGCTTTTTACCGATGATGAAGACACGCTGGCGCATTTTAGGCTGCTGGCGGAACAGGCCCATCGCGGCTTGATGGATTCCATCGAACTGAAAAGCAATAAGGGCGAGGGCGAAAACTGGTACATGGTCACCGCCCAGCCTGTATCCGGATGGGCCGGTTATATTCACTGGCGCATTGATGACATCACCGATAAACGTCTGGCGGACCGCGCCATTCGTGAAGAGCGTGAAAAGCTGATCGACTTTACGGACAACGCCCCGGTGGGGTTCTTTTCCGTTGATGAAAACGGCAAGTTTGTTTTTGTGAATGCGACGCTGGCCCGTTGGTTGGGTGAAGATATTCAAAACCTGCTGACCAATGGACATCTGCATACTTACTTTGATGCGCCACCATCCGATGCGCACCCCTATGATCTTGTTTCCGGGGGCGGGGCGAAGCAGATGGTTGAAATGACCATGAAGGGTCCGGGTGGACGAACCTTCATGGCTTCCATCTCTCAGGCGGTTGTCAACGAAGCTGACGGCGCGGTCCGCACACGCGGTGTTGTCCATGATCTGACGGCTGAACGGGCCATGCGCCAAGCCTTGAAGGCATCGGAAGATCGTTTCCAACGCTTCTTTGAAGAAGCGCCGCTGGGCGTGGCGATGCTCAATTCCGAAGGTGTTCTGGCCGATGTGAACTTGGCGCTGGCGACTGTGCTTGGAACATCTGTTGAAGCGTTGGAGGGGCGTCATTTCGAAGCCGTGATTGAAGATGCTGACCGTCAGGCTGTTCTCTCCGCCCTCGAACAAATTCAAAAAGGCCAACAGGCTGCAGCGCCAATGGAAGTGACCCTGATCGGTCAGGACCGTAATCTGGTGACATTGATGTTTGCCCGGAAGTTTAAGGGCAATGACGGTATCGTTTTGCACTTCATCGATCTGACTCAGCAAAAGGCCTTGGAAGAACAATTCGTCCAGTCGCAAAAGATGCAGGCGATTGGCCAGCTGGCTGGTGGGGTGGCGCACGATTTTAACAATCTGCTGACCGCGATGATTGGTTTCTGTGATCTGTTGTTGCTGCGTCACAAGGCGGGGGATTCTTCCTTCTCTGACATTATGCAGATTAAGCAGAACGCGAACCGCGCGGCTAATCTGGTGCGCCAGCTTCTGGCGTTCTCGCGCCAGCAAACCCTGCGTCCGCGCGTTCAGGACATCACCGATATTTTGACCGAAATTTCGCACCTGCTGCGCCGTTTGATTGGTGCCAATATCGAACTGCAAGTTCTGCATGGTAGTGATCTGGGTCTGGTCAAGGTTGATGTGGGCCAGATGGAACAGGTTTTGATTAACCTTGCCGTGAATGCGCGTGATGCGATGGAGGGCGGCGGCAGTGTTACCATTCACACCAGTGCCTTCCACAACACCACGCCCATGAAATGCGCGGGCGATGTCATGCCACCGGGGCATTGGGTGCGCCTTGATGTCACCGATACGGGACATGGCATTCCACAAGACATTATGGACCGCATTTTTGAACCGTTCTTCACGACCAAGGATGTCGGGCAGGGGACGGGTCTGGGGTTGGCGACTGTTTATGGTATCGTCCGCCAGACCGATGGCTACTTACTGGTCGAAAGCACGGTTGGGGAGGGCACAACTTTCTCAATCTTCTTGCCGCGTGCGATTGAAACAGAAATCGAACAGGATACCGCAATTGCCGTTGAGGAAGACACCACGCGCGATCTGACTGGCACGGCGCGGATCTTGCTGGTTGAAGATGAGGACGCTGTGCGTACCTTCTCCTCCCGCGCTCTCGGCAATAAAGGGTATGAGGTTCTGGATGCCGAAAGCGGTGAAGCCGCGCTGGCCGTCATGGACAAACAGACCAACAAACATATCGATCTGATGATCACTGATGTGATCATGCCGAATATGGATGGCCCGACATTGGCCCAGCGTATGCGTCAGATCACGCCGACCTTAAAAATCATCTTCATTTCCGGTTACACGGAAGAGAAGCTGAAAGACCATATGGGCGAAAATATCTGGTTCCTGCCAAAGCCCTTCACCCTGAAACAACTGGCCGCCAAGGTTAAGGAAGCGCTGGAAGGGCAAGGGGATTAAGTCTGGGGCGGATAGGCATAAAATAATCATGCTGCGCTGCAGGTAAAGTTAGACAGGTGCCCCCTAAATGGTCTATGACAAATCCGCAGCGCGTACTCTTATGAAGTTTTTTAGTTTTCGATGGATCAATTGCCACAGCGACAACAGGCCCCCAAAAAGCTGACCCCGGCCTTTAATGCCCTGTCCGGGGCGGATAAGCTGAAACTGCGGACTGTGACAGGCTTGCGCGCCTTTTCTGCCATCGTCCGTGAAGACACGCGCCATTCACCATGGAAGTTTCCGTTTTATGTTGGTTATGTCGGCATCATGGCCATTCCGTTGCCGGGGACGAATGTCGTGCCGTTGGGGCTGCTATTTGGCTGGTATGCGTTGGGCTTGACTGAACGGTCCCGCTGGGCCAAGGGGCAGATCAAGGAAAAATTCGAGCATGAGACGATGATGCATGACAGTCGCGCCTTCATTGCCGCCGACCCGGAAGACCCGCAAAAATTCAAGGTTCAGGGCTTAGCTCTGGCCGTTGATGGCAATAAGATCGCGTGGAACGATTTGAAAGAATCAGGACGGATTTTCAAACACAGCATTCGCGATTATTTTCTGAAATAGCTTACTTGCACTTCAGTGTTGCCAGATAGTCATGCGATGGCCAATACCGTACGCGGTCAATATCGACATGCACAAACCCGTCTGCCGCATAATAGCCAACACCGCCACGGCGCAGGCAGGTGGCAATATCGCGCAATTCTTTTGTCGTTAATCCCGGAACGCGAATATCAATCGCATCGCCGTGCATATGGCGCGATTGCGTAGCCTGCGATCCACCTTTACTGCGCAGCATTTCATTTGTCTGTGGCGCGCGATAGGCGGAAATTGTTTCGAATTTCACCTTGATATGCGGGTGACGCTTTTCAATGGCGGCCTTTAGATCGACCAGCAAATCAAACAGGCGTGAATCCATATTGGCCGGTTCATTGCGGCGGTGATCGCGCATGAAGTCATTGATTTCCTTGCTGACGGCCTTGCCGGACGCATGGTGAATGACCATGGCTTGTTTCGTATGCAGATTATAAAAGGGCAGGGGCACCGTTGCTCTTGCCTCGGCATTCTGTGCTGCGGCATTAAATGCTGCGCAAAAAGCCGCACCGCAGATGAGCCATTTTTTGAGAGTCGCATTTTTGAGTGCCATGGGCGGGTCCCTTCCTGTTTTTATTTTTCATAAATTATAAAGACTGGGGGCAATATGCAAGGAAAAGCGCGGGCAAACCTTAAATTTTTATAAAATTTTAAGGTTAATATATTAGTATTATCTAAATCATAAATCTCTAATGTGCGAGCCAAAGAGCCGTTTTTCCTTGTGTGTCGGGTTCCAACTATCATTCCGCCTGCGGAATGGAAGGGAAGCAGATCGTGAACAATGGGGAACAAGGTCAGGTTACACAAGAGACCACCGCCCAGACGGGAGCGGGGGATCGTGATCCGCTGGATGTGGTTCCGGTGGTCGAGGGGCCAGCCGCGCAGCAAGCCCCAGAAAAAATCGTTCAGGCAAATATCCGTGATGACGCGGCGAATGTGGTTGTGGCCATTTCCGCCGCGACAGAAACGCTGACCACGCAATTCGGCTTTGGTTTTCAAAGTGATGCGCTGCAAACGCGCGCTTTGCGCGATGAAACATCCGACACGGGCCTTGGGCAATATGACGATCCGATTGGGCCGATTGATCCGACCTTGCGTGGGTATCCCGGTATCATTCTGCCGCCGCTCTATGCGCCTGTGAATTTATATGATGCGGGCGGTGTTGTGGCCCCGGCACCGGGGCCTTCAACCATCATTCACAATTTGGTGGGTGGCCCGGAAGATGATTTTTTTATGGGGCTGATCCATGGAGTTCATCTGGGTGACTTTTTTGTTGAAATGGATCATGATGGTCTTGTCTACGGCCCGGATTATTTTCTCAATAACCCTGTTTATCTTCCGGTGATGATTTCTGGCGCCACGGTGATTGAGGCCAGCGCCATGGTTTGGGACGGCATTTATAATGTCGATTCCGGTGCGGGTAACGACACCATTTTTATGTTCACCAGTAATGCAGTTATTGATGGTGGCACAGGCTACAACCTCATCAGCGTTGTCGGAAATTCAAATACCATCTTGGCACAAGGTGGCGGTAACAGCGTCTATCTTGCTGGGAACAATAACACTATCAACGCGGAAGGCCTTTATACAGAAGTAAGATTGGTTGGGAATAATAACAACATCGTCACGGGCAGTAGCGATGATTATTTTGAAATCACCGGTAACGGAAATATTCTATCGGGCATGGGTGGGAATGATGTCATCACGGTCAATGGCAATGACAATACCATCAATGCCGGTGATTCAGGGCAAGGAACCTATCATCTCAGCGGCAATAGAAACCTGATCTACGGCGATGACAGTCAGGATATTTTTGATTTTTCCAGTGCTGATACCGGGACCAGCTATTTTTATGATTTCGCCTTTGATGGTCCGGCACAGGACAGGTTAAAGCTGGATGATATTCTGGACAGTTATGATGCCTTGGCCGATGCGCTGGCCGATATGTATTTGGTTGATGTTGTAAGCGGCACAGAATTATATGTGCGCGGAGTGGGCGATGCATCCTTCTCTCATCTGGCGACCTTTATCGGGGGCACGGGTGGGTATGATTTGAATGATCTGCTTGTTAACGGCGTTTTGACGGTCGACGCGCAACTCATGTAGGGCGCAGATTTCCGCCGTCTGACCCCGCCTCCGGCCCCCTCCGGTGGCGGGGTTTGTTCTCATAAAATCTGGAAATGTTCTCTTTTGTTCTTTTTTTCCTCTTTACAGGCGGAACAGATAGGGTACATTGGTCCTCGTTAAACCACACAAGAATCAGTTTTGGCTTGGACAAATCACAAAGGGAGGCTTCTGCGCGTTGCATTGGAGCTGGACCCATGCACAATCGGGAGATACACAAATGAGCGTTTCAGAATTAAAGGCAGGCAACGTAATGGAACAAAAATCCGCAGGCGATAAGCAAAAGGCATTGGATGCCGCATTGGCGCAAATTGAACGCGCTTTTGGCAAGGGCTCGGTTATGAAACTGACCGGAGAATCAAACCAGATGCAGGTTGAGGCAATCTCGACTGGCTCTTTGGGGTTGGATATTGCCCTTGGTATTGGCGGCGTTCCACGGGGCCGTATTATTGAAATTTTTGGCCCGGAATCATCGGGTAAGACAACGCTGGCCTTGCAAATTCTGGCCGAAGCACAAAAAACTGGCGGCACATGCGCGATCATCGATGCGGAACACGCGCTGGATCCCGGTTATGCCAAGAAACTGGGCGTTGATGTCGATAATCTGCTGATCTCTCAGCCAGACACAGGCGAACAGGCGTTGGAAATCTGCGATACGCTGGTGCGTTCCGGTGCGCTGGATGTTCTGGTGATTGACTCCGTGGCGGCGTTGGTTCCGCGTGCGGAACTGGAAGGCGATATGGGCGATTCCCATGTTGGTCTTCAGGCCCGTTTGATGTCACAGGCACTGCGTAAATTGACCGGTTCCATCTCCCGTTCACGCACAGTCGTTATTTTCATCAACCAGATCCGTATGAAAATCGGCGTGATGTTCGGTTCGCCTGAAACAACGACAGGCGGCAACGCGCTGAAATTCTACGCATCGGTCCGTTTGGATATTCGCCGTATTGGCGCGATCAAGGATGGCGAAACTGTTGTTGGGAACCAGACACGGGTGAAGGTTGTTAAAAACAAAATGGCCCCGCCATTCCGTCAGGTTGAATTTGATATCGTGTACGGTGAAGGCATCTCCAAAATGGGCGAGCTGATTGATATCGGCGTTCAAGGCGGCATGGTCGAAAAATCAGGCGCATGGTTTGCTTATGATGGTCAACGTGTTGGTCAGGGCCGTGAAAATGCGAAGAAATTCATGCGTGAAAACCCTGAACTGGCAGCAAAGCTGGAAAATGAAATCCGTACTAAGGCGGGTGTTGTTGCCGATGCGATGCTGGTTGGTCCAGAAAGCCCGGAAGAAGATGCCCTGGCGACCATCGAAGCGCCAATGGTTGATGATGCCGGTGATGAACCAGAAGCAACAACCAGCAAGCGCGGCCGCAAGGCTGGCTAAGGCGAAAGCTTATACCTCCATTCTCCCCAAGAATGACAAAAACCCGCCAGAATATGGCGGGTTTTTTGATGAAGATTTATCGGGTGTTTATTATTGTGCCTTTGGCGGGGTGGGGCAGGCCTCCAGCAATGGTTTCAATGCCACGCTTGTCCCGCGCAGATCAAAAGATGCATTCAGCGGGTCCTTCTCTGGCCATGCGGTCATGAACATTGCGTCTTGGTTGAACAGGCGTTTCGTGAAGTCTTCCGAATTTTTGATAAAGACAGCGGTGCGATCAGCCGAGAGTTCCCAGTGGTCTGCTTCGGTCTTGCCACTGCCGATGCGAATATTCATCAGAACTGTTTTCGCTTGTCCCAGGAACATGTCCCAGACAACATAACCGCTGAATGCGGAATCTGTGCAACGCAAGACCAGCGAGGGGCGCTTAAATTTTCCCTCCACGTTTTGGACATAGTCATTGCTTGGCAGAATTGCGTAATAATTATTATTGCCGGTGAGGGGGGAGCGATCCTTGGTCACCTTCCATTTTCCACCGCTGGCACCGATATCGATCTGGTTCATATTGACCAGATCAAAATCGCGGATCACCGTGTCGTAGCATTCCGCGCGGGTCAGGATGGATGTGATGTCTTTACAGCCAATCAGGCGGCGGCTCAGTTCTTCCTGGCTCGCATGTGCCGTGTTCGGCATGCATATTGTCGTGGCCAGAAGGGCAGAGGTGATGAATGCAGAAAAAGCCAGTTTCATAATGAAATATCCATGGTTTCAAAGCGCAGCATTAAAAACAGAAAATACCACATCGGCCCTGAAATACGAAATAGCCGTGATGGGGCTACTTACTCACCTTTACGGATGATACGCTGTTTTTCACGACCCCAATCGCGCTGTTTTTCAGTTTCGCGTTTGTCGTAATCTTTTTTGCCCTTGGCCAGCGCGATTTCAAGTTTCGCTAAACCTTTGGCGTTGAAATACAGGCGCACCGGGACAATGGTGTACCCTTCGCGCGTCACCGCACCGATCAGGCGATTTGTTTCTTTTTTCTTCAGCAGCAATTTACGCTCACGCTTTGGGGCATGCTGCAGGTGCGCACCAGCTTGATTGTATTCCGCGATATGCGAATTCACCAGCCAGATTTCGCCGCCGCGATCGACAGCGTAAGATTCATTGATGCTGCACAGGCCAAGACGCAACGATTTAACTTCGGTCCCGGTCAGGACAATGCCGGCGTCAAAACGGTCTTCCAGAAAATAGTCAAAGCGGGCCCGGCGGTTATCCGCCACGGTCTGGTTGACCGAAATCAGGGTTTTCTTTGTGTCTTTTTTCTTCGCCATGACAGTGTTTTACCACAAGACTGTGGCGAAGAAGTGAAAAATTAACCGGCGGCGCGTGTTTTTTTGGTGGCCGATTCCTTGGTAATCCCTGCAAATTCCATGGCTTGGTCCATGGCGGCGCGGGCGGCCGGGGTGGCGGGTAGCATTGGCAGGCGAACTTCATCCCGGCACAGGCCAAGGACGGAACAGCCATATTTCACCGGGGCCGGGTTGGTTTCAAAGAACAAGGCCTTGTTCAGCGGGGTCATACGGTCGCGCAAAGATTCTGCCGTCGCAATATCGCCCTTATACCAGGCATCTTGCATCTGGGCGCACAGAGATGGCGTGACGTTGGCTGCCACGGAAATACAACCATGACCACCCGAGGCGAGGAAGGCCAGTGCCGTTCCATCTTCCCCCGATAGCTGACAGAAATCAGAACCAACGCGGTTGCGGAGTAATTGCGGACGGTTTAAATCGGCTGTTGCATCTTTGACCCCGACAATGCGCGGCAATTCCGCCAGACGCGACATGGTGTCGACCGACATATCAATGATGCAGCGCGGTGGAATATTATAGATGATAATTGGAATATCGGTCGCGTCATGAATGGCGCGGTAATGGGCATACAGGCCTTCTTGCGTTGGCTTGTTATAATAAGGTGTGACGATCAAAACCGCATCAACCCCGGATTTCTGGGCGTGCAGGGTCGATTCAATGGTGGAAGCTGTGGAATTCGTGCCCGTTCCGGCAATTACCGGGATTCTGCCCTTGACCAGATCAACGCAGCGTTGAACAATGCGACCATGCTCATCAACACTCAAAGTCGGCGACTCACCAGTCGTCCCACAGGCGACAACGCCGTGGCTGCCTTGGTCAATCTGCCATTCGACAAAGCTGTCGAAGGCGGCCCAGTCAACGTTGCCATCTTTGAACGGGGTAATGAGAGCAGGGATCGATCCACGAAACATTTTTTTCTCCAGTCAGGTAGCCAGATGCGGACATTAGACCTTCTGCGCGGCGCGTTCAAGCGCGGCGCGTTGTGTGCGGCATTCTTCCTTGCCATTGGTTGCACCGCAGCGCAGGCACAAGACATCGGCATGGGGGATGCTGACCGTGCCGCCACCGTCCGCGCCTTGCAAGCCGCCAAACAAGACCGCTGGTCTTATGCCGAGGCGCAGATCGCCGCCACCAAAGACCCGCTGGCTGCGCGCATTCATTACTGGATGTATTATACCAACAGCAAGGGCCCGTTTATCTTCAGCCGGATTACAACCTTCATCGATCAGGTTCCTGATTGGCCAAAGCAGGGAACGCTCCGTTTGGCGGCTGAAAAATCAATTCGTGATGACACTTCGGCGCAATCCATCATTGACTGGTTCCGCAAACATTCACCGATGACGGCCGATGGTATGGACCGTTATCTGGGCGCGTTGAAATCGCAAGGCAACACCAAGGAAATTGGCATTGTTTTGAATGGCTGGTGGGGTGATGCCACGCTGACCAATGACCAGCAGGATAAAATCCTGCGCAGCTATGGCAAGCTGATCGATAAAGAAGTTCATAAACGCCGTTTCAATACGACATTATATAAGGGCCAAACCAGCAATGCCCGTGCCATTGCGCGTATTCTGGGTCAAGGGTATCCCGAACTGGCCGAAGCCCGTATTTCTCTGGCGGCGGGTGATGTTGGTGTGAATGCCTTCATTGCCAAGGTTCCGCCGCATTTGAAAAATGATCCCGGCTTGCAACTGGAACGGCTGATTTGGCGCCGTAAAAAGAATCTGGATTTTGAGGCGATGGAAATCCTCCATAATGCGCCTGCATCAAACCTGATTGCCAATCCAGAAATTTGGTGGCGGGAGCGTAACATTCTGGCGCGTCGCCTGATTGAACGGAAACAATATCAAAGCGCTTATATGCTGGTCAGCAAACATGGCCTGACACAGGGCGAGCCCTTGGCACAGGCGGAATTTCTGGCAGGTTGGTTGGCGCTGCGCTTCAACAAGGAGCCTTTCAAGGCGTTTGAGCATTTCGAAACCTTGTATAAGAACAGCACTATGCCGATTACACGCGGCCGCGCGGCCTATTGGGCGGGACGGGCCAGCGAAGATTTGAAATATCAGGATATCGCCATAAAATGGTACGAAACCGCGGCGTCTTATCCCGCGACCTTCTATGGCCAGATGGCCTTGGGCCGTTTGGGCCGGGCCGCAGACCCGATTACCACCATGCCGCCTTTGCCAGCAAAAACACGCGCGGCATTTGAAAAGGATGTAAAAATCCAAGCCGCCCGTGTCATGTTCAAGGCCGGCTTGAATAATGAAGCCGATGCGTTCCTGCGTGCCTACGCAGACCGTGCCACGACATTGGAGCAGTTTTATCTGGCGGCCGAAATGTCAGATAAGCAGCAACGTCCAAATGATTCCGTCGTCATCGCGAAGAAGGCCCAGACAAAGGGCATCACCATGATCGAATACGCATTCCCGACTTTATTGTCGCGGATGAAAAACGTGAACGGTGAGTGGGCGTTGGTCCACGCGATTATCCGTCAGGAAAGTGCCTTTGATACGGCGGCACAAAGCCCCGCCGGGGCGCGTGGTTTGATGCAATTGATGCCAGCCACGGCGAAGGAAACAGCCGGAAAACTTGGGGTCCCGCACCAGCTTGATTGGTTGGTCTCGCGCCCTGAACACAACATCCAATTGGGGAATTATTATATCAAGGCGATGTTGTCGCGTTTTGATAATTCCTATCCCTTGGCAATTGCCGCTTATAACGCTGGCCCAGGCCGCGTAAATCAGTGGTTGAGAGAGATTGGTGATCCCACCAAGGGTGAGGTTGATATGATCGATTGGATAGAGCTGATCCCGGTTGCTGAAACCCGCAACTATGTGCAGCGTGTATTAGAAGGCGTTTATATATATCGTAACAAATTTAAAGCCTTGCAGGCGACACCAAGCCCGATCCACACCAACTATGATAAGCGAAACCCGCTGAAACCCGCACCTTAGGGCGCAATGTGCGATCCATTTTGATAATGGCCTAAAACCCTGTTACCATTAAACAATGGATATTCATGGTGTTACGGGTCAGGTGTCGTGTGGCAGGGTTTTTGCGTGTGACAAAACCAGGAGATTTTCATGAAAATAATTCTGGCGGATGATCACGCATTATTCCGGGATGCTTTGACCCATTATATTGAACGCTCTCACCCCGAAGCCCGCATGATTCTCACCCGCGATTTCCATGGCGTCATGGAAGCAATGGCGCTTGATTCCGCCGTTGATCTGGTGATGCTTGATTTGCGTATGCCCGGCATGAATGGATTGCAGGGTTTGGAAAAATTAAAAAGCACATATCCTGATGTTCCGGTGGTCCTGTTATCCGGGGTGGCCGAACGCAGCGATGTACAAGATGCAATGGCATTGGGTGCCAGTGGCTATTTCCCCAAAACCCTTTCAGGTAAAAACATGATGCAGGCCATTCAAAAGGTTCTGCAGGGTGAAAAATTCTTACCCATGGATTACAACACCAATGCCGTGATGCCGTCGCATTTTGCCGACGCCCGTCAGGGGGCCGGTGTGGTCACCAATGGTGCGACCCGCACCGATATCAATTTGACCCCCCGGGAAAAAGAAGTTCTGGGATATTTATTGCGCGGCGTATCAAACAAGGAAATTGCAACGGCTCTTGATCTGCAAGTGGTCACGGTGAAGCTGCATGTGCGCGGTGTTTGCCGGAAACTGGGGGCCAAGAACAGAACGCAAGCGGCCCTCTTGGCGCAGCAATACGGGTTGGCGTGAAACCATGGCCGCAGATGAAACACGCGATGATAAAAAATTACGCGATGCTGTTCATGATCTGAATAATCTGCTGGCCTCTATCGTCGGCTATGCCGATTTTTTGCAGGAGGATTTGCTTCTGGGCAGCGCCCAGCACAAATTTGCACAATCCATTCATCGGGGCGGCACAGAAGCACAAGCGATTGTAGCCAGCCTGTTATCAGATGCCCCGGAAAAAGCGCAACCCACCGGGAATAAAGCACTCGTGGAGGGGCCTGTTCTGGTCGTTGAGGATCAAAAAGATGTCCGTGAAATGATGATGATCATGTTGGAACGCATGAGCATTCCGGCACAAAGTTGTTCTGACGGGCTGGCCGCCATTCAAATACTGCGTGAAAAGCCGGGGGAATTTGGTCTGGTTATTGCTGATCACGCCATGCCGGGCATGAACGGGTCTGATCTGGCGTTGATGATTGAAACAGATTTTCCGGGCCTGCCGGTCATTTTAATGTCCGGGCGCGGGGAGTATGATTTGCAAGCGTTGCATGAGCGGACACCATCCATTCGCGCCGTCTTACAAAAGCCGGTTGATTTCAAACGACTGGTTGAACTGATCCGCTCGATTGATTAACGGGCGCGGCGGCGACGCTCCATCCCCGAACGTCCTTCAAACCACCACGCAGCGACAGCGGCCACCAGCAACAACAATGCGCTAACCCATGACGGCAGGAACGGAATATCGCGCACGCCTGTAACGGTAAAGGCGTTGTTATCGCGCAGCCCCAACCATCCATACCCGCCGAAATTGCGGTTACTGGCATTCATGCGGCGTGCATCGGGAATGCCTTCTTCGGCCACCCAATGCGTACTGCCGCCCGAGGTTGCGGTGATGGGCTTTAGATGATCCGCTGTGGTGACAACCGAGCGCCATTCCAGCGGGTTAATCTCACCGACCACGGCAAAGCGTTTTTGTGTTCCATCGGTTACGCTGTAAACACCGTGCAGCGGGGCGGGTATATGGGCTTCCAGCCAGCCGCCTTGTCCTTCCTTCAAAGTAACCGCCTTGGTCGTGCCATCGGGGGCGTTCAAGGTGATATCCGCGCTGACATTATGCAGATTGCGGCGGCGGATCAGTAAGGAGTCGCCTTCAGAGATTATATCCAGTGCGTTTTCTTCCAGTTCCGGTTCTTTCATCAACCAGTGGGCCAGACGGCGCAGCAGTTCCGCCTGTGGTCCGCCGCCCTTGAACCCGCGTGACCATAACCAGATCTGGTCGCTGGCCAGTTGCGCCACGCGCCCCTCACCAACACGGTCTAAAATCAGCAAGGGCTGGCCATTGACCCCCGACATCACGACATCACCATGTTTTGGTTGCACGCCAATCTGGCGCAACCACGGGCCCCAGCCGGGGGTGTCTTTATTGGCGGCGGTCTGATCCGCATTCCAAGCCAGGCCTTGCGTCACCGGGTGGTTATTGCCCAGTTCAGTGATGGCGGGGGTGAAGGCGGATTCAATCACCGATCCGGTTGGATAGGCGGGGAGAATATCTTTCAGTGCCGTTGTATAAATGGAATCTTCACCGGCGAAGGATGGTCCGCTCGCTTCTAACAACGCGCCGCCCTTTTGAATATAGCTGGCGATGTTGGCGAAATAATAATTGGGCAGAATGCGGTTCAACCCGTAACGGTCGAAAATAATCAGGTCAAAATCATAGAGTTTGACTTCAAAGAGTTCCCGGAACGGAAAGGCGATCAGGGAGAGTTCATTTTGCGGGGTGACATCAACCTTTTGCGGTTCGCGCAAAATGGTGAAATGGACCAGATCAACACCGGGGTCCGATGTCAAAAGATCGCGCCATGTCCGTTCTCCCGGATGGGGCTGGCCGGAGACCAGCAGAACCTTCAAACGGTCACGCACACCGTTGACCAGTAACGGCACACGGTTGTTTACAGTGGTGATCTCGCCATCCGCCGGGGAGGCTTCAATTTCAAAAATATTCTGCCCGGCATGGTCAATGGTCAGGGTGATGGTTTGTTCGACATTGACCGGGACCAGATCCATGGTCGGTTTTTGGTCATTGGCACGAATGACGATTGTTGCCATCGCATTGGCATCTGCTTCGCCGCTATCGACCACGCGGTAACGCACATCAATGGTCTGGCCAACGATTCCATAGGACGGTGCTTCGATGACCAGCATTTGACGGTCGGTTTCGTGTTTCTCCCCCGTCAGCAGGGCATGAACAGGGCCATAGGCTTTTTGTTTTTCAACATCATCGGGTACATCATGCACCTGACCATCGGTAATCAGAATGGCCCCGGCGCGGCGTTGCACCGGAATATCGGAATAGGCTTGATCAAGCGCGGTGAACAGGCGTGTATCGCTTTTCCCTGTGGCTTCAACCACCCGGACAATGAGATCATCTTGGGAGGATAGCTGGCGGGTGATGGTATCCAGTGTTTCTTCGGTACGCTCAGTGCGTTCTCCGAAATCCTGACTGGCGGATTTATCGACGACGATGATTGCGGTATCGGGGACAGCTTCGCGGTCTTCTTCCAGAATGGACGGGTTAAACAACACCACCATAAAGGCCGCCGTGACCAGTGTCCGCCCGATCAAACCTTTGCGGAAGATAAAGGCTGATGCCACGATAAACAGCAACGCACCCCCGGCCAGCACAAGGCTGAACGGTGTGGGCAGCAGGGGCGCAAAGTGAATGGAAAGGGCGGCGCTGTTCATCATAATTATTGCCCCAGCCGTTCAAGGATATAAGGAATATGAACCTGATCGGCCTTATAATTTCCGGTCAGGGCATACATCATCAAATTCACCCCGAAACGATAGGCCATTTCCTGATCCCGCGATCCTTCTGCGGGCGCAATCCCCGCCCATGCGCTGGCCCAGTCATTGCCGCCGACAATCACAGATGATACGCCGTCGCGGCCACTGGCGCTTTGTTCCTCAACCCACAGATCAGCATTGTTGTATCGACCGGGGAAGGTGTTCATCAGATAAAAGGAGCGTGATAGAACGTGTTCCTTGGAAATTTTTGACAGCGGCGGGACATCAAGGCCGCTGGTCAGGCCGCGCAGCGCCATGCTGTTTTGCGTGACACTGTCCATGGCATGATCACGGGTATCAAACAAAACAACCCCGCCATGATCCAGATAATACTGCACGTTTTTCAGGGCTGTTGCAGACATGGCGTTCTGGTTCGGGGCGACGGGCCAGTAAATGACCGGGAAGAATGACATATCATCTGTTTCGGCATCAATGGCGACGACGCCCTGCGGTTCGACGGAGGTGCGTTCGGCCAGAACCTTAGCCAGCGCTTCCAGCCCGCGCTGGGCCACGGCATCCACTTGTGGTGACCCTGATTTCGCATAGGCCAGATGAATGGCGGAGGCTTGTTTGATCATATCCGATGTGACGGCATTATTGTCCTGCGCCGAGGCCGGGCTTGAAAGCCCCAGTGCCAAAAGGACCACACAGGCATTAAAGCCGCGCAGTGCAAAACGGAAACGGCCTGTACTGAACCCTTGCAAAACCAACATGATAAACCAATCAACAAGGAATAGGACAAACGCCGCCGCCAGCAACCACGGCATCAAATTTGTTTCTGCGGTGCCTGAAAAACCACTGCGTGTGACGCCACTGGGCAAATCCGGCATGGGGACGACATATTTAATGCGGTCGCCAATGTTAAAGGCTTTGCGCAGGCCGCTGCGGCCATAGATGCCGGGCGGGTGTGATGAATCAGGCATTTGTTTTTCAAACTGGTTGGCGTCAATCGGTTGGGCGCTGCTGCCCGGTGCGGTGATGCCGCCCATGCCGTCCAGAATTTGTAACGGGTGGAGCGTTCCATCAGCCACGGCGGTTGGATTGCTGACCCCGGCCAGTGAAATGACGCGCTGTAAAATTTGTACATACAAACCAGACAAGGCCAAATTCGACCATTGCGGTGTGGCGGTGGTGTGGATCAGTACAATCAAGCCACGATCAAGCGGGGCGGCTGTAATAAGTGGTGTGCCATCCTGCAATGCCGCCCATGTTTTCTTTTCCATGTCTGCAACGGGCTCGGCGAGGAGCTGTTGCTGTACCTCCAGATCTTCTGGAATTTCCAAACCGTAAAGCGGGCTGGTCGATGGGAAGGGGGCCAGCTTTTGCGGCTTGTCCCATGTCAGGTTGCCGTTCATTGCGCGTTCGCCTTTGCGCAACGGGACGGGGGTCAGGAATGTTTCGCCCTGACTCATATTGGGACCAGAAAGGCGCAACAGCAGCCCGCCCTTTTTAACCCAGCCTTCTAATTTTTGTAATGTCTCAACCGGCAAGGCCCCAATATCCGGCATGATAATCGCGGAGAGGTCTTTACGGGTCAGCAATTCATCAATCGGCCCTTGATGAATATCGGCATAGGGTTCAAGCGCACGGGTGATGTAATATCCGGCCTCAATCAACGGCGCCGATTTATTTTCATCACGTGACGCGACAAGGCCAATGGTGCGGCGGTTAAAGAGATCATCCATCAACAAAACCCCGCCCGCGCCATTGCGTCCGACAAGGCGGAATTGCCCAATTTGGCCGCGTAATGATTCTGGCAGGGCAAAGGTGACATCCATCGGTGTCTTGCCGGTCTTTAATGTTACCGCTTGACGGTCCAGAACGCGGCCGTCGGTGCTGAGCGCCTCAACGGTCACGGGCAGCGCATCGGGGAAACCCTTAGACGCATTGATCGCCACGCTTAAATCCTGCCCCGCATGCAGGCGTGGCTGGATGAGAAGGGCGCGTTCACCCGCTTGCGGTTCCATATAGGTCAGGCTGCCTTGCTGCTGGAAGGTTTTGGCGAGGTCGGCACCTTTGCCTTCATCGATGCCATGGGAAATCCATACGGTGTGCAAACTGTCACGGGCGCGGTTTTTTTCGATGGTTGTTTGCGCCGCCTGGTAATCAGCAGGCCAGGGTTGTGGTTTTAAACCCCGCAGGATCGATTGCGCTTGGGCGGCGGTCATTGGGCCGTGCTGCTGCGGTTCGGTCTTTCCAGCTTCGGCGGCGGTCGCCATGATATAGACCGATGTATTGTCACGCGCGGCGCGGTCGAGTGTTTGACGGGCGGCTTCGGTTTGAATGCCCCATGTCTGGGCGGCGGCCCAGCCATTATCGATGACAAGGCGCAGGCTGCCGCGAATATTCAAACTCTCCGCCGGGTTGATGACGGGCTGTGCCAGCGCCAGCAAAATAAGCGCGGCCATGATGGTGCGCAGTAATAAAATCCACCACGGTGTTTTGCTGGTGGTTTGTTGTTCGGGGATCAGACCGTCCAATAACCATGCGGATGATAAATGCACCATGCGCGGCACAGGCGGGAAGACGCGCAGCAAAAACCACAGGACGGGCAGAACCAAAAGCCCTGCCAAAATCCATGGATGCAAAAATGCCATCTGGCCCAATCCCATCATTTTCCACCATCCTGTTGCAATTGCGGCGACAGAATTTGCCAGGCAGTGGAGAGTGCATGGCGCGGATCATCACGGGTGACATGTAAGACATGGCCAAAACCATGGCGGCGGGCAAGCGCCTTCACCGTTTCAATATGGTTTTGAAGCCGCGTGGCATAGGCCTGACGGATGGACGGGACATTTGCGATTGAATAATCGCGGCTATCGTCAAAGGGGCGGAAAATAACCCGGCCATTATAGGGCAAGTCATGTTCCGCCGGGTCGAGAATTTGAAAGATCAAACCATGCGGTGATTGCGCGGCCAGAACGCCAAGGGCACGGTCAATTTCATCGGGCGATTGTAAAAAATCTCCGGCTAGAATAATGCTCGATTGCCGTGGCAGGTTTTCGGCGCGTGGTAATTCCGGTGTCACTGATAATGTTTCTGGCATACGGCATAATGCGTCGCCCAGATGTTGCAAGGCCATCTCGCTGCGTCCTGCACGGGCGGGTTCAACCATCGGGCCAATGCGCTCGCCCGCGCGGGTCAGGAGTAACCCAAGACCAAGGGAGAGAATCACGGCGGTTTCATGTTTGCTGGCCAGCGCATGACCGGTGCGCAAGCTCATGCCGCGATCATTCTGCGCCCAGAATAAAACGGTCTGCGCGGTTTGCCATTCTTTCTGACGGATAAAGACGCGGTCGCCCTTGGCGCTTTGACGCCAGTCAATGTCTTGGGGCCGGTCCGATGAATCATATTCGCGGAACTGCCAGAATTTTTCACCGCTGCCCGCCTTACGCTGGCGGTGATCGCCCGTGTAGAGCGTTGTCACAGCCTTTTCCGCCGCCGCCATCAAAGCAGGCAAGCCCCCGGCAGCATCTTCGGCACGATGACGCATGATAAGCGGGGTCAGCGCGGCGATCAGGCCGTTCTGAAGTCTGGATTTGTTGTGACGGGCGCTGCGGTGGCGCATTGTTCTGGTTACAGCCCGTCGGTCATCGATTTGATGACATCGTTCAATGTCACACCATCGGCGCGGGCTTGATAATGAAGCGCCATGCGGTGTTTTAAAATCGGTTCTGCCAGATCAATCACATCATCGACCGATGGCGCGGCGCGACCATCCAGTAGCGCACGCGCACGGCTGGCCAGCATTAACGCTTGGCTGGCGCGCGGACCCGGCGCCCAGTTGACATAGGTGTTGACCAGATCAGTCGCATCCGCACCCGGACGGCCACGGCGTACCAGGGTCAAAACGGCTTCAACTACACTCTCACCAATCGGCATATCGCGGACCAGTGATTGCATGTTCAGCAAATCTTTTTCGGTGAAGACGGACTCCGCTTTCGCTTTGCGGTTGGTGGTTGTGGCCAGTAGCATATCGCGCTCTGCGTTTAAATCCGGGTAATCAACATCGATTTGCATCAGGAAGCGGTCAAGCTGCGCTTCAGGCAATGGATAGGTGCCTTCCTGTTCAATCGGGTTTTGTGTCGCCAGAACGTGGAACGGTTTTGGCAGGTCGTGTTTGTGACCTGAGATACTGACCGATCCTTCCTGCATGGCTTGCAGCAGGGCAGATTGCGTGCGCGGCGATGCGCGGTTGATTTCATCGGCCATCAGGAATTGGGTAAAGACAGGACCACGGATAAAACGGAAATGGCGTTTATTGTCATCGCCTTCTTCTAAAACTTCGGACCCCAGAATATCAGCAGGCATCAAATCGGGCGTACATTGGATACGGGCGGATGACAGGCCCATCACATTGGCGACGGTTTCCACCAGCAATGTTTTCGCAACACCGGGAACCCCGATCAACAAAACGTGACCGCCGGACATCAGGGTGATCAAAACCTTGTCAACGACATCATTCTGGCCGAAAATGACCTTGCCGATTTCCTTGCGGGCGGCGGTCAGGCGGACGGCAGTCTCCACCAATGATTTTTCAATGCTGGCCGGGGTATGCGACGATGTGCCGACGTTTGATGGCGAATTGCTCACGATCATTTTTTCCTTTGCTGATGGGCTTATCAGGATAGTATCAAGAATAAGTCGTTTTGCAGACAGGCCAAGCTATGCAGCCCACAGAAAAAGAACAGAAACCCCCGCTTTTCCGGATTGATTATGACGGGCGCTGGTTTCATGACGGCGGGGAGATTAAACGACCTGCCTTGGCCAAACTTTTCGCCGATAAGGGGCTGCGCGTGGATGAGAATGGCCAGCATTGGCTCAGCTCTCCCGAATCCCGTTATCCGGTCACGGTGGATGATGTCCCCTTTATCATTGTTGATTATGACATTCGGGAGGATGGCATCGACCTGATCGGAAATATGGGCGATGTCGTGCCGTTGGGGCCGGACCATATTCTGGAATTGCGCGCCGAACCACGCGGTGGTGTTCAGGTGCCTTATGTGAATGTCCGCTCCGGTCTTTATGCCCGGATATCGCGCGCCGTTTTTTACAAGCTGGTTGAACACGCCACACCGGATCATGATAGGATGGTCCTCAACAGCCGGGGTATATGTCATATTCTGGGTTACGTTCCACAGGGCAAGAATTGATGAACAGCGTCAGAAGAATTACCGACCGGGTCGCCGGGGCCGGGGATGATGTTTCCCTCGACTGGTTAAACTCCCCCGAAACCGATCTGATTTTTGACGCGCTTCAGGGCGATGCCGACGAACCCCAAATCATGTTTGTGGGTGGATGTGTTCGCAACGCCCTTTTGGGCGTGCCCGTGGTCGATGTTGATCTGGCCACCACCCATCATCCGGAAGATGTGGCAGAGCGTTTACGCGCCGCCCAGATTAAAGTCGTGCCAACCGGCATCGACCACGGAACTGTGACAGCGGTTGTTAACGGTAAATCCTTTGAAATCACCACGTTACGCCGGGACGTTGAAACGAACGGTCGGCATGCCGTTGTCGCCTTCACCGATGACTGGGCAGAGGACGCCGCCCGCCGCGACTTCACCATCAACACGTTATTGATGGATGAGTGGGGAAATGTTTACGATCCGCTACGTTCTGGAATTATTGATTTAGAAGCCCGCCGCGTTGTTTTCGTCGGCGATCCCGCCACACGCATCGCCGAAGATTATTTAAGGATTCTAAGGTTCTTCCGTTTCCATGCCCAGTACGGAGCAGGGGCCCCGGACCCATCCGCGCTAGCCGCCTGCCGAAACGCCGCCCCTCAAATCAAAACCCTGTCGCGGGAGCGGATCACTCAAGAATTCCTCAAAATTATCGGTGCCGAAAATGCAGCCGATACGTTTCGGATTATGTATGACAACGAAATTATGGCCGATCTTGCCAACCCAGAATTTGATGATAATGCGCTAAGGGCCTTAATCGGCTTGCAAAATCGCTCTCAAACCCGTTCCGTCGCCGCGCGGCTTTATTGTATTTGTGGCGGACGGGAAGAGAAAATTGAGATTGCCGACGAATATCTCTTACTCTCCAAGATGTTACGTCGCAATTTTGAGTCCCTGTTTGAAGCTGTCCAAGCCCCGATGAATATCCGCGAACGTCTCTATCATTACGGGCGCGAAGTCGGGGGGCAATCCATCCTTCTGCTGGCTGCCATGCGCGGTGCCAAAATCTCCGATGATGATCTGGCCTTAATCCGCGAATGGGACATCCCCAAATTCCCACTCGCCGGCTCCGACCTGCAAAAACTGGGGGTCGAACCCGGACCCCATATGGGCGAGATTTTAGATCAGGTTGAAACCTGGTGGATCGAATGGGAGTTCAGGCCTGACCACGGCGCGTGTGTGGACCGGGCAAAAGAGATGATTAAGTAAATAAGATAAAGGGGGCGATTGCCCCCTTAAACCCCGGTCTATATATAGCACATGCTTATGGTACTGCAGACGACGGTTATGGTTATTGCCAATATCATTGAATAGGCGATAGCGTACGTAATTTTTACATAATTTGAATATAGCCAATCATTCCGTATAAAAAATATCTCGATGCAGCTCATGACTATGGCGGCAAATGTGGTCATTACGATAACCAATGGAAGAGTGAATATGAATCCTAATATCCCGCCCCCATCTATATCGAGGTTAAAAATATCTGCGGTGATTAGGATGATCCATGTATTTGGGATAAGGAGGGCGACACTGGCAAAAAAGAGACCCAGCAAGTTGCTGCAGGCGCTCACGAGGAAGTTTAAAAATGCTCTTGTCTGATAGTTCATTTGACCTCAAGAAAACGCTTTTACTTCCTGCAACGATTTAATCTTACGCTGTAAGGCCAAAGGGGACAATTGCCCCCTTTAGAACCCCGGTCTCTTTTTTCAGCGCCGCAGGCAATAACCGACATCGCGGCAACGCTCTATTTTCCTATAACGCCTTCGGCGCAAAGTACGGGGGTTCCAAGGGGGGAATCCCCCCTTGGGCCTTACCCTTTTATTACGGCCACTTCACTTCCGGCGGCAGGGACATCAAAATCGCATCCACATTGCCACCTGTTTTCAGGCCGAAGGTTGTTCCGCGGTCATAGAGCAGGTTGAACTCGACATAGCGACCACGGCGGATGAGTTGGTGTTCGCGGTCGGCATCGGTCCAGGGGCGGTCCATGTTGCGGCGGACGATTTTGGGGTAGATATCGAGGAAGGCTTTGCCGACATTTTGCGTGAAGGCGAAGTCGTGGCTCCAGTCGGCGGTGTTGACATAGTCATAGAAGATTCCGCCAACGCCGCGTGGTTCGTTGCGGTGGGGCAGGAAGAAATATTCATCGCACCATTTTTTGAACTTGTCGTAGTCATCGGGGCCGTGGGTATCGCAGGCTGATTTCAGGGCAGCGTGGAAATCGTCGCGGTCTGTTGCGTGGGTATCCATGAACATGGGGGTCAGGTCAGCACCGCCACCGAACCAGCCGCGATTGGTGACGATCATGCGGGTGTTCATGTGAACGGCAGGGACGTGGGGATTGCACATATGGGCGACCAGTGAAATGCCGCTGGCCCAGAACTGGCCGCCATTTTCATCAGCACCGGGAATTTGTTTGGCGAAGGATTCGGAGAATTGGCCGTGAACGGTTGAGATATTGACGCCGACTTTTTCAAAGACGCGGCCCTTCATCAGCGACATTTCACCGCCGCCGCCTTCGGCGCGGTCCCACGGGGTGCGAGTGAAACGTCCGGCGGGTGCGGTCTTCGTGGAGGCCGGAGCATCATCTTCAATGGTTTCGAATGCGGCGCAGATTTGATCGCGCAGGGATTTAAACCATGCGGCGGCCTGAACCTTGTGATCGGCACCAAAATCGGTTGCGGGCGATGGGATCGCGGCGGATGTGCTTTGCATGGTTTTCACCTTTATAATTCGGTCGCCGCAAAAGCAAAACGCCCGCGGTATGCGAGCGTTTTAAACTGGTTGGCCGTGGTTTTCAATTGACCAAAGTCAATCAGGCGGTAAAGCGCAGCTGTTGCATGTGCGGGGTCAGGGCACGGATAGCGGCAAAGGTCTTGCGGGCATCATTCATGCGGCTGGACGAGTCGTGAGTGCGGGATTGAAGGCGGCTGGAAATAACGCCCGGCTTCATCATAAGAGCAACCTGACTGAAGCTGTAATTCATCAGCGGTGCGGTTGGCGCATTCATTTTTGCGTAGCTTGTTCTCATGTTCCCATTATAGGAAAATGAGGGGGCTTTTTCAAGAAAAAATGACCTTGCAGCGCATTAAAAAACCCCGCAGAAGCGGGGTTGTTAAGGATTTGTTTTTCCTACTGAAAACTGAACATCGGGCAGTTCAGCGGGCGATAGCGCATCGCCATATAGGCGCGGGAGGCGGCGGCAGCATGGCCAGAGGCCGCATTAAAGCTTTTCTGCATCCGTGCCGGGCGGTTCGATTCGCCGAACAATTCGGTTAGACGCGCCAGTGATAAGCGAAAGTTTGGTTTCATGCTTTCATCCTAATGCATTTCAGCATGGGACGCAAACTTATAGCCCGCCTTCTGACTGATAAATTTCAAGCACTTCAGCACCGCTGAGGGCACGGTTATAGAGACGCACGTTATCCAGGCGTCCTTTGAACCATTGAGAAGACAGTCCCGCGGCTTGGCCGCCAATGCCCAGACTATTGGCGGCATCGTTATATGGCCCGCCGACATCAGCTGCGTAAGCGAGAGAGGTCAGTAGAACACCGTTCACGTAGAGTTCTGTCCCGGCGAAACCGGTATCGCCGTCCCACGTAAAGCAGACATGTTGCCATGTGCCGTTATGTGGAATAGCACCGTCACGTTCTTTATACGCGCCGTGGATATTGTAATAGGCAGGCCACGATGTGGTCTCGCCTTCATTTATAATGAAGTGGTTGTTGAGGTAGAAGTTCCATCCGTTTTCGCCATTGGCATCACCGGATTTGTCCATAATGGTTGGGAAGAGCGTCGGCACCCCGGATTCTGTTCTGTATGTCCACGCGCAGCCGGATGATGCTGCCATGTTGTCAAGGCCCGCCGCAGATCCGGCGTTCACTCGATCATCTGTTCCATCAAAGTTCAGGGCGTAACCTTGTTTACCGCCAACCCATGCCGTGGTGGTGTTCATGCTGGTCAAGGTTCCAGTGTTGCCTTGACCAGATGAATCGACGGCTGTTGCCGAACCCGGACCATCATCAAATTTCCAATAGCCAATTAAACCGCTTGCAACGGCCACGGCACTCAGTTCATTGCGAACGCAACGTGCTTTAAAGCTCCAGCGTTTATCGACGTTGGCACCTGCGCTGTATGGATAGCCGCCGCCTGTCGCAAAGTTGATCTGCATTGCGCCGACGTTGCTGTATTCGGACGAACTCCAGAACAAGGATGATGGGAAGCTGTCCACTGTTGGAAAGGTTCCTGCTAAAGCACCTTCGTTGCGTGCGGTGTAAAGCATCGCCAATTCATGATAGGCAGGCAAGTACCAGTCGGAATAACCATGTTCGACAAGGTTGTGACAATAGGTCGCAGCATTGTGCGTCTGGAATCCGCCAGCGCTGCTTGCATCGGCTGCGGCGATAATGGGGGTGTTCAGGCGGCCCGTATTACAGCTGGCCTGTGCGCCGGTGGTACAATTGGTCAGCCCCCCCACATCAACATAGTTAGCAGAGTTGCCATTATTCCATGCTTGTCCCACACCGCCGGCGCTGGTCGTGAACATTTTGACGTTGCCATCCGGTGTTTTCCCGACATAGATCGTGCCATCCAGGCAGCCTGATCCGATTTCCGGGTTGGCGGGCGCACAAGGGTCCGCCGGTGGATTAAAGGCTTGCCAGCCGGCAAGGGTGCAGCCCATGAAGGCTGTATAGGCACTTTTATAAACAATCTCGCCTGGTGTGGCGGTTGGGTGTGTGCAGGATGTGGACGGGGATCGGTTCAGTTTATTAAACGCCGCCCAGCCATTGGTGGTACAGCCCTGAAAGGCGTCGCTGCTGCTGTTATAGAGGACCTCACCTGTGACCCCGGCAGGGTTCACGCATGCGGCGTTCGCGGTGCCGGAACCAAACCCCAGCATGACCAGCGCCAACCCTGTAACGATAATTAATTTGTGAAATTGCCCCATAAGTTAATCTTATATCACAAGCACTTACCAAAGAATTACATTTTAAGGGTTGGGCGCAGGATATTTTAATTATATATATCAATAGGTTATATTGTTATTTGCGGTAATGTCTGGGTTGCCGGGCTGTGAGTTTCCTTATCCACAATGCGATTGCCCTCTTGCACGGGGGGCATTTTACAGGTACTTAACGCCCTGATATAACGCTCTTAATTAAGTGTCTTTTCCCCTATCAACGACTGCTGGACGCCATCAATGAGTACACACACAGCCAATCATTCAAATAAAGAATCAGGCGATGACAAAGAATCGGGCACCACACGCCGTGATTTCCTTTACCTGACTGCTGGCGCCTTTGGCGCGGTGGGGACGGGTATTTTTGCATGGCCTTTCATCGATTCCATGAACCCTGCCGCGGATACGCTGGCGATGGCGACCACGGAAGTCGATCTGGCGCCGGTCGAAGTCGGTCAGGCGATCACCATTACATGGCGCGGTAAGCCTGTGTTTATTCGTCACCGCACCCCGCAAGATATTGCGGACGCGGAAGCGGTTGATGTTTCGACATTGCGCGATAAAGAAACCGATGAGGCCCGCGTGCAAAAACCGGAATGGTTGGTCATGGTTGGCGTTTGCACCCATTTGGGCTGCGTTCCGTTGGGTCAGAAAACCGTTGAGCCGAAAGGCGATTTCGGTGGTTGGTTCTGCCCATGCCATGGTTCACATTATGATTCATCAGGTCGTATCCGTAAGGGTCCAGCACCGAAGAATCTGCCTGTTCCAGAATATAAATTCCTGAGCGATACATTGGTTCGTATCGGCTAAACACTGACACGTTTAATATCAATACAAGTAAGAGTATGGAGAATATTCTATGAGCAGCGGTGAACGCGCCACCTTCAAAAACCCGGTGATCAGCTGGATCGATGAACGTCTTCCGATCTTCACAATGATGAAGAACGAATATGGTGTTTTCCCTACACCGAAGAACTTCAACTATTTCTGGAACTTTGGCGCGATCGCGATGGTCATGCTGGTTCTGATGATCGTCACAGGTTTGTTCCTGGCGATGCATTATACCCCGCATTCTGCGATGGCGTTCTCCAGTGTTGAACACATCATGCGTGATGTGAACTGGGGCTGGATGCTGCGTTACATGCATATGAACGGGGCGTCGTTCTTCTTCATTGCTGTTTACATTCATATTTTCCGCGGCATGTATTACGGGTCTTATAAGAAGCCACGCGAACTCTTGTGGATTCTGGGCGTCATAATTTTCCTGCTGATGATGGCGACTGCGTTTATGGGTTACACCCTGCCTTGGAGCCAGATGGGAGGTTGGGGTGCGACTGTTATTACCAATTTGTTCTCGGCGATCCCTGTTGTCGGTGACAGTCTGGTGACATTGCTGTGGGGTGGTTTCTCCGTTGATAACCCGACGCTGAACCGTTTCTTTGCCCTGCACTTTGTTCTGCCGTTCGTGATCTTCGCTGTTGTATTCCTTCACATCTGGGCGCTGCACGTGACAGGTTCCAACAACCCGCTGGGTATTGATGTGAAAGGTCCGCAAGACACCGTTCCATTCAACCCGTACTACACCGCCAAAGACATGTTTGGTTTGGGCGTGTTCCTGATGGCGTATGTGGCGGTCACATTCTTTATGCCGAACATGCTGGCGCACCCGGATCACTACGTTCCGTATGATGCGTTGGTGACACCGGCCCACATTGTTCCGGAATGGTACTTCCTGCCGTTCTACGCGATGCTGCGTGCGGTCACATTTGATATCGGTATCCCGTTCACCGACATCGTGTTCATCGAAGCGAAACTGGGTGGTGTTATCACCATGTTTGGTTCGATCGCTCTGCTGCTGGTTCTTCCATGGTTGGACAGCCACCCGGTCCGTTCCGCACGGTTCCGTCCACTCTACCGTCAGTGTTTGCTGGCGATGGTGGCGGCCGTGTTCGTGCTGGGCTATGTCGGTGCAAAACCACCAGAAGGCATCTGGGTTATCCTGGGTCAGTTGTGTACTTTGTATTACTTCGTTTTCTTCTTGGTTATTCTGCCGTATCTGTCGCGTAAAGAGGTTGCAAAACCTCTGCCGAACAGCATCAATGAAGCCGTGTTGAAAGCACAATCTTTGAAGTCGGAGGCCGTGTAATGGTTGCCAAGAATCTTCTTTTAATGGCTGCGGCCGGCTGTGTTCTGAGTGTTGCGGGTATTGCCGTGGCACAAAGCCCTTCGAAGGCAATCATCCTGAAGCCATCGCCAGAAGCCGAAGCAGCGGAAGCTGCCGCCGATGAAGCCGCGAAAGCGGTTGCGGTGAGCGAGACAATCAGCGAAGACACAAAAGCTGAACATGCTGAAGCAGCCCCTGCTGCCGATGGTGCTGCGCCTGCGGATCATGCGGAAAAATCACATGATGATGCCGGTACAGCGCACCATTATGTGGCACCAAAACAAAACTGGTCTTTCAATGGCATTTTCGGAACCTATGACCGTGCATCGATGCAGCGTGGTTTTCAGGTATATAAAGAAGTTTGCGCAGCGTGCCATTCGATGAGCCGCCTGTCTTACCGCAACCTGGCTGATTTGGGTTACACCGAAGGCGAGATCAAGGCGATTGCTGCTGATGTCATGGTGACCGATGGTCCGAATGATGACGGTGAAATGTATGAACGCCCCGGTCGCCCAAGCGACCATTTTAAATCTCCCTATCCAAACCCACAGGCTGCGAAATCAGTCAATAATGGCGCTTACCCGGCGGATTTGTCCTTGTTGGCCAAGGCCAGACAGGGCGGGCCGGATTATATCTATGCAATCCTGACCGGATATGAAGAAGCCCCGGCGAATAAAGAACTGCTGCCGGGCCAGCACTGGAACAAGGCAATGGCCGGCAACATCATTGCCATGCCCGCACCGCTGATGGCGGGGCAGGTGGCCTATGGTGATGGTACAGATCAAACCGTTGATCAATATGCGCGCGATGTTGCCCATTTCATGATGTGGGCAGCTGAACCGAAAATGGAATCCAGAAAAAGAACAGGGGTGAAGGTTTTCCTTTTCCTTCTGGTCTTTACCGGCGTGATGTATGCCGTAAAACGTAAAATCTGGTCTAACGTTCACTAATTAATTACGGTTCGCTAATATACTTAGTATAGTAGCGAACACGTAATTGTGACGGAGAATTGCTATAGACCCTAAAGCCCGCGAACTCGTGCTGAAAGCACGACTGTTAAGATTTTTTGCCTTCGTGTTTGCGTGCGGGGGGATCGTGGTCTTTATTGCTCTGTATTTCCAAAATATTCAGGGCAGTTTCCTGTCCGCCCTGACCAATCCGTTTGTTGTAACCATTATTTTGGTGCCATTCTTGCCAGCTGCTGTGCTGTCCTTTATGGCCAGCCGGCTGGAACGCCAATATTTGGACAAGTACGGCCATAAAGACTAGTATCCCAACATGCGCGATACGAAACAGGACATCCTGCATTTTTGGTTTGAAGAAACCCAACCCGCCCAGTGGTTCCAGAAAAACGATGATTTCGACCGGATTATCCGCGACCGTTTTCTGGTCACGGTGAATATGGCGCGGGATGGTCTGTGCGACCATTGGTGGGATCAGGCTGATGGTGCCTTGGCGCTGTGTATCGCGCTGGACCAGTTTCCCCGCAATATTTTCCGCGACAGCCCGCAGGCCTTTGCCAGCGATGAAAAAGCACTATCTGTGGCGAAACGGGCGCTTTTACGCGGGTTTGATGAAATGTTAACCCCCATCCGCCGCCGTTTCCTGTATCTGCCCTTTGAGCACAGCGAAAATCTGGACGATCAGAAGCGTTCCGTGGCCTTGTTCGCGACGATGCAGGGGGATGATCCGATTGGCTATGAATATGCCCTGCGGCATCTGGATGTGATTGAGCGTTTTGGCCGTTTCCCGCACCGGAACGTGGTCTTGGGTCGGGCCAGTACGCCGGAAGAAATCCTCTACCTACAGCAACCCGGTTCGGGTTTCTGATTTCATCTCCCTTGCGCGTTGCACCACGCATTTTGCCCATTTTATAGAGTGTTTTGAAGTCCTCCCCCTTGCAAGCGAATCCCTTCAGTCCTAGACTAGTTGTTTGGTTTGTTTGTATTTACCAGCGCCCGGAGCCGTATCATTTCCCCCAGTCAGGTCCTTGTTTCAATCATCGGCGGTGTGTGCCTCCTTCTTTGGGGGCTGCGCATGGTTCGTACGGGGGTTACGCGGGGTTTTGGCGCATCGCTGAGAAAGATTATCTCGCGCAGCACCAGTAACCGTTTCACGGCGTTGCTGGCCGGTATCGGCGTTACGGCAATTTTACAAAGCGGCACGGCCACCTCCATGATTATCGCGTCCTTTGTGGGGCGCGGGTTAATGACCATTGGCGCGGGTCTGGCTGTGATGCTGGGGGCCGATATTGGTACGACCATCGTGGCACAGGCGCTGTCCCATGATTTTAGTTGGGTCGCCCCGTTCGTTATGTTGACCGGTTACATTGTCTTTACAGTGAACCAGGATAAGGGGCGCGGCGAACATCTGGGCACGGTGTTGCTGGGCCTTGGCATGATGCTGTTTGCGTTGACCTTTATTAAAACGGCTGCGGCACCGCTTAAAGATTCTGAAACACTACCGATCATTTTGAAGGCGCTGGCCACCGATGAAGTTTTTGCCATTGGTGTTGCTGCCTTGCTGACATGGGTGTCGCATTCTTCATTGGCGATTGTTCTGTTGCTGGTGTCGTTTGTGGCCAGTGGCGTTTTGCCGATCCATCTGGGGCTGGCGATGGTTTTGGGTGCGAACCTTGGTGGTGCGATTGCGCCGCTGATTGCATCCTTACGCGATGGTCCTGCGGCCAGCCGCGTTCCGGTTGGCAATTTGCTGATGCGTTTTTGCGGTATTTTGATTGCAATGCCTTTGCTGACATTCTCCGCTGAAATGATTGCGCTGATTGATCCTGATCCAGCCCGCATGATTGTGAATTATCACACGGCGTTTAACGTGGTGCTGGCTTTATTGTTCCTGCCCTTTATTGGCACGGTTGAAAAACTAGCGATCCGGGCACTGCCAGACCCAGAAGCCAAAGACGACCCCAGCATGCCGCGCTACCTTGATAACAAATCGATGGATACACCTACCATTGCGCTGGCCTCTGCCTCACGCGAAACATTGCGTATGGCGGATTTGACTGAACGGATGCTGGAAGACACTATCAAGGTGTTTCGTACCAATAATCTATCGCTGCTGAACAAAATCCGCGAACAGGATAACGTCGTCGATAAAATCTATAAATCGATCAAAAATTATATGGCGCGTTTGTCGCAAAGCACGTTCGACTCGGAAGATGGGCATCGCTATATCCAGATCCTGACCTTCTCTACCAATCTGGAACATGCGGGCGATGTTATCGATAAAAGCCTGATGCTGATGGCCGAGAAAAAGGCCATGGCGCAAAACAGCTTCTCGCCGGAAGGCCTGAAGGAAATTGAAAATATTCACAATCTGGTTTTGGAAAGCGTTCGTCTGGCCCAAACCGTGTTCGTGTCCGGTGATGTGCGCCTTGCGCGGAAAATGACCGACGGGAAAGATATTTTGCGCCGTGCTGAACAAGAAGCCATGACGCACCATATCGAACGCTTGCGTGAAGGTATTCCGGAAACGATTGCGACATCCAGCATGCATCTGGATATCATCCGTGATTATCGCCGGATCAACACCTATATGTGTACTGTTGCCTATGCTTTGCTGGAACATCGCGGGCAGTTGACGGAAAGCCGTGTCAAGCCGGAAGCGGCGAAGCAGGACACCGTTTCGGTTATGGCTGAAGAAGCAAAACCGGCTGAATAAACGTAACGATAATTATCATCAATAAAGGGGAGGCTGCCATGGGTGAAACTGTGCGCGTACTGAATAAGGATCATGAAATGAACGCAAAAGAAATTCTTCTGTCATTGGGCGTATCCGAACGTGACATCACCGGTGGTGATCTGATCATCCGCTCGCCAATTGATGGCGCGTTGCTGGGTCAGGTTAAGCAAGACAAGGTTTCTGATGTGAATGCGGCTGTCGAGAAGGCATCCCGCGCCTTCACGACATGGCGCGTTGTTCCGGCCCCTGTGCGCGGTGAATTCGTGCGCCTGCTGGGTGAAGAGCTGCGAGCGTCAAAGGCTGATCTGGGCCGCTTGGTCACGCTGGAAAACGGCAAGATCCTGAGCGAAGGCTTGGGTGAAGTGCAGGAAATGATCGACATCTGCGATTTCGCCGTTGGTCTGTCGCGCCAGCTTTACGGCCTGACCATTCAATCGGAACGCCCCGGCCACCATATGCGTGAAGTCTGGCAACCACTGGGCACCGTCGGTGTGATCAGTGCCTTTAACTTCCCTGTGGCGGTTTGGTGCTGGAACGCGGCACTGGCTTTTGTCTGCGGTGATCCAGTAATCTGGAAGCCATCTGAAAAAACACCGCTTGTCGCACTGGCCTGCCAAGCGATTCTGGACCGCGCCGTTGAACGCTTCCGCGCGGCGGGTCATGCCATTCCGGATGATTTGTCACAGGTGATCATTGGTGGGCGCGATATTGGCGAGGCTCTTGTCGCCAACACAAATGTGCCACTTATCAGTGCCACAGGCAGCGGCCCGATGGGCCGTGCGGTTAACGAAGTTGTTGCCAAGCGTCTCGGCCGTTCCTTGCTGGAACTGGGTGGAAATAACGCGATGATCGTCACTGACAGCGCCGATATGGACATGGCCGTTCGGGCCATTCTGTTTGGGGCCGTGGGCACCGCTGGTCAACGTTGCACAAGTTTGCGCCGTTTGATCGTTCATAAATCCGTTCAGGAAAAGCTGGTTGCTGCCCTGACCAAGGCCTATCAGGCCATCCGCGTTGGCAACCCCCTCGATTCCAAAACCCTTGTCGGGCCGCTGATTGATAAGGCTGCTTATGATTCGATGCAGCACGCCTTGGATCAGGCGCAAAAACAGGGCGGTAAAGTATTGGTCGGTGGTGAGCGCGTCAGTGATGCGGGTCTGGGCGAAGGTTATTACGTTCGCCCGGCTTTGGTATCGATGCCAATGCAAAGCGATATCGTCAAGCACGAAACCTTCGCACCGATTTTATATATCCTCAGCTACAGCGATTTCGATGAAGCGGTTGAACTGCAAAACGATGTTCCGCAAGGTCTGTCATCGTGCATTTTCACCATGAACATGCGCGAAGCCGAAATGTTCCTGTCCTCATCGGGCAGTGATTGCGGAATCGCCAACGTCAATATCGGCCCAAGCGGTGCAGAAATTGGCGGGGCATTCGGCGGTGAAAAAGAAACCGGTGGCGGACGTGAAAGCGGTTCTGATTCCTGGCGCACCTATATGCGCCGCCAGACGCAAACCGTGAACTACTCCGCAGCCTTGCCACTGGCGCAGGGTGTCGTTTTCGACCTGTAATATCCCAATTTAAAAACGAAAGAGCGCCGGGATAAGTTCCCGGCGTTTTTTTATTTGAAAAAGCTATACGGGGTGAAGGGGGCGGTTGCCCCTTTCAAACTACCCCCCCCCCCTTACTTTCTAAAATGCTGTTTTACTGGCGAAAATTGCAGTTTTACGAAATAGATCAAATTTTATGGAATGTTTAACGGACCTTAACCACCATCAGGTTAGCATAAGAGTAGGGAATTAGTCGTTCCTCCTCACACACAACACCTATTCAACCGCCTTAGGGCGGTTGATTTTTTTTGAGGGGGTGCCTTTGGGCAGTTAATTTTTTTAGGAGGGTGGTTGTTTTTTCGGAGGGAAGTATAGGTTTCTTTAGGGCCTTCTTAACAAGGGCCGTGTCACACTAAAAACTAGACATAAATCCTGTAAAACGAAGAATGGAGAATAATCAATGATCTCTCGTGGTCAAGGCGCTGCTTCGAACCGTCTGGAATCGCTCAGACAACGTCACGCGGAATTGTCGCGGACAATTGATCAGGAAACGAAGTTGCCGGCTACGGACCCGCTGGATTTAAGGCGGTTGAAACTCGAAAAGCTGAAAATTAAAGAAGAGATTGTAACGATGCAACAGGCATCGTGATAAAGAGGTCTTCCTGACAACGCTCCTTGTCAAGAAAAGGCGGCCCCGGTTTTTCCGGGGCCGCTATTTTATTCTAACAGGCGGATAAAGCCTGATGATTATTCGTTGTTACCACCGGTAATGGATTTACCGAGGAAGTTGCTGAAGTCAAAGGCTTGTGTTGGGCCTGCCTTTGCTGCGGCGGTTGTTGGTTCGTCTTCACGTTCCATGTTTTCAAAGGCTTTGCTGCGTTGGGCCTGGATTTCATCCGGGTTTTTCCCTGCGGCGCGCAGGCCTTTATGGATTGCGGCTTCCATCTCTGCGTAGGTGCACATGCCCAGATCAACCGGATGGCGCGGACGCAAATTTGGTGTGTTCGGGTGTGAACGGGTACGAACGGAATCAATTGTTGGTTTGGTTGTGCCAACCAGACGGCAAATTTGCGCGTCGCTGATTTCCGGGTGGTGTTTCAGGATATAGGCAATCGCATCTGGCTTATCAGCGCGTTTGGATACGGGTGTATAGCGTGGACCTTTCGCACGAATTTTGATCGTTGGCAGGTCGTTCTTGGCCAGTTTCATTTTATAAGATGAATCGGCAATCGCCTTGTCCAGTTCGGCACGGGTGATTTCGTTGTTTTCAACCGGGTCACGGCCAACAATGCCACGGCCTACTTCTTCATCAGCCAATGCTTGCACTTCGATTTCGTGCAGGCCGGTGAAATCACCAATCTGCGAAAATGTCAGGGCGGTGTTTTCCACCAACCATACTGCGGTTGCCTTTGGCATCAGCAAACCGGAAATTACACCTTTTTCAGCCATGTCATACTCCTTTGAGGAACGATAAAACTCTGTTGCGTGCTGCCTCCCTGTTTCAGGAGGCCCACTCTCGACGCTATTCAAATTGCCGGGAATAACAGGAATATAATCACTTCACGGGCGTTCCGCCAGAACTATATGGCCTGAAAGGTAAGAAATAACGGGGTTAAGGGGGCAACTCCTCCTTAAAAACCCTATTCTTTTGTCTTTATTCGGTGAAATCGGTGGTTAGGACGATTTTTCCGGCCAGATCGCCGGATTCCAGTAAGTCATGGGCCTTTTGCGCCTCGGCCAGTGGAAAGGTGGTGTGGACCAGTGGTTTGATGGTGCCACGGGCAATATGGGGCCAGATATGTTCCTCAATCCCGCGGGTCAGCATTTCCTTTTCGTGTAAGGGGCGGGGGCGCAAGGTGGACCCGGTCATGATGATGCGTTTTTGCATGATGGTGCGAATATCAACATTCACCTTTGATCCGTTCAGGGATGCGATGCTGACATGGCGGCCATCCAGCTTTAAACATTCCAGATTGCGCGGCACATAATCACCGCCAACCATATCAAGGATGATATCAACGCCGCCTTCGCGTGCGATTTCAGCAACGAAGTCATGGGTTTTGTAATTGATGACCAGATCAGCACCCAATGCTAAACATGCCGCGCATTTTTCATCGCTGCCTGCGGTGATAATGACCCGCGCGCCAAGGGCCTTTGCCATTTGGATGGCGATGGTGCCAATGCCTGATGATCCGCCATGGACCAGTAATGTTTCGCCGGGTTGTAATTTTCCGCGCACAAAAACATTATTCCAAACGGTGAAGACCGTTTCGGGCAAAGCGGCGGCTTCGACCATGCTTAAATTCGGTGGAATGGACAGGCATTGCCCGACAGGGGCCACGGCATATTCCGCATATCCACCCCCGGCCAACAGGGCGCAAACCCGGTTTCCGGTGACCACATCAACCCCGGCGACTTCCAGCCCCGGAATGTCGGTAATGCCCGGCGGGGGCGGGTATTTGCCAATTCGCTGCAAAAGGTCGGGTCGATTCACCCCCGCTGCGGCCACGCGGATCAGGATTTCGCCAGATTTCGCAATTGGAACAGGGCGTTGGGCCATGGTTAACAGGCCGGGCGGGATAATCTCGATTGCTTGCATTTGCTGTGTCATCCGCATAATGTAGGGCGCTTTCCCGACCCCGACAACAGCCGGATTTGACACCATGTTCAATGACGATCTTGAACCCCAGAAAAAAGCACCAGCCCAGAAGAATCTGGAAAACTTAGGTGTAGCTGAGCTGGAGGCTTATATCGTTGAGCTTCGGGCTGAAATTGAGCGGACCGAGAAAGAAATCATCAAAAAGAAAGCCATCCGCGACCGCGCGGCTGCTGCCTTTAAATCCTGACAATCAGAGTTTTTTCATGCGCATCGAACAAGACATTAAATTGGACTTCAAAGACGTTTTGATCCGTCCTAAACGCTCCACCCTTTCCAGCCGCAAGGAAGTCGATATCAGTCGGCAATATTCCTTTAAATGGAGCGGCCATAAATATGCTGGTGTGCCGATCATCGCCGCGAATATGGACGGTGTTGGTACAATGGCCATGGCGCGTTCGTTTTTAAAACAGGGCGATGGCCTGAGCGCAGCGTTACACAAGCACTACACGCTTGAACAATTGGTTGCGTTTTATGAATCAGATGCGCGTGAAAACGCATGGTTCAGCATGGGGGTGTCGGAAAAGGATGAAGAGAAGCTGAATGCTTTCCTGAAATCTTCTGCTGCTAAAAACCTTAATAAAATATGCATTGATGTGGCCAATGGTTACAGTGAACCTTTCGCCCTGTTCGTGAAAAAAATGCGTGACCGTATGCCAAACGTTACCATCATGGCGGGCAATGTCGTGACTGGTGAGATGACCGAAGAACTTATTCTGGCCGGGGCCGATGTGGTCAAGGTCGGGATTGGCCCAGGCAGTGTTTGCACAACACGCAAAATGACCGGTGTTGGGTACCCGCAACTTTCTGCCATTATCGAATGTGCTGATGCGGCGCATGGTTTGGGTGGTCTGGTTTGTGCGGATGGTGGTTGCACTGTTCCGGGCGATCTGTCCAAGGCATTCGGTGCGGGTTCTGATTTCGTGATGCTGGGCGGAATGCTTGCCGGGCATGATGAATGCGAAGCCGAAATCGTCGAAGAGAACGGTCAAAAATTCGTAACCTTCTACGGGATGAGCAGCAACACAGCCATGCACAAACATTCTGGCGGCGTTGCTGAATACCGTGCCAGCGAAGGCAAGACGGTCAAAATTCCATACCGTGGTGAATTATCTGGCACGTTGCAGGACATTTTAGGCGGAATTCGTTCGGCCTGTACTTATGTCGGGGCAAAAACCCTGAAAGAGCTGTCAAAACGCACAACTTTCGTGCGCGTGACGCAGCAAATTAACAACGTATTCGGCGCGAGCTAACAAGCGCGCCCATCCCCTTGCGGATTGTCCGTATGGGGTTTATCCTCTGTTTTATAAAGAATTTCGAATAAAGGAACGATCATGGACGAAATCGAAAAAAGACTGCGCGATGTCGCTGATAATTGCATCAAGGCTTACCTGGCCTGGCACACAGCGAAGAAAGATGCAGAATCCCGCGAAACATTGCAGGATGCTATTCACGAACTGCGCAAAGTTTCCGCCCGTCTGGAAGTTGAAATCGCTGTCAGCGAACGCGATGAAATGGCCCTGCGCCCAATTCCAATCCCTCCGCACCGCGCAACACGCAAGCGTCAGGGCGAAGAAGATGATAACGGCGACAATGCCGGTAACTTCAACAGCGATAGCGGCAACCAAGGCGGCGGCGCACAGCCATCTGCTGCACCACGCCATGTCCTGCGTCGTCGTTCGCAAAGCCAAGGCGCACCAAATCGCCCAAAGAGCGAAGAATAGAATTTAATTGAATTAAAAAGGGCGCGGAAGGTTCAACCTCCTGCGCCCTTTTTTTATCTCATAGAAAAAGAGTAAAGGGTTTTTAAGGGGGCAATGCCCCCTTAACCCCATTCCTTTAAGTTCCTGTGCTTTCCCCTGTCCCTATCTCTGTGCTGCCTAAAACGTCTGCTAAACGCGCCGTGGCGCTACCGGGGCGCAAGGGTTTTTGTTGGCTTTCGTGGGGGGCCCAGCCGATCATGAAGATGATTTCGAAGGTGGCGTTGATGCGGCCATCGGGGCCGGAGAAGCGTTCGTGGTACAGACGTGCGGCTTCGGTAAATAAATCGCGTCCGGTGAATTTTGTGTCGCGTTTTAAAATCGCATTGCCTTCACCCATGAAGCGAACATCTTGCATCAGGCGGAAGGCATTTTCGTAGGTCACGGTGATGATTTCAGAATCGATGACCGGCAGGTTGAATCCGGCACGCTGGAGTAAGGCCCCGGCTTGGGGTTTGTCGGCGAAGGGGGCGATGCGGGGGCTGATCCCGCCGCGTAAATTCATTTCGGCATCCATCATGACGCTGCGCAGTTCGTGCAGTGTTTCACCGCCCAGCATGGCGGCCAGAAATAAGCCATCGGGTTTTAGCGTCTGGCGGATTTGTAGCAAGGCACCGGGCAGGTCATTGACAGTGTGAAGCGTTAGCGGAGAGAGAATGAGGTCGAGGCTTTGCGGGGCAAAGGGTAAAAATTCTTCGCTGCCTTGCAGGCTTAATTGAACATGTTCCCCGATATTGTTTTTCAGATGTTCAGCGGATAAATCCATCTGGATCAACGTGCCGATTTTTTGTTGCTGGAGCAGAGATTTTGATCCCGTAGCACCGATGAGAAGCGCCAGATCAAAGTCACGCTTTACATCGCTGAGGCGGTTCATCAGGGCGCGAACAGCCCAATCATGCATGAAGTCATGATGGCCGCCATCTTTGCGGCTTTGCCGGGCGGCACGGTCGCGGTTTAAACGGACGCGGTTCCGGTCAAAAATCAGGATGTCATTTTGCATGATTATTTGGGCAGCGGTTTGCGCTGATCTTGGTTCTTTTGCGTGTTTTCTTCCGGGATGGATGCTGCAGGTTCGCCTGCGCCGCCACCGGAAGATGTTCCGCCGTTGTCGCCGCCGCCTTCACCGGTTGCGGTTGTCTTGCTGGACTTACCGCCCAGCCCACGCATATCGGTGGATTGTGCCGCGACCGGACGTTCATGGTGGTCAGCGAGTTTTTTGCTGAAATCCCATGCCGTGGACAGATCGGAATTTTCGCCGAGGCGTTTATAGGCCAGCGACATAATTTTCATAAAGCTTTTGCTGTTATCCCAGTACATCAGTTTCCACAGATCGCTGAGCGGCGCATAGGTGGAGCGACCAAACGGACCGCTATTGCCACCAATCGGCGCGGTCATGGCGAAGGGATAGATGCGCTGCGGCGTTACACCCAGATGGCAGAAGAAACTTTCGCCCATGCGGGTGATGTTTTCTGGTTTCACTTTGAAATGGTTCGCGATGTAATTGCGTGCGGCATCCATTGATGTGATTTCACGGGGCAGGGACAATGTCGGTGCCGAAACACTGAAACCGGAACCCTTATAACGCTGTGGCACAGGCAAATAATCGGTGACGAACCCGGCCAGAACTTCACCTGACATGCTTTTGACCAATGGCAGGATGACCGCGATGTTTTCGGTTGTTTCGTCCGAGACAGCAAAATCAAGCTCGCGTGATGCCAGACCGGTCAATGCCCCGTTTACATGGCCTTCATCAACGAAGATCGATTGCAGCGTGCGCCATTGTCCGGCGGAACCGCGTGACTGGGAATAACGTGCATCTTTTTCCGACATCTTGACCATCAGGTCACGAATATCGGTTTGTTCAACATCAACTTCTGGCAAAGCCAGCGGGCTATCGGCCCATGTTTCGGCCTTCAGGCCCAGTTTCTGATACAGGGCTAGAATTTGCATTTCCAGCTGCGCATTCGGGATGATGCCAACCGATACAGCGTTCAAGATATGCTGCGCGCTGATCTCAATAATCCGGCCGGTGGATTGGAATCCGGTCAAATCAGATGCGATTGATTTTGGTTCAATCGGGCCATCTGGTTGTTCAACCTCAATGAAGCGTGTTTCAATCCGTTCATCAATAAAATCAGGGGCCGGGTAGAAGGCAGGGCCTCTTTCAAGGCTGCGATTTGGCATCGGGCGCAGGCCGACCATGTCGCGCATCAGGTACACCGCGCCCTTGATATCATCTTCGGCAATGCTGTTAACCAGATCAGCGCTCAGGGCAATGGTTTCGGTCATGTGACCCGACCAGCGTTTGCCATCCAGATCGCGTCCGTTGCGGGGAACCGCGTTGATAATGCCGCGCGGCACGCCAGTGTGAACGAATATGTTCAGTTCGCCATTTTCGGTGACGCGGTAGGGCAGGATTTCTGTGGTGCTGATATCGCGGCTGATCACATCGACGATGCGGCCATCGACTTCGTTACGCATGGCGTTGACGCGCAATGAATTTCCCTGTTTTGTCGATGGGCGACGTTCATTCAAACGCAGTGATACGCGGTCGCCGATTTTCTGGGCGATGGCGATAAAGCTGGTCGGTGGTGTGCCCTGCACATTGCCCATCTCGTCATAGATGCGGAAATGGCCGTCGAATTTTGCCTTGATGAATTGTTCATCCCAGTGCGGTGCCGTGTACAGGACGCGACCACCTAACCCGCGCAGGGTTTTGCGGTATTCGCGTTCGGTGAAGAAGGTATATTCCTTGGGCAGTTCATCTTCCCAGCGTGCGCGTTCATCTTTCCGCATCACAAATTCATACGCCCATTTCGATGGCAGGCGGAACAGACGTGTTTTCGGGAAGCGCGGTGGCAGCTCTTCCAGGAAGAACCCTGTGCAGCCTGGATCTTGCCGTGGGCGGGCGTGTTCGGAATACCAGACCAGCAAATCGGCTTCGGACATATCATCCAGATGCGGGCCAGCACTGGCGATGTCTGGCATTTCCATCAGGACATATTCGCTGGCAGTTGGCATCGCGAAATCGCGGATATACATCAACCCTTCGGGTTTCAGCAAGGCAAACTGGTTTTCCAGCATCTGCACAACGGGGCGGTCATTGTATTGCGACCCGGAGTAAATTTCGTGCAGGATAAATGAATTGACGATGGCATTGACGCTGCCCGGCGGCATCAAATCTGGCGCGCCGACATCGCCGCAGATGAATTCAAGGTTGCCGCGGTGATAGGTATTGCGCGCGGATTGAATCAGTTTCTTATCAGCATCGACACCGATCACGTGGCATTCGGGGTTCAGGACTGCCATGCAATACGCCATCGCGCCATCTTGGCATCCCATATCAACCAAGGTCGCGCCGGGTTCCAGCATCAAATGCGACAGCGTGAACCATGCCTTGCGGATGGTGGTGCGCGGAACATCGCGCAACAATTCATAACGATCGGTGAGGGGGTTGTCGGTGGTGACAATGGGCTTAGCACGTTTTTTCGCCGCCGCAACTTCGGCACGATCATCGACACCAATGGCTTGGCGGTGTCCTTCTCTCAGTGATCGTTTCTTTGACGGAGCCATTTTTAGTCTAAACGCCTGTCTAAGTTAATCTTTTCCCAAACCACACTTTGTAATTCAATAATTCGTTACTTTAGCTGATTGCGACCTCGCAAAGCAACAAATATTAGGGTAAATGAATAGGGTAATGATAGCAGATTCCAAGGAAAAAAGAGCCATCTGGCTGAGAGTTATCGACCTAATTTTGCCGCCGCGCTGTGCGATCAGCGGGGAGATTGTGCCTGTGCAGGGGACGTTATCGCCCGAAGCATGGCAGTCCTTGCGCTTCATTGCCGTCCCATTTTGTGCTTGTTGCGGTTATCCCTTTGAATTTGAAACAGAAAAATCTTCGTTATGCGGTCCGTGCCTGTCAGAACCGCCGCCCTTCTCAACCGCGCGGGCAGCCTTGGCCTATGACGAGGCCAGCAGGAATTTAATCTTAAGATTTAAACATGGCGACCATCTGCAATTGGCCCCGACTTTGGTCCCCATGATGGTCCGGGCCGGGGGAGAGGTCATTTCGGGGGCGGATCTGGTGATTCCGGTCCCGCTGCACCGCTGGCGGCTTTTGTCCCGGCGGTATAATCAGGCGGCGTTGCTGGCCATTGGCATTGGAAAGGCAACCGGAAAAGCTGTACTGCCTGACGGGTTGTTACGCATCCGCGCTACGCTCAGTCAGGGTCATAAGGGTGCCCGCGACCGCGCCGCCAATGTTCACAACGCCTTTGCCGTGAACCCGCGCCGCAGCGTGGCTGGTAAAACAATCCTGCTGGTCGATGACGTTTACACCACCGGAGCAACGGTGAAGGAATGCACCGAAGTTTTATTGAAAGCTGGTGCCAAAGCCGTCCACGTTTTGGCCATTGCAAGGGTCGTCAAGAGCACAGATTTTTCCTAAAAAAAGAATGGGGTTGAAGGGGGGAATCCCCCCTTCAAACGACCCCTTCAATTTTTTTCTTATAAATTTTCACCACGCGACAATCGGCTGTCATCGTAACCCGGTACGACACCTTCATTCATGGCAAAGCGGCGAAGCGGTTCGATGGCGTCGATTGTTTTCAGGCCGATGCTGCGCAGGGTGCGAAGCAGGCCGATATTATTGCTGACCATGCGGTTCAGGCCGTCGGTGCCCATCAGGCGGGTTTGAATATCGGCGCGGCGGCGGAATTCATAGCGGTGAAGGGTGGCGTGGCTGCCGATGTCAAGACCGCTGCGTGCGGCATCAGCGATTTCTTCGGCGAGGGTGGCGGCATCGCGGAGACTTAAATTTAAACCTTGTGCGCCAAGCGGGTGGAGGACGTGGGCGGCCTCGGCAATTAAGGCAAGGCGCGGTGCGATGAGTGATTTCGCGTGCAAGGATTTCAGCGGCCATGCCTCTGGCGGTGTGACCATTTCAATGCGACCCACCAGATTTTCAGTGCGGTCTTGCAAGGCACGTTCAAAATCATCACGGCGTAGTTTTAAAAACGCATCAGCATCTGCCGTATATTCAACCCAGACAATGCTGGACTGGTTGCCGGGCAGGGGAACGATGGTGAACGGTCCGCCGGGGCGATGAAATTCGGTTGAGATGTTATCATGTGGTTTGGAATGATTGATGATGCAGGTTATGGCCATCTGGCCATAGTCATGATCGCGCACTTCAATCCCGGCCTGCGCGCGCACAGCAGAATTGCGGCCATCTGCACCAACCAAAAGGCGGGTGCGCAGGATTTGTTCTTTGCCGTTTTCGTTGATCGTAACGCTGACCCCGACATCATCTGTCGTGAAGTCCTTCAGCATGGCGGGGCACAGGAAAGTGATGTTTTTTTTCTTTAAGATCACTTCGTAAAGGGCTGCGCGTTGCAGATTATTCTGCATATTGATCCCGAAATAGGGCAGGCCAATATCATCAGCGCGGAAATCGGCGCGGGCGGAGGCACTTTCAATGATGCGCAGTGTATTGAGGGCAGACCCATGCGGTTCGCATAATTCCCACGCCCCGGCGGCGCGTAGAATATTGACAGACCCGGCCATCAGGGCGGCGGTGCGGCCATCTGGGCGAATATCTTTGATCCGTGTTGGTAGGTGCGGGTCCAAAACCACGATATCCAGACCAATATCCGCCAACAGCGCAGCCAGACACAGGCCCGGAACACCCCCGCCGCTAATGACGACATCACAGTTTTTTAAAGCCGATACCATTGTTTCAACTCCGAAATGAGCTATAACTTTATAGAGATTTGAGAGAGGAAAGACAAATGGCCATTGTTGAAATGTACACAACGCAAGTATGCCCCTATTGCGTACGCGCCAAGGATTTACTGAAGCGAAAAGGCGTCGAAGTCACCGAAATCCGCGTCGATCTGGATGATGCAAAGCGCGATGAGATGCTGGCCCGTGCTGCGGGTCGCCGCACCGTGCCGCAGATTTTCATCAACGGCCAGCATGTTGGCGGCAGTGATGATCTGCAAGCACTCGATTCCAAGGGCGAGCTGGATGCGATGCTGAATGCTTAAAACGGCCCTGATCCAGATGAATTCCGGCCCCCAAATTGCAGATAATCTGCAACAGGCGGGAGACCTCATTCGCCGTGCAGCCCATGAGGGGGCGCAGTTTATCCTGACTCCCGAAAACACCTGCCACATCAAAACACCGCAGAGTGAAAAGCTGCAATCATCGCCTTACGAAGCCGACCATCCGGCCATTCCGTTTTTTGCGGGACTGGCCAAGGAATTGGGCGTGTGGATTTTGGTGGGGTCGATTGCCGTTCGCGTTTCGGAAGGCAAGGTCGTCAACCGCAGTTTGCTTTTCAGCGATCAGGGAAAGCTGGTTGCCCATTACGATAAAATCCATCTATTCGATGTTGATCTTCCCACCGGTGAAAGCCACCGCGAAAGCAATATCGTTCAACCCGGTGAAGCGGCTGTGCTGGCTGAAACGCCATGGGGTAAGCTGGGCATGACGATCTGTTATGATCTGCGCTTTGCTGCGTTATTTCGCACGCTGGCGCAAAATGGTGCCGGCATTATCACCGTCCCCGCCGCCTTCACTGTTCCAACAGGTCAGGCGCATTGGGAAACATTACTCCGCGCCCGCGCCATTGAAACAGGCAGCTTTATTCTGGCCCCCGCACAAACAGGAACCCATCACGGTGATCGCAAAACCTATGGTCATTCATTGGTGATTGGCCCATGGGGCGACGTGATTGCTGATGGCGGCACGGAGGTTGGTGTCATTTACGCCGACCTCGATTTAAATGAAATCGAAAAGGCGCGAAGCGCAATCCCCGCATTAAAGCACGATAGACAGTTTAAAGTTTAAGAGGTTTCCAAGGGGACAATGTCCCCTTGACCCTTTACTCTTTTCTTCACGCGTTTTTTAGCAAAATTCCGGGTTCGACTTTCAACGCTGCCGCGAGGGATTGCATGGCGGTGATGGAGCCGTTCTTTTTTCTGGTTTCAATTTCGGTGAGATAGGGGCGGGAGATGTTGGCGGCTGTGGCCAGTTCGGCCTGTGTCAGGCCACGAAATTTCCGCAAGATTTTAACCGGGTGTTCGGCCCTTGCCGCCAAGCGGTCCAAGACCGATTCCGGCAGATCGCTTACCGCTTCATTCCCGCCATTGATCAACCGCCGATATTCGTGCATCGGCACTAAAACGAATGGCTTGCCATCGATGTGGAGGAGGTCATGCATGGGATTAAAAGGGAGTTGCTATTAGTGACTTTGTTACGATAAGCTACATTTTAGAGAAATAATTCAGTTAAATCAAGTCTATGAAATTTTCACCTGCATTCTTAAAAACCCCGGGCTGGGGCCTTTTGCTGTTTATTCTGGTCTATGTGGCTGGGGTTTATGGTGTGGCTGTGTCATTGGGGCGGGTGGATCAGTTTTCGCTGCTGCTTTATTCCGGACCTGTCTTCCGGGTCAGCTTGATGCTGTTTTTGTTGTTTGTCGGCTGGCGGACTTATTCCTTGATCCTGTTTGAGCGTCCACAGCGTTTGGGTATGACATTGGTGCGTGATGTGCGGGGCCGCCTGTTTACCCCGGCGCAGATCAATGCGGCCATGCCGGTCTTTGTGGCCTTTATCCTGTTCATGGCGGCTTTCACTGTCATGAAGGGGATGATCCCCCTGATCCAGCCCTATGGGTGGGATGTGAAATTTGCAGAAATCGATCGCGTCCTTCACGGTGGGATTGATCCATGGCGGCTGTTGCAGCCCATCTTTGGTTATCCGCTTATCACCGCCATTATCAATATCGTTTATAATTTGTGGTTTGTTGTGATGTTTGCCGTTTTGTACTGGCAGCTCTTTTCAACACGCCGCCCGCAATTGCGCCGCCGTTTCTTTTGGACGTTCTTCTTGACGTGGATCATCAACGGGTCTGTGCTGGCGGCATTGTTATCATCGGCTGGGCCATGTTTTTATCATCTGGTTGCGCCCGGTGTCGAAAACCCCTTTGCCGGGCAGATGGAATATTTACGTGACATTGCCCAGCATTACCCGGTCTGGGCGGTGCAGACACAAGACAGCCTGTGGCAAACCTATCAGGGCAATAAAACGGGGCTGGGTTCCGGCATTGCGGCGATGCCAAGCGTCCATGTGGCGATTGCCTTTTTATTCCTGTTGCTGTCGTTCCAATATGGACGTTTTGCGCGCTGGTTTTTTTGCGCCTTTGCGGCACTTATAATGCTTGGGTCTGTTCATCTGGCGTGGCATTACGCGGTCGATGGTTATGTCGGGGCGGTTGTCACGGCGCTCATTTGGTTTGGAACAGGATTTATCTTCCGGGAAAAGGTTGTTACGGAATGAAGCAATGGGTTGATGCGTTTCGGGACTCTTTAATGTCTCGCGTCTTTATAATTCTGGCGGGGATCGCGGCCACATATATTGCCGTCGGGTACGGGGTTGCGGCTTATTATGATTGGCCGGTGGCATTGCATACCCAGCTTTATTCCAATGCGATGAAATATGGCACAATGTGGTTTGTTCTGGGGCTGATTTCATACCGGTCATTCTACATCATGATTATGATCCGCCCCCAACGTTTGACCTTGACCATTTTGCGGGATCTTCGGGATAACTATTTTACACCGCAGAAAATCGCGCAAGGGATTCCGGTTGTCCTGCTGTTTGCGATGATGTTTTCGGTGTTTACCAGTTTTAAAAGCATGATCCCGGAAATCAACCCGTTTTCCTTCGATCCGCTTTTTGCAAAAATTGATGCGGCCCTGCATTTCGGACATCAGCCGTGGGAATTGTTATTTCCGGTTCTAAAAATTGCTCTTTTAACAACCATTCTCAGCTTTATCTATAAGACATGGTTCGTTGCCAAGTTCTGCGTTTTGTACTGGCAGGCCTTTTCCACCCGCAATCCCAATCTGCGTGCGCAGTTCTTCATCACCTATATGCTGGTGTGGATTTTGAACGGGACGATTTTGGCGACATTGTTATCATCTGCAGGCCCGTGTTTTTTTGGTGCAGTGACAGGTTTACCGGATGACCCGTTTGCGCCGTTGATTTCATTTTTGCATCAAAGCAATGAAATCATGCCGGTGTGGGATTTATTTGCGCAGGACTATCTGTGGAACGCGTATGAAGATCATTCCATTACATTGTTCTCTGGCATTTCGGCGATGCCGAGTATGCATATTTCCCTGTCCTTCCTGTTTGCATTGCTGGGTTGGGCGCATGGACGCAAGACGGGCATCTTCTTTACCGTCTATCTGGTTTTGATGATGATCGGGTCTGTTCATCTGGGCTGGCATTACGCGATTGACGGGTATGTCGGGATGGCCGTGACCTATGTTGTCTGGAAACTGGTTGGCCTGGCCCTTAAAGATCGATCAGAAGCCGGCGCCATGGACCGTGTTCCGGCAGGCTGTTCCAGATCGTCTGAATAAGATCATCTGGCGTCTTGCCGTCATTGCGCATGAATTCCAGTGTCATGGCGTTATTGCGTTTGGCAAAGCGTTTTCCCTCAGAATCCAGCAATAATGGATGATGCGCCCATTCGGGGACGGTCAGGTTCAGTAAGTGCTGTAGCAGGCGGTGCAAATGGGTGGCATAGAGTAAATCTTCACCACGTGTGACCAGCGTTATACCCTGTAAATGATCATCCAAGGTGACACAGAGGTGATAGCTGGCCATCATACCTTTTCTGGCCAGAACGACATCACCCAGAATTTGCGGGGTGGCTTCGTGTTCGCCCTGATACTGGTCGCGCCAGGTGAGGGTATGGCGCGTATGCTCCATCGCCTTTTCAACATCAAGGCGCAGGGCATAGGGAAGGCCAGCGGCGATTTTCTCCGTGCGAACCTCATCGCTCAAATGACGGCAGGTGCCGGGGTAGAGTGCGCCTTCCGGGCCGTGCGGTGCTGCACCGGAACGGTCGATTTCTTCCTGAATATCTTTGCGGGTGCAAAAGCACGGGTAGAGCACACCCAGCGCATCGAGCGTATGAATGGCATTGGCGTATTCGACCATGTGTTCCGATTGTTTGCGAACGGGGGTGTCCCAGATGAGGCCCAGCCATTCCAGATCTTCATAAATGCCATCAATAAATTCCGGGCGGCATCTTCCATGATCAATGTCCTCAATCCGCAGGATAAACTGACCCTGTTGCTTACGTGCCTGTTGCGCCGAAAACAGCGCAGACCATGCATGACCCAGATGCAGGCGACCGGTCGGCGATGGGGCAAAGCGCGATTTTGTAATCATGGATAAAATTCTAAAAGATGTGGTTGTTGAATGGAATAAACGTTATTGATTTAAAGTAATATTGTTTTCAAAAGGAATTAAAGCCATGACCGAATGGAACACCTATAATTTTGGCCCGGCATCGGGTGGAAAGCCAGCGAAAATTGTGCTGATGCTGCATGGGGTGGGGTCGAATGGTCAGGATTTGATCGGGCTGGCGCCGTATATGGCGCGTGCGCTCCCCGATGTTGCGTTCTTGTCCCCCGATGCGCCGCACGCTTATGACATGGCCCCGTTCGGACGGCAGTGGTTTTCGTTACAGGAATATACGCAAGAAGCAATGCTGGCCGGGATCAAGGAAACGGTTCCATTATTAAATGCTTATATTGATGACATTCTAGCGGAGTTCGGGTTGCAGGATTCTGATTTGGCGCTTTTGGGGTTCTCTCAAGGCACGATGATGAGCCTTTATACTGCGCCACGCCGTGCGAAAAAGCTGGCCGGTGTGCTGGGGTATTCGGGCGCACTTTTGGGCGGCGAAGAGTTGATTAAGGACGATATTCAAAAGGTTCCTGTGTGTCTGATCCACGGTGAAGATGACAATGTATTGCCGCTCAACCGTTACCATGATGCGAAACAACAGCTTGAAAATGCTGGTTTTATTGTCGGTGGTCATACCGTTCCGGGACTGCCACACAGCATTGATGACAGCGGTATTCAAACCGGCATCGCGTTTTTGCAGGAGATTTTTTACGGCAAGAAATAGAAGGTGCGGGGGTGATAAACCCCTGTCGTTATTATGCATACTTGCTGCGTCGCATGATTGAATCCTTAGAATATATTGGGAATAGAGGAAAATTTACCTTACAATGAATGTATAGACGAAGCGCGAGACCACATAAGTTCTCATGCCGACCGTATCTAGAGATGGTCTCTTCCCTTGGTCTTAAAGGTAAGGGCGCATGTTTGAAGCGAATGCAACATCATCTCTGGAGCAATGTCCCGCTCTGATCCTGAACGCGGATTTTCGTCCCTTAAGTTATTACCCGCTGTCAGTGTTATCGTGGCAAGATGCAATCCGCGCGATTGTACGTGAATCCGTTCACGTTGTTTCCGAATATGAACGTGTCATTCGTTCTCCCACCCAGGAATTCAGACTCCCCAGCGTCCTCGCCTTGAAAGAATATGTGCCGAGCAAACCAATGCCGGCCTTTACACGGTTTAACGTGTTCCTAAGGGACCAGTGGGAATGCCAGTATTGTGGCGACCCCTTTAGAACACAGGAGTTGACGTTTGATCATGTGATCCCGCGGTCGCGTGGCGGACGGACAGCCTGGGACAATATCGTCACAGCATGTCAGGATTGTAATCTGACGAAGGGAAACAAATTGCCGCGCGAATGCGGCATGTTCCCGACAACAGAACCCCGGCAGCCGACGATGTATGAGTTGCAGGCCAACGGCAGACGGTTCCCCCCGAACTTTCTGCATAAAAGCTGGGGGGACTTTCTCTACTGGGATACCGAATTGGTTGACCAATAGAGTGAAGACTTAAAACCTTAAAGGAGGTTTGTTATGTTTGGGAAGACAATGAACTTTGATTCGAAAAGGGTATGGGATGCTTTCACTTACTACATCGTGCAAACGGTGGTGTTGGTGGGTGTTGCAACCACACTGGTCTATGCCTTGGGGATGTTTGGCGTCGTGGAAGGCGGCGGCAGCTTCTTTGAAGGCGGTGAGACCTATACATTGATTGGCTCGGCCTTTGTTCTTTTACTGTCCAGTGGACTGCTGTTCAGCAAAGGCCTCAGCAACGACCTGTTCGCCTTCGCGGTGACCATACTGGCTGTCTATCTGGCCTGGGAACACAGCGTTATGATGGGGATGATACCGGTCGCCTTGCTCAGCACATTCGATAGCAGGAAATAACACCACGTTTTAAGTGGTAAAAGGTGAAAGCCGGGGCTCCGCGGGGCCCCGGCTTCTCTTTTTGCCTTATTTTCTTGACTCTTTAGGCTATGAAGCTCTAAAACCCCTTTATTTACAGCATATTTTGATGCGTGCCATACCACGCCATAGGGGTTATTCCATGTTCCGTAATTTATTTGATTTTTCCAAGGCCCGCACATTGAAGGAGTCGATTGGCTTCTACGTGTTCTACACCACCATTGCTCTGGCCCTCACGGGTCTGGCCGGTCTTTTCGCTTAAGGAAAAAACTATAGGGGTTAAGGGGGCAGTGCCCACTTAAAACCCCGTTACCCTTTTCTTAAAACTCATTTGCGCGGCGGGTGATGAGCAGAGCGGCGGCGGCGCTATAGACCGTTAAGCCAAAAGAAATCAGCGCGTTATATCCGGCCATTGAAATTCCGAACATTTGCCACGCAATCGCGTCACAGCGCACCGCCATGGTGCTTTCCAGCTGGGCTTTTAAATCGCCGCTGTTCAGGGCGAGGGTGGGGGATGAGCAAGCCTCTAACACCGACACCCACCAATGCTGTTCAACGCCGGTGTGATAGACGCCAAGGGCGCTGCCAATCAAGAAGATGGGCGCGCAGAGCAGAATGAAAAACGCGGATGGTTTCATGCTTGTGCCACGCAGGGCCAGAACCAGTGCAATCAAACCAAGTACAAATGTAATGGCATAGGGAATGCGCTGATAAATGCACAGCACGCAAGGTTGCAGGCCCATGACATATTGAAAAAAGAATGCGCCGCCAAGTGTCCCGGCAGAGGCCAGCATGATCAACCCCGCGACATAACGTGCATCATGGAATACTTTAGATAAGTGAGTGCAGGGCATTTAAACCTTCCCGTCCGATCATGATGTAAAGTGCGCTTAAGCCCATCACCCAGCCCATCCCGGCGGCCGCGCCAATAATCACGCACAGACCATCACGCATCATAACACCGCCCGCCATCAGGGTCAGGGCAATGCCGGGGACGGTATTTGATCCGGGCAAGGGCAGGCAGATAAAGGCCGCCAACATCGTGCCGATAAGACCAATGATGTGGGATGACACCCCCAGCGTGACCCATTCAAGGCGCGGACGCAAAAACCCTTCGACCTTTTCCGTAAATGGAATTGCGTGGTTGAGGATTTTGCTCAGCCCCTCATTCGATACGCTGCGGCGGCGGATAACACGGGGCATCCATAATGTGTGACGGCCAAGGGCCTGTTGCACAGTCAGCAAAAGAAGGGGAATACCAAACAGGGTGCTAAGCCCCGGCGGCTTCGGGATGGGAATGGAAAGGGGCAGGGAAAATAGCAGGATCGCCACGCCAAAACCGCGCTCATGCAACCCTTCCAGCAGGGTATCAATGCTGCTCCGCTCCCCGGTCAGGGAGGTGCGTAAATCGGCCAAAAGGCTGGATAGGGTGCGTGTTGTCATAAGAAATTACGTCAATTGGTTGATTCATCATAGAAAATCAGTAAGATAGATAGAGAGTTTTCCCGTGCTTCTCAAGGGACCTTTTGTTTTTTTTGAGAAGATGGTTGTCTTTTGCCTCCGGCGTTTTATTCAAAAATGCCTACCTCCGTGTTCAATTCTGCTGCTGATTACCATCTGTATTGGTCTTTGATGATTGATGTTTCGTGCCATCTGGCGGGGGTCGCCCGCGAATTGACTGCATTTGATACAATGCGGAAAAGCGCAGCATGTTCAGGTGGTTATGCTGTAGCAGGCAGGGGGTATCATTATGCTTTTGGTAATACTTTTCTGACAGAATCAATGCTGTATAGGTGTGTCTGCAACAGTCATCGGGGTTTTGTAGGCACGCACCTCAGGGGATTTTTTTTGAATTTTATGTCTGATACCAGACGGGTTTTCAGTATCGCGGGGAATGCTTTTGACGTTCATCAAGAGCGGGGAGTCATAAGAATATGACGGAGCGCCAGTCAGAGCGCGGTAATATTTTCTTCGCCCTCTTCGGCGCGGTTGCGCTCGTCGGCGTTGTGGGTGCGGCAACAACATCATTGTTGCGTGGCCCCGTCAGCACGGTCATGGCCGTCAACCAAAAGACAAAAGCCGATACACAGATGCAGATTGCATCGAAACTGGCGATGGTGCGGTCAGCGCAGGAAGCCAATAACGGCGATTGCGACGGCGATGGAACAATTGAACCCTTATCACCGGATACCATGGCGGGCCTGACGGGCGGTGGCGCACTTCCTGCTGCGATTGGCGCGGCACAGCTTGATCCTTGGAATACAAAATACGGTTATTGCGCGTGGGATTTGGGCGCGCTGAGCGGCGAGCCGACTTGCCCTGGCTCGCGTTTGGGTGGTGGTAACAACATGTCCTATCCGGTCATGGTTATTATTTCCGCCGGTCCTGATAAGGTTTTCCAGACGCAGTGTAATGCCTGGGCGGATGCGACACCAAGCAACGCTACGACGCTGATCGATAAACCCGCTGGGTCTGATGATATTATTTTATCCTTCACCTATAGCGAGGCGGTTGAGGCGGCGGGTGGCTTGTGGTCATTGATGTCGGGTGACCCGGACACAATCACCACCGATAAAAACGTTGCCTTCAGCAGTGGTGTTGAATTCTCCAGCGCCGGTCAAATCGGCGGGCAGGCGACATTTGCGCAGAATAGCCGCCTTGATCTGGGCTTGGGCGGTTTATTCTTGCTGCCAACCGATAACGAATTGCCTGACGGTCAGTGTAATCTCGTCAATAACGGCGCGTTGCGTTTGAACCTGACGGATTATGCACCCTCAACCATTCTTGAGATGTGCGATCATACCATTGGCTTCGTGGCACTGGGTGGTGCGGGTGCAACAGTTGCAAAAATTGACGATCTGAGTGATGCGAAGGCGAGCACCGCTGATACTGCCTTATTCCTTGGTGATGGCGCGGGTCTCAATTACTCATCGACAAGCGGCGCAATCAATAACATTGGTATCGGTATCGGTGCGGCGTCGAACCTGACGGGCGGCGATGGTAACCTTGTTATCGGTAATGGTGCGACATTACTGACTGCGAACACCAATAGCAGCATGGTCATCGGCCATGGCATCGTTGGTGGCGGTGACGGAACGTTGCGCCTTGGTAATCTGCTCTATGGTAGCAATATTTACAGCTCGGCAGGTTCGCTTGGTATCGGCGGGGTTCCGTCTGCGATGCTCGATGTAAATGGTAATGCCGAAGCAGACCGCTTCCAGTTTGATAACTCCACTTATATGGGCTACGGCTCTGGTGATATTCGCTGGTTCACTGGTGGCACACAGCAAATGATTCTGGAGGCTGGCGGTAATCTCGGGATTGGCGTTGCTGATCCAAACGCGGCTTTGGATGTAAATGGCGATGCGGAAATTGATGGTGATGTTTTTGCCGATCGCTTCATCGCGAATAACAGCGGGTCTGCGGCGTCTCCTTCATTTACATTTGGGTCCGCGTCAGGCCTGGGGCTGTACGCGGGGGCTGATTATCTTGGCTTTGGTGTCGGCGGCGTATCCGAAATGACGCTGGATGATGATGCGCTCACCGTTAACGGTGATGGTCTGTTTGATGGCTTTGCGCGTGCATCATCGTTCCAGTTCACATCGGGCCAGGGTTTGTATCCGAATGGCGGCGGCTTGACATTAAATACTGGCGGTAGCCCGCAATTCTATCTCGATGCTTTCGGTAATGTTGGTGTTGGCGAAGCTGCGCCATCGACAGCGCTTGATGTAAGTGGTGCGGTCAAAATTGGTTATGTGCCGGATGTAAACTGCGATCTGTCCCGTGCGGGTTCGATCCGTTATGCCAGCGGTGACGCGCTGCAGGTTTGTTCTTCTATTACGGGCAATTTCGAAACCATCGGGACATCGGGTGGCGGCGGCGGCGGTTCGGGCAGTTACTGGACGCGTATTTCAGCCGTTGATCCGCGTCTTCATTATACAGCCGGTTTTGTCGGTGTTGGTATCAATGATCCACAAGCCAGCCTTCATGCGTACGGCAACTTCTTGAATACAGGTATTTTTGGTGCAGGCGCAGTCACCCCGGTATCGGGTGCGGGCACACGTATGATGTTTGTTCCGAATAAAGCAGCGTTCCGTGCGGGTGCTGTTAGCGCCACACAGTGGAATCATGCAAATATTGGAAATTACAGCGCAGCATTCGGTAACAATACAGTAGCGAGTGGCGAAAATTCATTTGCCGCAGGCAGTGATAGCTATGCAAACGGCGTGAATAGTTTTGCGACTGGTCGCTATGCAGCAGCCATCGGTGATCGGTCTATCGTGTTGGGTAATGAGGTTCGGGTTACGGGTACCCAATCTATGGCATTGGGTTTGGGTGCACCTTCGATTGCTCCGCCTCCGGCTGTCAGCGGAGGAAATTCTTTTGGCATCTTTATGGGTGACCAAAGCGGCGTGGATATCACCACGAATAATCTGATGGCCCTGCTGGGTGGACGTTTCATTATTGATCCTGACGCATCATCGGCCACGAACATTATCCCAAGTGGTCTTTTGACGCTGGATGTCCATGGTGATATTGGCGCGATCCAGTATTGCGATGAAGATGGGGCAAACTGCTTTACCGCGGGTGATATTTCCGGTGGTGGTG
>DIVF01000026.1 GCA_002423285.1 Micavibrio sp. UBA6139 | reverse complement strand
ATTTCGCTCGCCACTACTTTCGGAATCTCGGTTGATGTCTTTTCCTCGAGCTACTGAGATGTTTCAGTTCACCCGGTTCGACTCGCATACCTATGTATTCAGTATGCGATACCACATAAAGTGGTGGGTTTCCCCATTCGGACATCTACGGGTTATCGGTTGTTCGCACCTAACCGTAGCTTTTCGCAGCGTACCACGTCCTTCTTCGCCTCTGATCGCCAAGGCATCCACCAGATGCCCTTCAAGACGCTTGAATTTATGTCACGCGCAGGGATAAATCCACTGCGCATAAACAGATCAGCATTTGTCAGACATTGAGATGTCTTTGCAAACTTATTCACGATGTACAAGAAACCTCTGACTTAAAGCCAGAAACGAAACGTCATGTAACGTTTCGTCACTAACTTCAAAGAATGGTGGACCTTAGGAGGATCGAACTCCTGACCTCCTGAATGCAAATCAGGCGCTCTCCCAGCTGAGCTAAAGGCCCGTTAACTTTGTTAGCAGAGTGGTGGGCCTGGGAGGACTTGAACCTCCGACCCCACGCTTATCAAGCGTGTGCTCTAACCAACTGAGCTACAAGCCCGTGCTCTAGTTTTGACTAATAGCAGACCCTATTACGGGGCCCGAAATTAATCGGTTCCTGTATCATATCCGAAAAGAAGAAATACACCGGCAGCAGTGACGGTCGTGAGGACCGTATATTGTGCCAAACACATCCTTAGAAAGGAGGTGATCCAGCCGCAGGTTCCCCTACGGCTACCTTGTTACGACTTCACCCCAGTCGCTGACCCTACCGTGGTCGCCTGCCCCCTTGCGGTTAGCGCAGCGCCTTCAGGTAGAACCAACTCCCATGGTGTGACGGGCGGTGTGTACAAGACCCGGGAACGTATTCACCGCAACATGCTGATTTGCGATTACTAGCGATTCCAGCTTCATGCCCTCGAGTTGCAGAGGACAATCTGAACTGAGACAACTTTTGGAGATTAGCTTCATGTTGCCATGTTGCTGCCCACTGTCATTGCCATTGTAGCACGTTTCTAGCCCTACGCGTAAGGGCCATGATGACTTGACGTCGTCCCCGCCTTCCTCCGGCTTATCACCGGCAGTNNCACGAGCTGACGACAGCCATGCAGCACCTGTCTCTGATCCAGCCGAACTGAAGGCCTCTATCTCTAAAGGCCGCGATCAGGATACAAGCGTAGGTAAGGTTCTTCGCGTTGCTTCGAATTAAAGAACATGCTCCACCGCTTGTGCGGGTCCCCGTCAATTCCTTTGAGTTTTAATCTTGCGACCGTACTCCCCAGGCGGTGTGCTTAAGGCGTTAGCTGCGCCACCGAGACTCTAAGAGTCCCAGCAGCTAGCACACATCGTTTATGGCGTGGACTACCAGGGTATCTAATCCTGTTTGCTCCCCACGCTTTCGTATCTCAGCGTCAGTAATCGTCCAGTTGGCTGCTTACGCCATCGGTGTTCCTCCTAATATCTGCGAATTTCACCTCTACACTAGGAATTCCGCCAACCTCTCCGATCCTCAAGTCTTGCAGTCACAAATGCAGTTCCAAAGTTAAGCTCTGGGATTTCACATCTGTCTTACGAAACCGCCTACATACGCTTTACGCCCAGTAATTCCGAACAACGCTCGCTCCCTCCGTATTACCGCGGCTGCTGGCACGGAGTTAGCCGGAGCTTCTTCTGATGCTACCGTCATTATCTTCACATCTGAAAGAGCTTTACAACCCGAAGGCCTTCATCACTCACGCGGCATGGCTGGATCAGGGTTTCCCCCATTGTCCAAGATTCCTCACTGCTGCCTCCCGTAGGAGTCTGGACCGTGTCTCAGTTCCAGTGTGGCTGATCNNGCTGATCATCCTCTAAGACCAGCTATGGATCGTAGGCTTGGTAGGCCATTACCCCACCAACTACCTAATCCAACGCGGGCTGATCCTTGGGCGATAAATCTTTGATCCGTAGATATTATGCGGTATTAGCGTCAGTTTCCCGACGTTGTTCCGCACCCAAGGGCACATTCCCACGCGTTACTCACCCGTGCGCCACTCCCTATTGCTAGGGCGTTCGACTTGCATGTGTTAGGCCTGCCGCCAGCGTTCGTTCTGAGCCAGGATCAAACTCTTAAGTTTGAGTCCATGGTTCGGTCTCATTACAAGAATGAGACTTACTAAAAGAAATATTTTCAGAAAGACCTACTATGCGTCATGTATATAGTAATACACAGGACATTTAGCAGACTTCCTGTTTGTGTGTTCAACACATACCAAAGCACTGCTGCCTGTGTATTTCTTCTTTTCTTCACGATGTACAAGAACCATATCCGTCGAGCGAATTCGTCATCCACTCATTAAAAAGCTGGATCATCGACCCAGCTGCGTTTCGTCTCGGATGAAGGCGTTATAGTCAGTATTTCCTTCGTCGTCAACACCGTTTTTAAAAAATTTCACAATCTTTTTTCGCGGCCCTCAGCGCCAGTCGTTTCGTTCGTAGTTCGTCGCCGAGGACGCACCTTATAGCTAGGTCAGTATGACCTGTCAAAGGGATTTTTGAAAAAAGTTTCATTTTTTTGGAGATCGTCCAAAAACGGCGGAGTTCTGCGAGATTACAGCAGAGAGCTTAAGGAAGAATGAACGGGATCAGCCCAAAGCGCCGCTATAATTTTAAAATGAAATGAGCCTTATTTTGCACCCCTTGCCGATTCCACACCCCACGCGCCTATTCACGATTGCAAGAGACCCGCTCTTCCCGGTATAGTTGCATATAGAAGCGTTTTTTGCTGTCCCGACCTGCCATAAACACCCCTCAATTTTCCAAATTTCTCATTATTTTCAATGATATGCGCCGTTTCCTGCTGAGTTCAGCCCTGACAGCTCTGGCCTTTATAGCCCCCGGCGCGCCGCAAAACGCCTGGGGATCGGACGGATTCTTGCCACTGCGCATTCCACATTGGAGCGATTTCCAGCAAGCATCCTTGGAAGAACAGGCTGGTGAGGCAGAATCCATAACGCCGCGTCGGCAAGAACCGACAAAATCCCAGCAGCACAAAACCCAGCCGACAAATCTGCCGCCCTTAAAGCCGGGTGAATATCAGGATTTGCTAATGGCTATGGATCCGGCGTTGTCGAATGCCGCACGCGCATCGGCGCTTGAGGATATGTATTCACACCGCGTGATCGATGAGGTGAAACAATTCGGCTACGATTTGTTTGGATCGAAGGCGATGACAGGCACAAAAGATTCTGCAAACACAACGCTGCCCGCAGGTGCCGTCCAAGATAACTTCATTTTGAATATTGGCGACAAGCTGAACATCATGTTCCGTGGCCAGCGCAATCAACAAGGCATCTATGGCATCACCAGTGAAGGTTTGTTGATTGTTGAAGACATGCCGCCCATCCCCGCAGCAGGCCGTAGCATTGCACAACTGCGCGAGGCATTAGAAACCAGTGCCGCAGATTTTCACAACACATCTGTTTTTGTTTCGCTTGAATCTGTGCAGCAGGTGAATGTTCTGATTGTCGGGCATGTCGCCAATCCGGGGCGCAAGAACTTGACCGTATTTCACACCGCGCTGGATGCTTTGATGCAATCAGGCGGCATTCAAAAGACAGGGTCGCTGCGCCAGATTAAATTGATCCGCAATGGCCGCACGCAAGTGATTGATCTTTACAGCCTGTTGCTTCATGGCAGTGCCGGGATGGATTTATCGCTGCGCGATGGTGACCGTATTATCGTTCCAACAATAGGCCCGACCTTGGCCGTTACAGGTGAAGTCAAGCGTCCGGGTATTTATGAAATCTTGCCCTCCCTGCAGGGCATGAAGCATCGCCCGGAAGAGGCGAGCGAAGAATTATCCTTGCAAGAAGCACTGGATATGGCCGGCGGCTTGTTAAGCCCGGGAAATAACCGCTTCATGAAACTGGGCATGAAGAATGACGGGCGTGAGATTGTTGAAGATTTGAAGGCCCCCTTCACCCCTGCCCTTGGTGATGGCAGCATATTGATGGTGTCACGTGCCGATGAAATGCGCAGTAAAACGGTGGAGCTGTCCGGCCACACGCGTCAGCCCGGCATTCATGCGCTGAGCACAACACCAACCTTATCAGCCCTGTTTAAGGACGCCACCGCGTTCGGGCCAGATATTTACCCATTGATCGGGGTGATTGAACGCACCGATTCCGGGACGCTGTCAAAACAGATGCTGGATTTCCCGCCGCAGCTGGTTCTATCCGGACAATTTGACCGCAAACTTCAAGATGGCGATTCCGTTATCCTGTTTTCACGGGCCGAGATTAAGAACTTACAAAAGACCACCCCCACAGAACCCGTTGAAATGGGATCGATGGAGGACAGCGATACGCAACCCATCAGCCCAGCCCTGAAAGCATTTCTCAAAGAACGCGCCGTTTATGTGCGCGGTGCAGTGCGTGATCCGGGCCTGTGGCCCGTGGCAGAAGGAGCCACGCTGAAAACACTGGTGGCGGCCACAGGCGGCTTTAACATCGAAGCCAACACCGCAAATATCGAGATTACCAGCAACGCCCAAGGCGAAGGCTATCAAGAGGGTGAGCGCAGCGGAACAGCGCGCAAAACGATCAATTATCAAGAGACCGATCCATCGACCATTGCCCTGATCCCCGGCGATGCCGTGCGCGTGAACCAGAAATTCCGCAAAACCGGCGGGCAAAGCGTGATGATTATTGGTGAGGTTAATCATCCGGGTAAGTATGATTTGTTACCGGGTGATACTTTAAGCAAATTAATGGAACGGGCCGGTGGTATCACCGATCAAGCCTATCCTGATGGTACAATCTTTAGCCGCGATACCGAACGCCGCGCCGAAGAAGCCCGCTTCCGTGCCGCCGCGCAGGAACTGGAACGCGCCATCGCCGCCGCCCGCGACAAGAAAGACAACCCGCCTGATTCCAACCAGATTGCCTTGGTGCGCGAACTGGCAACGGAGCTGCGCAATGTCGAGGCCGTGGGCCGCATTACCGTACAGGGCGACCCGACGGTCTTAAAGGCACAGCCGGAACAAGATTTGCTACTGGAATCCGGTGACCGCATTTATATCCCAAGCCGCCCGATGACGGTACGCGTTCACGGCGAAGTCATGTCCCCGGCCAGTTTGCAGTTCCGCGCCAATAAAACACCCAATACCTATATAGATGAAGCCGGTGGGATGACCTATTACGCCGATGATGACCGCGCCTTTGTCCTTTACCCCGATGGCAGCGCTCAGCCCTTGCTGGTCAGTGCTTGGAACCATAAGGCGACCTTTATCCCGCCGGGGAGTACCATCGTCGTGCCCCGCGACCCAAAACCGTTTGATTTTATTGAAACGGCAAAAGATTTTAGTCAGATTCTTTCCAATCTGGCGATCACAGGAATTTTCCTCAGCGATATCAAGGATGACGATTGATGAAATTCAGCATTATTACCGTTACGCGCAATAATTTGGCGGGCCTCGAAAAAACACGCGAGCGCCTCGATGCGCAAACCTGCCGCAGGTTTGAATGGATCATTATCGATGGCGATTCCACCGATGGCACCGCCGCGTTGCTACCCAATTTACAGGCAACCATTTTATCTGAACCCGATCACGGCATTTATGATGCAATGAATAAGGGGCTGGTCCGCGCCCATGGCCAGTATTTATTATTCTTAAACGCGGGTGATTGTCTGGCTGCACCAGAAACGCTTGAACGCTTGCTGCCCTATTGCGATGGGTCTGATTTCGTCTATGGCGATGCGTTGGAAGGGGAACATTATAAAACCGCACGGTCGCACCATAAAATTTTACTGGGTATGTTCACCCATCATCAATCGATGCTCTATCGCCGTGAGGTGCTGGGCAGCTTGCATTATGATACGACCTACCGCATTGCCGCCGATTATAAATTTACGTCACAGTTCCTGCGGAATGCCGATCAAATTCTCTATGCGCCCTTCCCGATCTGTAATTTTGAGCAAGGCGGCATTTCCCAAACCGCAGCACAAGACGGGCGGATGGAGCAGTTTTGCGTCCGGGAAGAGCTAAAATCGTGCCACGGATATGTTAATGCCGCCCTTTATCTGGCGCAAACCGCCCAGATGGGCCTGCGCCGCACCGCGCCGGGTGTTTACTGGGCGATAAAGCGCGGCTAAGACCGCAAAGGGGCTGGATATTTTCCAAATTTCGGACATATCATTAGATATGAAGGAGAACCATTATGGGTTGCTGTCAAAACAAACCAGAACAAACAGAACAAAAGGCGGGTGGCTGCTGCGGTGGCGGCGGACATGGCCATGATCACCAAAGTCACGGCCATGACCACGGTGCAATGAAGAGCGAAGGCAAGTCCTGCTGCAAGGGCAGCGCGATTTCTGGGTTCTTCAAAAAGCTGTTTGGTGGAAAAAAATCAGGCTGCTGTAACTAACGCAGCTCTGAGGTCATAATCATTTTCAAGGGGGCACTCAGCCCCCTTGAACTTATCTAAAAGGAAAACACCATGGGCGCACAAGGCCACAACAACCAGATCGACAATATCGAATTCAACGTCCATGACATTGAACGCAGCAAAGCATTTTATGCTGCCGCTTTTGGTTGGACATACACCGATTTCGGTCCGACCTACACCGAATTCACCGATGGGCGGTTAAAAGGTGGGTTTACAACCGGTGAAGCCGTGCGCCCCGGTGGGCCGCTGGTCATTTTATATGCAGATGATCTAACCGCCACGCAAAAGCGCCTTGAAGCCGCAGGCGCTACCATTATCCACCCAATCTTTGCCTTCCCCGGCGGACGGCGTTTTCATTTTACCGATCTTGATGGTTATGAACTGGCCGTCTGGTCAGCAGACTCATAAGAAAAAGAGAAAGGGGTTTCTAAGGGGGCGCGCCCCCTTAGACCCTCTTCCTTTTTACCCTTCGATCATTTGATAATATTCGGCGCGTTTGCGGGCGAAGTCGAAGCCTGCCGCACCGTCCAGAAAACCGCGTTTCCAGATATAGCAGTGGAGGAAGGCGATCAAACCCCGTGCAGGAAGATTGCGAAAGATGATTTTCATTCTTTGCCGGGATGGAATGGGATCAACCGGCCATGCACCGCGTTCATTCATGCCGCGTTCCCACGCCGCATAGCGGCGGTGACGTTCAAGCCAATGGGCTTCGTCCTGTGCGGCATCGTGTAAAAGCATGCTGTGGAGTTGCCCCAACCCTTCGCCTGCATATTCAGGCAATGGCGTAGGTTGATAGTGCCCCTCCATCTCGCCCATACCGGGGATATCCAGATCATCAACCACCGGATAAGCACATTTGTGGCGGTGAAACAGGACCATCTTGTTATTCTTTAAACCGTGGCGCAGCACCCGGCCACGCCAGTAATAAGCCCCGGCCACGAAATACCCGGCCCGGTCAAAGCGCAGATGGCGGATTTCATCAACCAGCCCCGGCGTTAAAACCTCATCCGCATCGACAAAGAAAATCCAGTCATGGAGGATCTGCAAGTGATCAAGACACCATTGGCGTTTTTTCGGGTATTGGCTATTCCAGGTGAAGTTGACAACACGGGCTCCGGCCTGGGTTGCGATCTGGGCGGTGCGGTCTGTGCTGTTGGAATCGACGATAACCACCTCTGCAAACCCCTTCAGGGCCGCAAGGCAGGCCGCCAGACGCGGTTCTTCGTTTTTTGTGGTGATTATGACGCTGACCGGGATCATGCCGCTCACCCCTGCTTAAATCCCCGTTTCAGGCTCCATCTTGTGAAGCCAATCATCCCGCCCGCCAGCATAAAGGCGCACAGGACAATCCCACGGCGCGGCCAATAGGGACGCGGGGAAACGCTGGGGGGTTCGACAATCATCGCGGCAAAGGGCTCATCAATCGCCAGCAGCATCAATATGTGTTCCTGCTCCATCAACAACGATGTTAAGGCACGACGATGGTCAGGATGTTGAACGCGACTCAGCATGTCTTTTAAATACACGCTGCGTTTTTGCGCCTTGGCGGCGATATCGGCACGGATCAGGCGGTCAGTTTCATTATAAAGGCGGGTCAATAAAGCCTGACCAAATTCCGGTGAAGCATGATCAATCACCACACGGCGCAGCGGCGTATTGCCTACAGGCATAATCTGCACCCGGTCTTCCAATTGCGCGGAGAGATCAGCGGCATTTTTTGATTTGCCATCACGGGCCAGAACAAAACGCCCCGGACGCGCCAAGCCATCCACGACCTGTTCATCGCGCATCAAGATGGCGGCCACGCGCGGCGCACGCAGCATGTTTTCAAACAGGACAAAATCAGTTGAATCTTGTGCCCCGACAGAATTCACAAGGTATTGCAGGGCAAAACTGGGGTTATCAGGCAGCAGCGCCTTAATATCGGTGCGCGAAGCCCGTTCCGCCGGGGCAACCAGCATGGTGATGCGGTAATGCGGCACACTGGCCAGTAAAAATAAAATGGCGGCGACCAGACCGATCCCCACCCCAACCATTATAGACCGCTTTGCCTGCCACAGCGCCCCCAACAGGTCAGCCAGCGTCATATCCGCGCTCACATGTCCTGCATTGTGGTTGGCTGCACACATGGCTTACCGCTCCGCCACCGAAGGAAGCCCGACCGTATCGCGGGCGCGTTTGATCCATGCGGCGATGGCTTCATCGGGAATAAAGATACGTCCGGCCTTGGAGGCACCCTCATGGGCTGAAAACCATGCTTCGCTGTTGCTGCGCAGGCCGATGATGGTTTGTGCCAGAATTTCTGGTTCATCCTGTGGCACGACGGCCCCGGCCTTAAAATCATTGATGACACGGGCGGCTTCGCTTTGCACGGGCCCAACGAAGATGCACGGGCGGCGAACAGCAAGCGCGGAATAGAGTTTCGATGGCACCAGCAACCCGGCGGCATCTTCTGCCATAGAAATCAGATGGACATCGCCGCTTTCCATCAGTTCGCGCAACCTGCTGGCCGGTTGATAGGGCAAAAAGCGGATGTTTTCCAGACCGCGCCTTGCGCGTTCCTGCGACAATTTTTCATGCCCCGGCCCATCACCGACAAAAACAAATTCAATATCCAGATTTTGTTTGGCCAGAATCTCCGCCGCATCCAGAACGGTTGTCACCGGATGAGCGCGACCCAGATTGCCGGAATAAAGAACACGGAATTTTGGGTAATCGCCATCGCGGAATAATTCTTCGAAGGGCCGAGCATAGACGGAATCTTCGTTCTCATCTGTGCTGGTATCGGTTGTATTGGTATTGGCACTGCGAAACGCGGTGCGTGTGACTGTGTTGCGCTGGCCCAGCAATTCATGATCCGGCCAGTTGGGAATAACGGCAATGCGTTTCGGATCAAGGCCGCTGGTGGTCAATTGCCGCGCCATGCAGCGGCCAATGGTAACCACACGGTCGCATTTGCGCATCGCGCGGCGCGATATACCGCGCAACATGCTCATCACACCATCAGGCAAATTGAGACCGAGTGTCGGTAAAAGATCAGGATATAAATCCTGACACCAATGGATATGACGTGATTTTTTCGCGCGTGCAATCATCTGGCCTGATGTGACCAGCATCGGCGGATCGGTCATGGTGACAACCAGATCGGCGGCAGGTTGTTTTAAACCAGCCAAGGTCAGCTTGCACCAGACAGTTAAATACCCAAGGGCCGTTTTACTGCGCAATGGCGCTTTCAGGCGGATGATGCGGATGCTGCCGTCTTTTTCTTCGATCTTTTCAGGGCCTGTTGTTAAAACCGTCACCGACCAGCCATCCGCCGCGAAGGAGCGCGCAAGATCACGCAGCACCCGCCCGGTTGCACCACGGACAGGCGGATAAACACGGTTTAAAAACAAAACAGAAGGTGGCTTCGCCATCGCCTGAAATACCATAATTATGCCGATGAAGTTATATCTTACGGATACACCATGCCGCCGGGGTGCGCAACCGCGCCCATATTTTGACCCACACGCATGGTGCCCCACAGCGCCAGAAGCAGCAGAATCAAGCCAAAATCCAACGATTTGAAGCTGGCATAAAGGATCACATCAATGGCCAGCGGCACAAACAACGCCACCGCCAGAACGGGTTGCACCCGGACCATCCGCACCAAGGCCGATGCGAGGCTGCCCAGATACACAAGAACGATCAGTAATCCAACCAGCCCCGTTTTCATCCAATAAGACGTCAACAAACTATGCGTGAAATTAACCACCACCCCACCCACCGCCGGTGACGCCAGCGTTGCCCCCCACCCGCGACCAAACAGGACATGCAGAATGGAATCATCCATCGTATCGGCCACGGCGCGAAATTCCTGAAGACGCATATTCGATCCAACCATGGCTTGCTTTTGCAGCAGGCTATCCAAGATGGCGCCAACAGAGGGTGCAAAGAAGATCAGCAGCAGAACACAGAAAATGCTTGGCACAATCGCGCGCATGGGACGGCGTACAGCACCAATCAACAGCAACAGAAAAATCCCCGCCGCCGTTAACCCCAAACTGGCCCGTTGCAACGTCATCACCATGCCCGATATCGGCAACAACGCCAGAAGCAAAAATCCGCACGCCATCACAGCAGAGACAAAGCTGACCCGGCAATATAATAAATGCCCCGCTAACCCGGTCAGAAAAATCGCCGCGAAAACAACCGTTGGCGCAATGGAGAGATACAGCGCATCAGGCGCGTTGGTGAAGCCGACGCCATCTTGCAGCGCAGGAAAAATCAACCGTGCGCCAAAGGCCACACCGATAAAGACAATTCCCGCCGTCACAAAGGTCTTTTCCGCGACCGAACCATCGATCCACCCCAGCATAAAATAGGGCAAGAGCAGGAATAAAAACGGAATGATGTCGCGGAAGATTACAGATAGATCATGACCGCTGGCCACACCACACAAAACCGGAACGCTTAAACCATAGACCAATAATAATTGCGCCGCATTCTGCCACACCCCCTGCTGCCGTGTGCTAAAACGCTGCAACATTTGTAAGGGGCCAATGGCAATCAATAACCCCACCCCCACGGCCATTTCAGCCCAGCCGAAATGATCCGGTGTGGGTGAACCAAAAACACCATAGATAAAAAGAGCGCTGAAAAACCCGATATGCCGCAGGCGGCATTGTGACAAGACCGTATTAACCACCGGCAACCTCGTACCACATCCGCACCGCGACCACGGCGATAAAGATCGCAAAGATCCGCCGCAATGGCCTGACCGCCACACGGTGCGCAACGCGCGCACCAAAGGGAGCCATCAAGACACTGGCCGGAACAATCACGGCACAGGCAAGCAGATTCACATAGCCCACTGAAAACGGCGGCAACCCACTCACGCCCCAACCAATCAGAATAAAGCCCAAGGCCGCTGGAATAGAAATCAGCAAGCCCAAGGCCGATGCCGTGGCAATCGCCTGATGAATCGGCACGCGGTGCAACGTCATATAAGGAACGCTGATCGTTGCCCCGCCAATGCCCATCAAAGTAGACAGCATACCAATCACCGCCCCCATCATCGCCGACCACGGTTGACCCGGCACTTTATCAGCCAGTGAAAAACGCGATGGATCACTGGCCATGATCACCGCCAGCAATAATAACGCCCCGGCGAAAATGATATTCAGCGTTTCACCTGTAATATGATTGGCAATAACCGTACCCACAGCAACCCCGGCCAGAATGCCAATGCCGATACGCCGCACCAGATCAATTTGTACCGCGCCGTGTTTCCAATGCGCCCGCACCGAAGACACACCGGTTGGAATAATAATCGCCAGTGAAGTGCCAATGGCAATATGCATGACGTGATCACCGTCATATCCAAACGCGTTCAGCGCAAAGAACAACCCCGGCACCAGAACAATGCCGCCGCCAATCCCCAATAACCCGGCCAAAAACCCAGACACAGCCCCCAGCCCCAAAAGAACGGGAATCCAAAGTAAAATCATATCCATGGGGTATTGGCCTTCAATGATGAGAGAAAAGCAGAAACAAAAAAACAGGCCCATCTGCATGGACCTGTTTGATGGTGTTTATGATTACGGTGTGTTGAACAAGCGCGTGGGCTTTTTGCCATTCGGATCTTTATTCGGATTTTCAAAGGTCACCTTGCTACCTGCATAAGGGTCCAGTGCCGGTGCGACAGGAACGGTTTTGGTTGGAATAACGCTTGGGTCATTCGATTGTAACGGCAAACCAGCGGCCTGACGTTTTGCCATCATGCGCGCCTCATCGGCGGCAGTGTCCTTGGCTTTGGACGCTTCAAACTGTGCGACGGCGGCTTGCATGCGGCTGTCGCGGATTTGTTGATTGATGGCTTCTTGCTTTGCGCGGTTGACTTCATACGCAGCCTTGGCTTTTTCCATGCTCTTTGGTGAGGACGCGACATTCGCGTTCTTCATGCCATACGCACCGGGACGGGGCAAAACACCGTTGATGACATTCCCGCCGCCCTGACCGGGCTTGCTTAAAAATACGGGGGCTGTAGCACCTGTGGTGCTTCCTTGGGACACAAACGGTGCAACAGGTGTTTTCTTTTTAGCCTCTTGCGCATGCGCCGCATTGCCGCCAAAACCGAAAACAATCACCGCACCCAGTGCCAAACACCGAAAACCCGCCATCCGCATCAAACCAATCTCCATTCAATTTATTGATAGGCTTATTATAACAGCATTCCCCCGGAAATGAAAAAGTCTGTCCACCGCCCAAACCGCTGCGTTTCCGCCAGTTTTTACACTATTCACAGCCCCGTATGGAGCAATTAGCCATATTAAGCCATTTTTAAGCTTTTCCAGACATTATGTATTCAAATTACAGGTCATTCCGGCACAACGATAACGATCGGAAAGCCACAGAAATACGGCCAGATAAGAAGAGGATAAAGGACCATGGAAATGCAGATCAATATTCAAGAGCTTCTGGATAAGGCAGGTCTTGATGAACCGCTTTATCCCGGTAAACGCGCCGTCAAAAAATGCCCGCAGCAAGGACAGTTCAAAAGTCACTGCGTCGTGTATGACTGGAGCGATCCCACGAAGATCCGCATCGAGGTCAAGGCAGGCCTGACTGGCCGCGACCTGCCGCAAAAAGAATTGTCCAAATACCCGATCAGTTTTCAAACACCGACTTACATTGAAGTCGCCGTAAAACAATAAGACTTCAAGGAGAGAACAACATGAGCCCATCATTAAGACATTTCGGTTCAGCCGCAGAAGGCAAAATCCCACAGAGTGCCACGCAGGTGACGGCCGTTGCCATGGGGAAGACGACACCAGCAGCCTTTGATGTGATTGCCACGCAGATTGGCCACGGATTGAGCGTTGGGCGCATCGACCTAACGCAGATCGCCATTGAAGCCAATGCCGCCCACGCTATCAAGGCCACACCCGGCGGTGGCTTACAAGCCACAGGGGATGAGGATGTGCGTTACAGCCCATCACCGGATAATGAATTGCTATTTACCGGACGCCAGAGCGATATTGGCGGCATCAAACCAGCCGCACCATAGGCGCCTTTGATTGAAACAACAAAAAGCCGGGCAGTGTTCTCACCTGCCCGGCTTTTGATTCTTTGTCTTCCGATTTTACGGTTTTAAATCGCGCATCACTTCGCTGAAAATCGTCACCAAACGGTCCAGATGGTTCTGATCGAAGGTCAGTGGCGGCGATATGCAGATATTATTCCCCGTATAACGCAGCATCAAACCACGGCGGAACATTTCATAAGCGGCATCGCGGGCAAATTTGCCCGTATCGCTCTTATCCGGGTGATCTTCAACCTGGATACCCGCCAGAATCCCGCAGTTGCGGATATCAACCACATGCGGCAAGTCGCGCATGCTGTGCATGGCATCTTCAAACGGTTTTGCCATGGCCACGGCGTTTTCCCAGATTTTCTGGTCCTGTACCGCATCCATCGTCCCGATAACAGCCGCAGCCGCCAATGGGTGTCCGGAATAGGTATAGCCATGCATCAATTCAATGAATTGCTCCGGCCCCGTCATAAAGGCATCATAGATTTCCTTACGAACGAAGGTCGCACCCATCGGGACAACGCCGTTGGTCAGACCCTTGGCTGTCGTAATGATATCTGGAACAACACCGAAATATTCACTGGATGAAATCGCACCGAAACGACCGAACCCGGTAATCACTTCATCCATAATCATCAGAATGCCGTATTTATCGCAGATTTCGCGCAAACGCTTCAGGTAACCCTTTGGCGGTGGCAGAACACCGGTTGAACCCGAAACAGGTTCAACAATGACGGCCGCAATATTTTCAGCCTCGTGAAGGTAAACGATTTTTTCCAAATGATCGGCATAATCCATACCGTGTTCCGGCATGCCGCGCGCAAAGGCATTGCGCTTCATATCGTGTGTGTGCGGCAAATGCGCAACATTTGGCAGCAACTGGCCAAAGGCCACGCGGTTATAGGGCAGACCGCCCACAGAAATCCCGCCGAAATTCACACCGTGATAAGCGCGTTCACGCCCCACCAATAAACGGCGTGTACCGTTGCCCTTGATGCGGTGATAGGCCAGCGCGATTTTCAGGGCTGTATCAACGGCCTCTGATCCCGAGTTGCTAAAGAACACATGGGAAAAACCATCTGGCATGCCCGCAATCAGGCGCGATGCCGCGCGGAAAACCGATGGGTGGCCGAATTGGAAGGCCGGGGCGTAATCGAGATCCTCAAGCTGTGCGGTGATCGCAGCCTTAATTTGCGGCTGGTCATGGCCAGCGTTCACGCACCACATCCCGGCAGCGCCATCGAGGATTTCCTTGCCCTGTTCGTCGTAATAATACATACCCTTGGCGCGCACGACCATGCGCGGTGCACCTTTGAAAAGGCGTTGGGGTGTGAACGGCATCCAGAATTCTTCTGTCGAATTCGGTGCAGTTGCGAAATTATATGTCATGCTTGTCCTCCGGTGTAAGAGGGCATAGTTTTATAGGAGCAACACAAATGCAGCAAGGGGCGGACAGTGCATAGCAACAATGGCCATAATGGCGGCGACGGCGAAAATGGTTCTGGAAATGAAAATGATGCCCCAAATGTCATTCGTTTACCCGATGCCAAAGAGCGTAAAAAGCGTGAAGAATCAGGCTTAAACAGCAATAACCGCGTCCGCGTCAAAGTCACGATGGGCCATGGTCAAACAGGCTATCCATCCGGCAAAACCGCGCAAGATCCCATGATTAATTTACCGCCCTTCACCAAATGGCTGGTGTTGGTTCTTGTTTGCATTCACGCCGGAATGACGTTTTTTCTAGACCCGGCACAGCGTTATCAGATCATTGATCAATTCGGATTTATTCCCGCCTATTACACGGGCGCAGTGTCATTTTCCGGGGGCGCAATCTGGGGACCGATCACTTATGCGTTTTTGCATGGTGGATGGTCACATCTGGGTATCAACGCCGTCATGCTGGTCGCCTTCGGTGCCGGGTTAGAACGGTGGATGGGATGGAAACGCATGGCACTTTTAATGCTCGGCACCAGCATTGTTGCCGCCATCATCCAAGCCGCCGTTGCCTTTGGCAGTGACACCCCCGTCATCGGTGCATCCGGCGCCATCAGCGGCATGTTCGCCGCCGCCATGATCATGTTGCAACAACAAGGGCGCGCGCCCATGGGCAAATATGGCCTGATGCCCTTTATCGCGCTGTGGATCGGGGTGTCGGTTTTATTTGGAATGATGGGTGGGCCGAGCGGTGAATCCATCGCCTGGCCAGCACATATCGGCGGATTTTTGGCCGGGTTTATTCTGATCAAGCCGATTTTGAAAATGAAGATATAAGTAAGGGGTCGTTTGAAGGGGGGAATCCCCCCTTCACCCCTATTCTCTTTTACGGTTTTGGTGCCGGGTTTTTGTTTTGTGTCTGGGGTGATCCAGCAACAACGATGCCTTCGCGGCGGAACAAAGCTTCCGGATCAGGATCGCGGCCCATTAGTTTTTTATACAGCAGCGCCGGATCAATTTTTCCGCCCGCTTGATAAATCTGGGTCAAAACGCCCTTTGCGGTTTTCTTGTCATACAGGCCGTTTTGCAAGAAGCGTTCGAAAACATCGGCTTCCAATACTTCCGCCCATTTATAGCTGTAATAACCGGAATCATAACCGCCGCCGAATAAATGCCCGAAACCGCCGGACATTGTCCCCTGCCCGCGTGGAATCAAGCTGGCGATTTTGCCGACTGAATCTTCCATGTCCTCAACAGATGTTAGTTTGGCCGGGTCAGTTGTGTGCCATGTCAAATCCAGCAGGGCCAGATAGGTTTGGCGCAAGCCGCCATAACCGGAATCAAAATTCCGCATATCTTGCATCTTTTTGAACAGATCATCAGGCAAGGGTTCTTGTGTATCAATATGACGCGCAAAGAGGTCGAGGACTTCTTTTTGCTGAACCCAGTTTTCTTGCAATTGTGATGGCAACTCTACCCAGTCCCATTTCACATTAGTGCCGTTCAAGGATGGATATTTTCCCTTTGCGCACAGACCGTGAAGGCCGTGACCGAATTCATGGTAAATGGTTTCAACATCGCCCAAGGACAGCAACGCAGGCTTTCCATCCACTGGACGCTGGTAATTACAGTCATTGGTGATAATCGGGATCTGATCCTGACCGTTTACGACACCGCGATCGCGCATGGCATTCATCCAGGCGCCGCCGCGCTTCACACCGGCCGTGGCGTAATAATTGGTATAGAACAGACCAATCGTTTCACCGGATTTTTTATCCAGCACTTCATAAGCAGTCACATCAGGGCTATAAACCGGATATTTATCGCCAGCCTCTTTCAATTGAACATTGAACAGTTTTTCCGCGTGTTGACGCAAGCCGTCCAAAACACGGTTCAATTCAAAATAGGGCCGCACAGATTCCATGCTGATGCTGTAGGTTTCTTCCTTCAGCATGCGGGAATAATAAGGCATGTCCCATTTTTGGAAATCGGTGAGTCCGTCCTTTTGCAAGGCATAGGCTTTGACCTTATCCAGAAATTCTTCGGCGGCGGGTTTATAAGCGGCCAGATTTTTCTGCAAAAAGCCCTCAACGGTTTTCTGGTTTCCGGCCATGCGGTCGGCCAGAACATATTCGGCATGGGTCGGGTAACCCATCAACTGCGCGGCCTCATGACGCAAGGCTACCATCTCAAGAATGAGCGGGCGGTTATCGTATTTGCCCGGTTGTGAGCCAACATTCCACAGCGCATTGGTAATATCACGGCGCAGATCACGGTTGGTGGCGTGGGTTAGAATATCAGATGGGTGCGGTTCCAACTGGATCAGCCACTTTCCGGTCAGCCCCAAATCTTCAGCGGCCTTTTTATAAGCATTCTTCGCGCGTTCTGGAACGCCGTCCAGAACAGCTTCATCATGGATAATCTGTTTATAGGATTCTGTCGATTTCACATCGTTGGTGCTGTATTGCACCCCGAGCGCGGCCAGACGTTCGCCGATTTCGCGGAAGCGTTGTTTATCCTGCGGCGACAAAAGCGCGCCGCTGCGCACGAACCCTTTATGGGTTTTTTCCAACAGTGCCTTTTGTTCGGCATCCAGCTTCAGTTTGGAACGCGCCTGATACACTGCATCAACGCGGGCGAACAACACATCATCCAGATAAATATCACTGGAGTATTTTTCCATCTTTTCGGCCACGCCATCTTCGGTGGCACGCAGCTCATCGCTGTTATTGGAATTGGTGAAGGTGTGATAGATGCCGCTGATACGGGACAATTCACCGCCTGCGAATTCCAGTGCTTCAATCGTGTTGGCGAAGGTCGGGGCATCGGGATTATTTTTAATCGCGTCCATTTCCGCAACCGCCAGGCCCAGCGCATAATCAATCGCAGGCACAAAATGTTCGGTTTTAATCAGATCAAAAGCCGGAGCGCCATGCGGCAGCTTTGGCGGATTGACGAGCGGATTTGATTGCAAATTTTGCACGGTGGTCATTCCCAGTTCCTCATTCATTTTATTGTTTTGATTATGATAAAGATGCGCGAATTACCGGGGCGATGGCAAGGAAAAAGCCACATGCCAAGATCCACTGCCCACAGCAGGGTTAAATCTTTGAGGCGATTGACAAAACAGGCTCAATAACGATGTCATTGGCCCCGGCCAGACGGGTCTGCACCGCAGCATCACGGGCATGGGGATAGCCCCAGATGATTGTATTAAAGGCCCCGTGCGGATCAGCAATCGGCATCCAGCGTTCATAAATGCGGCCCGTTTCATTGCACCACCACACCTGATCGGGGGCGGCATCGGCGGCCTTTTCCCAATAGCGTTTGGCGGATTCACTGTGATCGGTTTTTTCTTCCATCTGCGCCCACATGCGGTAAAGCCGCGCATCGGGGCGGATTTTTTCTGCCGCCGTCAGATATTGCCAAGCCTCACCCCACATGCCGTCATGAATGGCGGCGCGGGCGGCTGCAATCTGGCTTTCCGCAGAACCGGGGGTCAGCGCGACCAGACGTTCGAACCAGCGCAGATGAGCGGTGACATCGTTCGGTTTGTTATGCGGGGATAAAGATTCCCACACAGGCACCAGATCAGGATGCGGTTTTTCTTTCCAGCTGCGTTCGATAACGGCCACAGCAGCACGGCGTTTTTGATGGCTGAAATAATCCTGTGCCAGCGCAAGGGCTGCCGGGGTGAAGGATGGGTCCAGACGGTGCGCATCTTTATATTTGCGGGTGGCTTCGCCCTGATAACCACCGCGATGTAATTCTTCACCCTGTTGCAACAGAATGGCCACGCGGTTGCTTTTGATTTCTTCCGGGGTCCATGCCTTGGCGCGTTCCCCTTTTTTCAAGGTGGTAAGGGCAGCCGCCCATTCACGTTTTTGTACCTCAAGGCCAAAAACAGTACGGATGATCCAAGACTGCGCCGGATGCATGACCAACGCCTGACGCGCCAGTTCCAGCGCGGAATCCACATCAGCTGAATCAATCGCCGCCGTCAATAAACCGCGCACGCCCATGAATGCGGTATCTTTATCCTTCAGCAGTTTTTCAAAGAACATTTTGGCTTCGCCGTCTTCACCACGCAGCTTGGCGGCCTGGGCTTCGAGCAGCCACGGCAGGCCTTTTTCATCTGGCAGGAACTGGCGCATGCGGTAAGCATGATAAGACGCCAGACGGGAATCCCCCGCCGCCACAGCCGATAAACCAATCGTCAAAGACTGGAAACCACGGCCACGGCGTTTGCGCCCGCGCAAACCCATCAAACGGCGCGGCAGAGCAGCAACCCAGCCAATCACCTTATATAAAAACAACAGTGTGAAAACGATTGTGACCAGCGCGACAAAGGCCACACCGATATGCGCCTCAATATCATAGCCAAGCCAATGAATAGAAACGCTGCCCGGGTGATTAAAAATCCAGTATCCCGCCGCAATCAGCAGGATAATTTGTACCGTGAACAGAAAAACCCGGACCATAATCATCGTCCCTTTCTATTCCGCAACAGGTGGTGTTTGCGTTGGCGTCAGTAAAGGCGCGTCATCCAGCGGTGCAACAGGTGTTTCGACAGCTGGCGTTTCCGTATCCGGCGCCGGTGTAATCGGGTCCGTCTTTGGCGCCAAATACGGTCCCATCAAATTGGCCGGGTTCGAAGCACGCACCGCCAAGGGTGCTGAACCGGAACCGCCCAGCTTAATCCGGGTCATCACCGTATTGGTCAGCATATTTTGAACATTTTGCGCCATGGCGGTGATTTGCGCTTGATCAATGATCGGTTGTGCAGTTTCACGCGCAGGACCTTTCAAAGTTTGGAGCTCAACCAGCGCCCCATCAACATCACCGGAATCCAGCAACAATTGCGCACGCGCCACGGCGGCTTGCGTATCGTTCCCCGAAATGGGCTGGCCATTTTTTTGGATTTTCAAAACATCATGGAAACGGGTCAGGGCTTTATCCTGAATCGATAAATCTTCACCCGATATAGAGGACACAACAATATCCCCGGCGAGACCCTTTAATTCATTCGACAGGCCCTTTGGCGACAAGACACCTTTTTCAGCATAAGGGGCCAGACGTGAAATTTCCGCGCTCAGCTCAGGATCTTTTTCCCCCAGCATCGTTTGCAGCAACGCCAGATCATCGGCAAAGGGGCCGCTGCGGTTCATGGAATCGCGGAATTGTGACAAGCCGATCAGCATTGCGGCGGCCTTTAATTCCTGTGGCGATACGCCCTCTAATGCCTGACCCAGCGCGCTATCGGATTGTTGTTCTTCGGCCAAGGCCGTGTCCATATTATCCATACGGCCCTGCAACCCACCGATCAGACCTTGCAGATCGCCCATGGCGGCCTGCATTTTTTCCTGACCCTGCAGAGAGGCTTGCATGTCCTGCACACGCTGCAACACCAGCGATAAGTCAGTATTGCCACCGGTCAAGGCTTGCAGTTTTTGTTCCAGCGTCATCAAACGATCAGCGAGCGATGCGCTGTCAAGGTTCAGCATCGATTCCGCTTGCTGCTTTAACGTTGCAACGCTGGCCTGTAATTCATCGGTACGTCCACGCAGATCATTAAATTTGTTAGAAATGTCATTGAGGCTGCCCTCAATCACCCCGGCTGAAGGAACATCGCGGGCGGTATCAACGGTTTTTTCTAGTTCCGCCAGACGCGCGGCGTTCTGATCGACCTTTTGTTTTCCAACGGCGATCAACAGGCCGGAACCCACCACGAACAGGGATACAACAGCAAAGGCCGCCACAACACTGCGGCGCACGGCCTGGGTGCGGACCTTTTCAATTTCTTTCATCATCGCCTCATGCGTCACGTTGTTACGTTGGCGAGCTTCCATTTCCTCAGTCGCGCGGGCGGCGGCGAGGGCTTGTTCGTGGGGCTTTAAGGATTCCGGATTAGTATTTTGTTCAACGCGGGCCGCATTCATATTGCGGGCGAAATCATTACCCTGCTGTACGGGGGCGTCATCGCCGTTCAAACCAGATAGATCAATATTATGGGTACGGGCGGCAGCCAGAACTTCGGCGCGGCGATTGGCCGGAATAACATTGCGTTTTTTCCAGCCCTGCACGGTTGTCACAGGCACGTTCATCTTGGTGGCCATCGGGCGGATGCCGCCAAAGCGTTCAATGATTTTTTCGGCGCCCATCAGGTCGCCCCCGGCCATGGTCAAAGCGTCAACATCATGTGGTGGATTGCTGTTGGTCGTCATGGCGTTTTAACTCTTCTAGCAGGCGGATCATCCCATTCTGATCCGGGGTCGCGGCAACATGGCATTCTGCCCAGTTCAGGTGATGGGCCGACTCTAGCACCGAATCCGCCAGACACAAAGCCTTTACCCCCCCGAAATCCTCTTCCATCCCGGCGTTTTTAACTGCCAGAACAAAGGCTTCGGCGCTGCGGGCGGAATAAAGGAGGACCGCCGCAACCTGCTCCGCCCTCAATGCGTCCAGCGCGGCAGAATCGAGTGCCTCAATCCCTTCCGCCCGGTACAGGGTGATTCCGTCAATCGGCCATGGCAGTAAAGCCGCTGGATCATCACGAATATCACGGCCACGAAGATGCAACAGCGGCACAGCATCCCCGAAATGATCCTGTAATAACGGGATCAGGCTGCGCATTGTTCCATCCGCCGTGCGAATATTTGAAAAACCCATCCGGGCCAGCTGCGTCGCTGTTCCGGGACCAACGGCAAAGGCCGGGAATTGAAGATAGGCCGCGTTGGGGCTCAACCGGGCAAAGGCCCGCACGCCGTTCACACTGGAAAATATCAGGCCGCGATAAGATTTTGGGTCCGGCAGGGCAACTGCCTCATCAATAATCTTGAGGACGGGAGAAAGGATGGCGCGAAACCCCAGCGACTCGATCACCCCGGCAATCTCCGCCGTGTCATCAACCGGGCGGGTGACGAGGATGGAACGGATCATAACAGGAAGTTTTCAGGCAATCTGGATTTCAGACGCACCGCCGTAACCCGGCCCAGCATCTCAGCATCCGCGTTATTATGGACGGGGCCGCTTTGTTCATCTTCAAAAACAACCTGACCATCGGCGGACGCGACCAGAAGTTTCAAGGTCATCATATCCCCGGCCAAGGTTGCATGGGCCCCAATCGGTGTATGGCAGGACCCATCCAGAACACCCAGCGCCATGCGCTCCGATGCCGCTGCCAAACCAGCCCCCACATCGTGAATGGCATTCAATAATGAGTCCGCAAAACCATCATCTTCCCGGATTTCGATACCGACAATCCCCTGACAGGCGGCAGGCAACATGATGTCATGTTCCAAGATTCCGGCGATTTCATGCTCCAGACCCAAACGCTTCAAACCGGCCAGTGCCAGAATGGCCGCATCGACCTGACCAGAGCGTAATTTTTCGATCCGGGTCGGGACGTTTCCGCGTAAAGGAACAATTTTCAAATCAGGACGGTGCTTTAGCAGCATTGCCTGACGTCGCAATGAAGATGTTCCAACGACGGCACCTTGCGGTAAATCATCAATACGCTTCGCACCGTTTGATAAAAAAGCGTCACGCGGATCGGCGCGTTTCAATACGTGACGGATCACAAGCCCTGTTGGCAGGAAGGACGGCATGTCTTTTAAGGAGTGCACACCGCAATCAACTTCATTGGCCAAAATAGCACGTTCAATTTCATGCGCGAACTGCCCCTTACCCCCGGCCGTTTCAGACAGCCGCGTTTCACCCTGTTCCGGCTTCCAATCGCCAGAGGTCAAAATGGTCTTAATCTCAATATTCAAATCCGGATGCGCCGCGCGCAAAGCCGCCGCCACCATATCCGTCTGGATAAGGGCCAATTTGGAACCGCGCGTGCCGATACGAAAGGTTTTTGTCATGGTAAGGGGAGGTTTAGCGCAGATTGTTGCAAAAAGGAAGGGGAGCGGGGTCGTTTATATTCCGTAGGGGTCACAGACCCCTACAACCCTATTCTCTTGCCCAAGCGCCGCAGGCCATAAGCCATCGTAGCGCAACTCGCTGTGGTTCTTATTGCCTGCGGCGCAAAAGACCGGGGTTGTTTGAAGGGGGGAATCCCCCCTTCATCCTTCCACTTACCCTTAATTTCCTCTATACGAAACCCATGATGAAAATCCTAGGGATTGAAACCAGTTGCGATGAAACCGCCGCCGCCGTGGTTACGGGGGATCGGCAGATTCTGTCCAATTTGGTCCTCTCTCAACTGGATGAACACCGCGCCTTTGGCGGGGTTGTCCCGGAGATTGCCGCGCGTGCGCATTTGGACCACCTGAACACGCTTATTAAGGGTGCGATGGAAGATGCGAATTTGAAATTTTCGGACCTAGACGGTGTTGCCGCCACCTGCGGTCCCGGCCTGATCGGCGGGGTGATGGTTGGGATGCTGGCGGGGAAAGCCATTGCCGCCGCCCATGGCCTGCCCTTTATCGCCGTCAATCATTTGGAAGCCCATGCGCTGACCCCGCGTTTGACCGATGATGTGGCGTTTCCCTATCTCCTGCTTCTGGTATCAGGCGGGCATACGCAGATTCTGGTGGCTGAGGATGTTGGCGTTTATCGCCGCTGGGGCACCACGATTGATGATGCGCTGGGGGAATGTTTTGATAAATCGGCGAAGTTAATGGGCCTGCCCTATCCGGGGGGGCCGAATGTGGAAAAGGCGGCGCGGGGTTGCACCGATAAGACGGCAGCTGAGAAACGCTTTCCCCTGCCCCGTCCTATGATGGGACGCGAGGGGTCTGATTTTTCCTTCTCAGGATTGAAGACAGCGGTGCGCAACCATGTCGATCATTTGCCGGAAGGGCCACTGGACCCGATGGATGTTGCGATGCTGTGTTCCAGTTTTGAATCGGCTGTGTGCGCCATTGTGCGTGACCGCTGCAAATCTGCCATTGAACGCTTTATCGCCCAATATAAACCGGCGAAGCCTACAATCGTCTTATCGGGGGGTGTCGCAGCCAATGTCGCGCTGCGGTCTGCGCTTCAAGAACTGGCGGCGGAGAACAACATGGCGGCAATTGCCCCGCCCCTGAAACTATGTTCAGATAATGCCGCGATGATTGCCTGGGCGGGGGTTGAACGCCTGTCCCGTGGCATCAGCGACCCGTTGGATTTTGCCGCCCGCCCACGCTGGCCGCTGGACCCCGGGGCCGAACCAAAGCGCGGAGCAGGTGTAAAAGCATGAGCGACCAAAAAACAATCGGCGTGATCGGCGCAGGCGCATGGGGCACGGCATTGGCGCAAGTCTATGCCGTGGCCGGAAAACCTGTGACCCTTTGGACCCGCAATGATGATGTCTTGTGGACGATTGATTTTTCACGCGTCAATGATGCGTATCTGCCCGGCGTGCGGTTGCATGAAAACATCACCGTGACATCGGATATCGCCCGTGCCGCCGCCTGCGATGTTTTATTGATTGTCACCCCGGCGCAGCATTTGCGCGAAACACTTCGCAATATTAAAGGCCAGATTACACCCCGAAAACCTGTTGTTCTGTGCTGTAAAGGCATTGAAATGGCCAGCGGGAAAATGCTGTCCACGGTTGTTGAAGAAGAAACACCACTGGCGGAGATCGCCATGTTAACAGGCCCAACCTTCGCCGCCGAAGTGGGCCGTGGCTTGCCAAGCGCCGCGACACTGGCCGCGAAATCAAAAGCCATGGCCGACGACCTTTCAACAATTCTGCACAGCAAAACCCTGCGCCCTTATGCCAGTGACGATCTGGTCGGGGCCGAAATTGCTGGGGCGGTGAAGAACGTCATTGCCATTGCCAGCGGGATTATTCACGGCAAGGAACTGGGTGATAGCGCCCGCGCAGCCCTCGTCACACGCGGCCTTGCCGAGATCAGCCGCTTGGCCGTGGCCATGGGCGGGAAACGCGAAACGATGAGCGGCATGTGCGGCATGGGTGATTTGATGCTGACCTGTTCATCGATGCAATCGCGGAACTTCTCGCTCGGCTTTGCTCTCGGTCAGGGACAAACACTGGATGAAATCTTAGGCGAACGCAGATCAGTAACCGAAGGCGTCCACACAGCAAAGGCCGTCATGGTCATGGCCAATAAGGTTGGCGTTGAAATGCCAATTTCTTCTTTGGTGGAAAAAGTCATTGCCGGACAGATTACAGTCGATGAAGGCATCAGCCATATTCTGGGAAGACCCTTACGCGCGGAAGGGCAATAAAATGGCATACTGGCTGGTGAAATCGGAACCGGATGTGTGGTCGTGGGACCAGCATGTGAAGAAGAAAGTCGAACCCTGGACCGGCGTGCGCAATTATCAGGCCGCCAATAATATGAAGGCGATGAAAAAGGGTGATCTGGCGTTCTTCTACCATTCCAATGTCGGCAGAGAGATTGTCGGTATTGTCGAGGTCGCCAAAGAAGCCTATCCCGACCCGGAAGCACCCTCGCATCATTTTGTTCTGGTTGATTTCAAAGCCGTGAAGCCATTCCCCAAACCCGTCACATTGAAACAGATCAAGGAAACGCCGGGTTTGGAAGACATCGCCCTGATCCGTCAATCTCGCCTGTCGGTGATGCCGATTACAAAGGATGAATGGTCGATCCTGTTAAAGATGGGTTCTGTTTCTTAAAAACTTAAGGGCGGCGTATTTAAACCGTCATATCGTGAATCTGGATATGGTGGGCACCGTGTTTACGCATGATGTCCAGCGCAAGCGCCTCATGCTCGGTATCGGGAGTGCGGACCCATAAAATCAGGCCGCCCTGATCAATTTGACGCAAAACATTTTCATCCATGCGGTGCCCCAGCATGGTGACAATTCCCATACCAATCGCCGCTCCGCCCCCACCGCCAAGGGCCACCGCCGCCAGTGTCACCGGCAAAGAGAGCGGCAAGGTCATCAACGCCGCCGATATGGCCGCCAGATAAGCCACCCCACCCACCAGCGCACCCGCACCAATATTTTCTTCTTCAGGCCGTGATGGAGCCTGACGCGGGGCCAAGGGGTTATCCTTTGCCCGCACAGGATCAATGACATCAGTGCCAAAGACGCGCTGGAGCTCATGGCGAGAGCCTAAAACACTGATGGAATCGCGTTGAAAGGCGGAGCCTTCCAGTTCGCGAATGGCATCTTGCATGGTCGCCATATCAGGGAACAGGCCAACGGCTTCGCGGAAACTGGTATCGTCTTCCGTGGCCGCATACATCAAGGGCTGGGCCCGCGTGTTCCGAATGGCGGAATGGGGAGAATGGGCTGGCGATTTCATAGCGACCTCGTTTCATGATGATTGGTGCATCAATAAGATAGGCTTTTTTCCGCCACGGTGTAGGGAGTATGCCCACGCAAACCCCTACGCTTTTATAAAAAACCCCACGCACCCTATTGATTTAATTTTACAAACACCCCATTTACTGTGCAGTGCGTTAATTTATCTCTCTGTTCGTTCTTCGGCGGCCTCAGGACCGCATCCGCCATGCCTTTCCGCGATATTCTGCTGGCCCTGCTGGTTATTTTCATCTGGGGCGGGAATATTGTCGCGATCAAGATTGGTGTGACCGAACTGCCCCCGCCTATCATCCTGACCATTCGTTTTGCCCTGACTGGTTTGATCTTCCTGCCCTTCATGAAATGGCCGGGATGGGACAAATTTAAACGGCTTCTTGAGATTGCCATCTATATGGGTGTCCTGCATCAGGGGCTGCTCTTTATCGGGCTGCGCATTCTGGATGCATCGACGATTGCGATTTTACTGCAATCACAAATCATGTTTGCGACATTGCTCGGTTGGCTGGTGTTGAAAGAATCGATTGGCTGGCGTACCGCCACCGGTTTGGGCATGGGCTTCCTCGGATTACTGCTCACACTGGGTGGACCGGATTTAAGCCAGCACCCGTATGGTTTTGTCCTGATCATGTGTTCCACACTGGCCTTGGCGGCGTCTTATATCCGCATGCGCCAGTTAAAGGATGTGCATCCTGCCACCTTTATTGCGCTTATGAATGGTCTGGCCGCACCGTTTGTACTGATTGGCAGCTTGTTTCTGGCCCCGGCGGGTTGGGCATTATTGGGTGATGCCAACTGGGTTACGCTGGCCGGTGTTTTGATTTATCAGGTGGTGTTTGTCAGCCTGTCGCATATTTTGTGGCAATCCTTGCTGTCGCGCAATCAAGTGGCAACCGTGACCAGCTTCGTCCTGCTGATGCCAGTGGTCGCGATTTTACTGTCGGCGGTCATTTTGGGTGAAACACTGCATGCTTCCCTGATCTGGGGCGGTGTCCTGACACTGGGTGGGGTTGGTATTATCACGGTGCGGAAAATTCAAAAGAAAATGCCGATTGAGGCAGATCCGGTTTTATAGCGGGTCTAGCGTGGTCCGGTATTCAGCAAACGTGACGGGGGCGGAGCAACATCGACCTCAACACCCAAGTCAGGAATTGTGGACAGATCGATGGAGAAGGACGATGCAATACCCTTCAGAACTATAGCAGCTGCATCAGCTTTTTTGACTTCATCATGATGCTTGACCTGAAGAAAGCCAGATTTATCGTGCGGCAGAGACGATGCTAATTTGGGATAAAATTTACCTGCAGCCCGATAAAACTCTTTGGTTGCGTCCTCTAACGCTTTCAATTCTCGGCGCCCCATTTCAGATTTCAGATGCGCCTGCTGATACATGCCCGAAATCAGTACGCTCCGTAATGCAACCTCAGCGATTGCCATTTGATAGCGCAAATACTGAAGTAGTTTTTCAGGAAAATCTTTATGTTTGAATTGAGCGGGCGATAAATATTCAGGCCCCCAATTGGCTAAATAAAGGGGATCGACGCATTGCACGGCCCCGAAAGCCCCATTCATGAAAACCTTATAGCCAGATTTATAACCAAAAATTATATTCTTGTTATCCAACAATTTTGTCAGATCAACGCGATACAAATTCTGACTGGTTTTTAAAATATAATCGCCGTACTCGGCCAACTTATCCCTGATCTCCTTGCTTATCATATAAAGTTCGGAACCTTCGGACCGCTGCACACCTTGGGATCGCCCAGAAACAACAACCTCATTTTTTACAAATTGCGGCGCGCCTGCCGCAGCAACGGCAAAAGCTCCAACCGGGTATGCGCCATCTTCTACAATATGCCCCTTTTGCGGCACAACCAGGCGACCATTCACATCATGCGGAATACCTTCGGCCATCGCGACATCACGAAAGAGCGCTACGCCCGTGACCTGACCGCGATCATCTTCATCAATAATAAATCCAAGGGCCGCTTGCGCATCTTCATATTCTGACAGGTGATACAGCGCTTCACCGAAATTTATATTGGGGTATTGTTTCTGGGTGTATTGGCGAACAACGCCACCGGATTCATCCGGGTGCAAGACCATACGCTTCAAGGCCCAGTCAGTGCCATTGACGCTGAACGCTTCCATCCATTCACACACGCCAAGCGCGTCAAGATTGATATTGATAAAGGTGGCGGTACGCGCACGATCACGTCCGCCCGCAGAACGGGCGAAATCGTGGCGTAAAGATTCCAGCAATTCAGTGTTTTTCAGAACCATAGCGCGACCATACGATTAGTTTTCATAATTTTGCAAACTTTTTCAGAAAAATGGCGGTTTTCTTGCCAAGGGGCGGTGGAGCCTGTTATATCCGGGGCCAGCACCTTTTAAAAAAACAAGCCGAACAGGACCGATATTCATGGACGCCACCTATTTCCCGCGCTCTGCCTTTTTGCCCGCCAAAAGCTTTGGCCAGAAATTGGCAGCTTTGTTCAACGCGCGCGCCTATGACCAGAGCGATCTGCGGTCGGTGCGGACATCTGTTTATTACAGCGATTTTGAATTGGTCGATGCGAAAATGCGTTATGTGGTGTCGATTGGTCATGCGCTGCGCCAGAGTGATGGGCGTTTCATTGTTTACACATCGCAGTCTGAAATCACCGAAGATCCCATTCGTGGTTCGATTTCTATCAATGCCGGTTATAAAAAGGACGAGCGCGATACCGCGATCATCTGTGACGAGGGCGATGTTGTCTGGCGTATGAAAGAGCTGGCGCGTGCATTGAACCAGAACAGTAATTACAGCCTGGCCTTCCCCAAAAACACGCCACTGCGCCTGTGCGATGATTTGCACATCAATATGGCGGAGTTGATTGCGAACACACCGCGCACCCACGATGACATTGTGCGTTCCCAAAAACGCACAGCGCTGCATGACCGGTGCCAATTCGGCGGATAAGCCCTCCGCGTCTTGCCATAACCAAAACAATAACGCTCTTTTGCGGTGCAACAAGCCCCGCACTCCCCAGCCCTGCTTTAGCGTGCTAAAAAACTTTAGCCGCTTCGCAGCATAACAGGGAGATCACAAGACCATGACCGACGCCGCCCGCAGCAAGGATTCAACCGCACAGATTTTTCCACCCTCTGCCGACATGGCAAAAAACGCCTGGGTGGATGCCGCGAAATATCAAGTGATGTATGAGAAATCCGTAAAAGATCCGGATGCGTTCTGGGGCGAAATGGCAGAGCGTCTTGATTGGTTCAAAAAACCTACAAAGATCAAGAACACATCCTTTGACGGTGAGGTATCCATCAAATGGTATGAAGATGGTATTTTGAATGCCTGCTATAACTGCGTTGATCGCCACTTGCCTGCGCGTGCGAACCAGACCGCATTGATCTGGGAAGGCGATGACCCCAAAGACAGCGCAAAAATCACCTATGCCCAGTTAAAGGACGAGGTCAGCAGATTTGCCAATGCCTTGAAAACCAAGGGCGTAAAAAAAGGCGACCGCGTGACCATCTATATGCCGATGATCCCGCAAGCCGTCTATGCGATGTTGGCCTGTGCCCGCATTGGCGCTGTGCATTCGGTTATTTTTGGCGGATTCTCGCCCAGTTCCATCCGTGACCGCCTGATTGATTGCAACTCCAATATTATCATCACAGCAGATGAAGGCCGCCGTGGCGGCAAACATGTGCCCTTAAAGGCCAACACCGATGAAGCCCTTAAATCCTGCCCCGACGTCAAAACCGTCATCGTTTTTAAACACACAGGCGGCGATGTTGAATGGGTAGAGGGCCGCGACCATTGGTGGAGCGACCTGACCGCGCAAGCATCAAATGATTGCCCCTGCGAAGAAATGAATGCGGAAGATCCGCTCTTTATCCTCTACACCTCTGGTTCCACCGGCAAGCCAAAGGGCGTCCTTCATACAACGGGCGGCTACATGGTCTTCGCGGGCCTGACCCATGAAATTACCTTCGATTATAAGGACGGCGAAGTGTATTGGTGCACAGCCGATGTAGGTTGGGTTACCGGGCATTCGTACATCGTCTATGGGCCACTGGCCAATGGCGCGATCTCCTTGATTTTTGAAGGCGTGCCGAGCTACCCCGATTTTTCCCGCTTCTGGCAGGTGGTGGATAAGCACAGCGTCAATATTTTCTATACCGCACCAACGGCTATTCGCTCGCTGCTGCGCGAAGGTGATGACTATGTGACAAAGACCAGCCGTAAATCGCTGCGCATTCTGGGCAGTGTCGGCGAACCGATCAACAGCGAAGCATGGCTGTGGTATTCCAACATTGTTGGCGAAGGGCGCTGCCCGGTTGTTGATACATGGTGGCAAACAGAAACCGGCGGGCACATGATTACCCCCCTGCCCGGCGCAACCCCGGCGAAACCCGGTTCCGCTAGCTGGCCGTTCTTTGGTGTACAGCCAGAAATCGTCGATAATGAAGGCAACATCCTGCACGGTGAATGCGAAGGCAATCTGTGTATTGCCGATTCATGGCCGGGGCAGATGCGCAGCGTCTATGGCGATCATGAACGCTTCCAGCAAACATATTTTTCAACCTTCAAAGGGAAATATTTCACCGGAGATGGTTGCCGCCGCGATGCCGACGGTTATTACTGGATCACGGGCCGGGTTGATGATGTTATCAACGTATCCGGCCACCGTTTTGGCACAGCCGAAATTGAAAGCGCCATCAACGAACATGACGCCGTGGCAGAATCAGCCGTGGTTGGATTCCCGCATGATCTGAAGGGGCAAGGCATTTACGCCTATGTCATCTTAAACGCCGGACATACGCCGAGCGATACGATGAAAAAAGAAATCGTCCAGATGGTTCGAAAAATCATCGGCCCTATCGCCTCCCCCGATGCCATCCAGTTCACGCCCGGCCTGCCGAAAACACGGTCAGGTAAAATCATGCGCCGTATCTTGCGCAAAATTGCCGCGAATGAAATGGAAACACTGGGCGACACATCGACGCTGGCTGACCCATCTATCGTTGAAGACCTCATAAAGAATAGACAGGGGTAGTTTGAAGGGGGCGATTGCCCCCTTCACCCCTTATTCTTTTTCTATGCGCTTAAGAGTTTCTGATTGTAGGTGATGTCTTCTTTGGATTTTGCGGCGTTCAGAAAGGCATTGGCGAGGGTCAATCTTTCAGTCGCATTCATCAACGCTGCGCGCAGCACCATCATGCCCATGACGACAAACCAGAAGCTGTCTGTTCCCTCTTTCACGACATTGCGACCGCGTGGGCGGGCGCGGGCCAGACCCATTTGATGGGTTTCGGCCAAGGCCTGTTCATTCAGATCGCGCTGGTGCATTTCATAGGCACGGCGCATCAGGGCCAGAACGGTGCGTTTGCTGTCCTCGTCCTTCCGCAATTCCAAAAGGCGTGTTTCAAAAGCACATTGCGCCGAATCAACCATGTCATCGGCGACATCGGTCATGGGATCTTTGGGACCATGCAGACGGGACAGGCGGATATGCTGCGCCCGGGCGTCGATAAATTGTTTATTCAGATCCGCCAGCAACGGATCAACTGCCAGCCAAAAGCGCAGCTCATCAGGGACAACGCCTGTTTCGCGGGCCTTTTGCGTGCGTTCACGGGCATCGAGCAGAGCATCCATACGGCCTGCCATCTGCTTCATAATGTCGTTGACGGTGTCTTGCGGTTTTTTTGTCGTTTTCATTGCCATGCTCCCCTGCATGTAAGGGTCACTATAGGACCGACAGGTGAAAAATCGGTTAAATCCTTGCCATAAAAGTCAGGTAAACCGCTGTAACCCACGGCCACCATAGGAAAAGCGCGGGCGGTGCAAGAACATTTTTTCTTGAATATTTGTCAGAATACATTCATCATTAAAAATAAGTTAAGAAACGATGCGTATAATCAGCAGCAGGGGAGAATAAAATATGCCCAACGATTGGTCAGATGATCAGCAAGAAGCGCAAGACGGCGGAAAAGCCTCCGTGCGCAGCACAAAAGAAATCAAGGCGGGCATGTTGCGCCGGGCCTTTGACGGTCAATCAAAATACTCCCCCACAGAAGTGATCAGCATGATTTTGGCAGCCAACCACCGGTCGAAAAACATCCCGGAAGAGCATCGCGCCGTGCTGAATGAAATTGATATATCACAGCCGCGCAGTGTTTTGATGCTGAACGCTATTTCCCGTCATCTGGGCAATCAAGAGCGTTACATCGATGCCACAACAGCCAAACCCCAAGTACCGGGTCCGCTAACGCTGCAATAACCCATCGATCTTATTCTGTAACCACAGGCCAAATTTGGCCTGTGCTTTCCCGCCTTCAATCATAGAGGTCTGGCGTGCCTGCCAATTGCGCATCAGAGCTCCGGCCGCGGCGGGATCACCCGCCGCATGTTTCAGTTGAGCCTGCATGCGGATATAATCCGGGGGGGCGAAGCGCTGTGTTACAGCATATCTTTGTCCCTCTTCCAAAACAGCCAATGCCTGTGCGGGTTGCCCTTTTAATTCAAGCATCCGTGCCAAACCCATGCGCAGATCAAAGCTCACCGGATCAATCCTCAAGCCCTGACGCAAAATTTCAATGGCGCGATCATGACCATTCGGATCAAGGCGCGGATAGGCTACATAGTGCAATAAGGCCCTGTGGCTGATCGCCTGCGCGTTATAGGGATTGCTTTTCATCGACAGGTCAAGCGCGGCCAAAGCATCATCAAACAAGGCGCGGCGTTGATTGGCATCCAATGAATAAAACAATTCCTGTAAGACCCGCCCCCGCCACAGCGAATCAATATAATAAATTCGGTAATAGGATTCCGGGCCATAACGAATAGCATGAGCGGCAGCATCACGCGCGGCATCCATATTCCCCTGTTGCAGGGCGATGGAGGCAACTTCCGCATCTTTTACCGCAATCCCCGCACGCACCACCCAGACCGGCAGCAGCACAAACAAGCCCACCAACACGGGCATCAATACAACCAGATTCACGGGGCGACGTTGGCGCAGCGAGGGCGATAACGTTAAGCGATTTTCGCCCAGAATATTTTCCGTGCCGCGATACCACATCATTAAAAGCACCGCCCCAAACAGCAGGGCTGGAATCATATACAGGTCAAAATTCACATGGGCATTGATCATCAATGATAAAAGACCACAAAATGGGACTACCAGAATAATACGATCTGAAATATTGCTACGATCACTGCACCGAACCGCATTAATCATGCGCACCAGCACCGCGATGCCAAAAGTATAGAAGATCAGGCTGGCAATCGGGCTCATTTCCAGTCCGAACTGGATGGGGTCCACATGCAGGAAATATCCGTCACTGATGTCACCCAGATCTCTGTATTTCGGGAAGACGAGATAAAAAACGCCAAGCCCAGGCCCCAAAAATGCAATCAAGGATGACATCTGATCGCGCAGCATCGCCACCGCCGACCCCCACAGCATATAGCGGTTTTCAACACTGGCCCCGGCATCCCCACCCCCGGCCAGACGCAACTGGCCTTCTTGTGTGGCAATCGTTTCCAGTGATATCGCCGTAATGATCAGAACAAAGGCACAAGATAGAATGATAAATTCGCGCCAGTTCTGGCGAATGAGCGGCCAGCATAGCACTGCGAACAATACAGACCCGGCAACAACACCAAGGCTCCCACCACGGCTTTGCGTGGCCATTACCCCAACAACCATCAACACCATGCCCACACCAGAAATCACCTGCCCCAGTGTTTTCAGGCGGCAGAAATAATACAGCATCAGGAAGAAACCCATCGACAGGATCACCGCCAGATTATTAGCGTTTAACATCGGGTGATGAATGCGCGCACCTGTCATGTCACGCCATAGGAAAAATTGCAGCGACGCCCAAATCGCCAGCAGATACGCCGCCGCCCCAAGCGCCCCCCACAGCCATGCGATAATACGGTCAGCATTGCCCCCCTGCATCACCGTGAAAAACAAAAATGGCAGTGTGCCAATCGTCATGAAGAATAGGGTGCTGACATAAGGAACCGTGGTCCATGTCAGGCTGAGCGCCATCCACGCCCAGAACAGGCCCAGGAAAATTGCCACGGGTGCCTTTGGAAAACGCCATCCCGCCTGCCCAACCGGGAATAATGCCAACCCCGCCGCCACGGTGATCGACAACAAGGCCGGGGCAAATGTCACCTCATCAAAGCCACGGAAAAACACGCCACACCAAAAGGCCGCAAAAATCAAAGTTGCAATGATGGCCGCTTGCAAAACAGGCCTGTTCAAAGTGATGGCGGGGCGCATGGAAAAACCTTTACTTCAAAAGAATAAGACCGGCCACACGATGAACGGGGCCGGTCTTTATTGTGACGGGTTCGAATGCGGCTGTGAAGGATTTAATCCATACCCACAGCGTTGCGATACACTTCGATCAAGGCTTCTTCTTCACGGCGTTTTTCAACGTCCATTTTGCGCATTCTGACAATCTTGCGCATGATTTTCGGGTCATAGCCATTGGCTTTGGCTTCGCCGTAAACTTCCTTGATGTCTTCAGCCAGTTCAGCCTTTTCGGCCTCCAGACGCTCAACACGCTCAATGAATGAACGCAGGCGTGCATCGGCTTCGCTCTTGCTGGGGAAATCCTTGATATTGCTCGTGTCAGAATTTGCTGTCTTGGTGTCAGCCATAACATTCCCCTCGTTTGGATTTTTCGATAAGCTCTTCGTAATATGTCCGCTCACGCACAGGATCATATTCTGTCAAAGGCCCGTCATAATACGCGCAGACATCCGGATTCGCCAGCCCTTCTTGCAAGGAATCTGCAATCCATCCCGCCCATTCATCGGCAGATTTATCGTTTAAAATCAGATCATTACGAATTTCGACCAGCGTATTCGACAAACGCCGTGTATCCGCATGGCGGTTGATGGAGGACCCGCGCAGGATACGGTGGTCATAGGGCTGGTTATCGCCAACCTCCATGCCCAGCCCCTTAAAGTAAGACATCATCGCGTAAGACAGGCGTGAATCATGCGTCCACAAAAACCCGACCTGCCATGGACGGGTGTAATTATAAAATTGGCGGGTGAAACTATGCAGCGATAAAACGACAGGCGGTTGCCCGCTTTCTTCTGCACGGTTCAGCATAGATTCAAGCATGCCTTCATAGGGATCATAAATTTCATGGATCCGTGCCGCACGATCTTCTGCGCTCATATTGATATTACCGGGGATGGGCTTGCCCTCCCCCTGCACGGCAAAGGCGGTCGGGTGATTTACATCGCGGTTCAGGTCAACGACCAGACGCGAATAATTTCCCAAAATGGCCGGGGCATCCAACAAATTCGATAATGTTTCCGTGACGCGGGCCATGCCGACATCAACTGCATAATGGCGCGTATAATCCTCATCATCCAACCCCAGTTTATTGAGGCTGGCCGGAACCGCAACACCCGCATGTTCGCAGGTCAAAATGCAGCGTGACCGACCATTTTGATTTAAAATCGTATAGGCAGGCAGATCACCATCCGCAATCAAACGCTGTGTCATGGCAATGAAAGCCCCTTAGTTTTTACGCAGATTATCGCGGACCGACCATGTTTCAATCATGACGTTATCCGGCAAGGATGAAACCAACACCCGCCCCAATTGCAAGGTAATGATCAAGCGGCGTGTCTCAACATCGACTTTACCGCGATAATCCTTTGTGTCGCGCGGAACGAAGCTGACCATCACGGGCACTTCAAATAACCAGCGATAGCGCCCGGCAACCACACCCTCATTCAGCAAGAACGGTGTATCAGTGACAAACCCGTTTAATTGCAGGGCATTGCCCTTCAGCGCATCCAAAATGCCTGTGGCGGTAACCCAGGTATTGTATTCACTCAAAGCCGCCGGGCTGAACCCGCGACCCAGAACGGTCAGATGTTCCTGATAGCTATCGCTGTTAAAGGACAAGGTTTCAGGAATGGCCATTTGTAACCACGCCGCCAGATCGGCGGAGCTGCGGTGGGCGCGTTCCAATGATGCCGCATTAACAGGCAACGGATTCAAAATACGCTCCGCTGGGCTGAGCAGTGCTGTGTCGGGTTCAAAGGGGGCGATCATGCGATCACTTGGATCAGGTGCTTCAACTTTGCCAGAAAATTTCGAAAAGAAATTATCAAAGAACATAAAAATCTTGTTCTTTTCTTTTTTCGGCGGCGGGGTGATAGCGGCTTCGGGAAGCTCGACCATTTTAATGACCGGGGCCGCTGCTTCGGGGCCTGCGACGGGTGCAGGTGTTGTTGCGGGTGGTGGTGTGGTGGCTTGCTCAACAGCCGCTGGCACCGCAGCAGGTGCAGTTGCCTCTTGCGCCATCACGGGGCTGGCCAAGGACATAAAAGCAATCAACAAACAGACGGCAAAATAACGGTTCATGGTTTTATCCTGTGATTATGCAGTTTTCTTAAAACGCCCGAGCGCACGGCCCAGTTTCAAAACATGGTCAAGGCGGCGGTCCAAAAATGCGGAAACCTTTTCCGGGTCGCTGTTATCATCATTTAACCACGCCAATGTCGTTGCGCTGATGACACCGCTCAAAAGCCCGCGCTTGGTATAATGATTATAATCTGTGGCCGTATCCCCCGCCCAGATCCAGATGCGGTCGGCGCTGCGCCAGACGGAGCGCGCCGCCAAAAGGCTGCGGGTTGGAACCGTCCAATAGGTCATCGCGCGGCGCACCGGCTCACGCCACGGTGCCAGCACATCAAGGCGCGTCATGACCCCCAGATGAATCCGGTCGCGCACTCGCATGGCGGAAATATCAACATGGGCGAGTTTTTCCAGCATCTGACGATCCGCCCAGTCGGAGAGATGCGATACAAATTCCGACAAGCCGCCGGGGAATACAGCCCGCGCCATGGTCTTATCATAGCCCGCCTTCAGCGCCGCCTGTTCCACCACATCCCATGTCCAGCCATCGAACACGACATCAGGCAGCGCCTGAGCCAGTAATTCATCGCGGATCGCCTCAGAAGGGTTTTGGGTCATGGTGTTGGCCACATGCCTATTTAAGATAAGAGATAATTTCATAAAAACGGGTCATTTCAGACTGGACTTTTTCGTCAATCCGTCCATCTTTCTTACCACGATGACAGAAAAACCAAAACAACAGAAACCAAAGAAAACCGTAAGCCCCAAGCCGGTTAAGCCCGCCGTGGCCCCAGCACCCAAGGTGACAGCCAAAATCACCGAAGGCAGCACCGCCGGTGGGCGTGCAGCGCGTTATGTCCGGGTTTCCGGGGCGATGGCGGGTCTGGCCACAAAGCTGGCGGGGGAGCGTTATCTGGGCCTGAGCGTGGACCGTGATAAGCACGCACAGGAATTGCTGGCATCACTGGGCAGTCTCAAAGGCCCCTTAATGAAGGTCGGTCAGATTCTGGCAACCATCCCCGAAGCCCTGCCGCCAGAATACGTGCAAGCCTTGCAACAATTACAGTCCAACGCCCCGTCAATGGGCTGGCCCTTTGTGAAGCGCCGCATGAAGGCGGAGCTGGGCCCGGACTGGGAAAGCAAATTTAAATCCTTTGAACACGAAGCCGCCGCCGCCGCCAGTTTGGGTCAGGTGCACCGCGCCGTGACGCATGATGGCATCGACATTGCCTGTAAACTGCAATACCCGGACATGATGTCAGCGATTGAGGCGGATATGGGCCAGTTGAAGCTGATTTTCTCCCTGTACGAAAAATACGATAAATCAATCTCGACCAAGCTGATCCATAAGGAACTGAACAGCCGTTTGATGGAGGAGCTGGATTACGATCTGGAAGCCCGCCACACACGACTTTATGGCCATATTTTAAAGGATGAAACGCATATCCGCGTTCCAACCGTGATTGATAATCTGTCCACCAAACGCCTGCTGTCCAGCACCTGGCTGGACGGTGACAAGATCATGAATTATGTGGGTTCCCCGTTGGAGGAGCGCAACCACATCGCCCACACCATGTTCCGTGCATGGTATGTGCCGCTTTATTATTACGGCGTCATTCATGGCGACCCGCATCCGGGAAATTACAGCATCAACAAGCAAGGTCAGATGAACCTTCTTGATTTTGGGTGCGTGCGCGTTTTCCCGGCGCGGTTCATTGGTGGGGTGATTGATCTTTATCATTCCCTGATGAATGACGATATTGAACGATCCGTGCACGCCTATGAGACATGGGGCTTCAAGAACCTGAATAAGGAACAGATTGAAACCCTGAATATCTGGGCGCGGTTCCTCTATGGCCCGTTGATGGAAGATCGTATCCGCCCGATTGGTGAAGTGACCAAGGGTGTCTATGGCCGCGAAACAGCACAAAGGGTTCATGAAAAACTGCGTGAATCGGGTAGCATTACCGTCCCAAGTGAATTTGTCTTTATGGACCGCGCCGCCTTAGGTTTGGGATCGGTCTTCTTGCATTTGAAGGCAGAAATCAACTGGTACCGCGTATTTAATGAAATGATCACCGATTTTGATCTGGCTGCGCTTGAAAAACGGCAGCATGACACGCTGAAGAAATTCTCAGTTCCCCAGCAAGCATAAAAAAAGACCCCGGACATATTTATCCGGGGTCTTTTTAATTCTATCACAATCCAGTCTTACGGATTGCGGCGTGCCGATGGGCCGAGATGCTGTGTCTGCAGGACAGGCTTTGGCGGGCAAACCAAGGTGTCTTCAATTTCCCCGGTTTCCGGATCAATGTCATTGAGAATAACCGGATGCTTCCACAGATAATGGATATGCTTCAGCACTTCTGGCATGTCGCGTTCATCTAATGGCTTACGGTTGTAAACCTGATGTTCCATGATCAAGCTGCGATCGCCACGATAATCGTAACCGGCCACGCGCAGGTTTGGCATTTTTGTGCCCAGATCATAGGAACTCGCCAGAACGCGGCGGACTTCTTCATAACCGGTGTCATTGTGAATTGCGCTGATTTCGATTTCCGACTCCCAATCGTCATCGTGATAGGCAAACAGACGGAAATCACGCATCACTTTTGGTGACAGGAATTGTGCGACGAAGGATTCATCCTTGTAATCTTCCATTGCGCCCTTCAAGACAGAAACCCAGTCTGGATTCCCGGCAAAGTGCGGGAACCATTTGCGATCTTCGTCTGTCGGTTCAAGGCAAATGCGTTTGATATCCTGATACATGGCGATACCCAGCGCATAAGGATTCATGCTGCCGCTGAAATATGGGCTATCGAATTCTGGCTGGAAAATAACACCGGAATGCGAGGTCAGAACTTCGAGCATCATGCCTTCACTGATGATGTCTTCATCATACAGATCCGTTAGAATCGTGTGGTGCCAGAAGCTGGCCCAGCCTTCGTTCATCAGCTGTGTTTGCATTTGCGGATAGAAATACTGTGTCTTGACGCAGAAATTGCGGATCACTTCACGTTTTTCTTCTTCCATATGCGGTGCATAGGCAGCGATAAAGCCGAGCAGGTTTTCTTCGTCAAACTTAATCACCGAAGGCGGTGCATTATCGTTTGCGCCCACAGCCGCCTTGTTGAACGAACCTGTCGTGCGGCTCATGAAATCATCATAGGCCAAACGATCTTCTTCACGCACCTTGGTGCGCAAAGCGGCATCTTCTTCCGGTGTGCGGCGTTTCGGGCGGGTGTAGCGGTTGACGCTGTGATATTGCAAAGCGTGGCAAGCATCGATCAAATGCGATGTTTCATCTTCGCCAAATTTTTGTTCGCAAACCTCAACGCTACGCTTCAAGCGTTTCAGATCTTCGATAATGTTATCGGCCTCTGTAAACTGGCGGAACAGATGGTTCCCCTTGAAGAACGAATTGTGGCCATAGCTGGCATGCGCCGTCACCAGCATTTGCATGGTTTTGGAGTTTGTTTCCATGCAGTACGCGATTGACGGGTTAGTGTTAATGACAATTTCATAGGCCAGACCCATTTGACCCTTGCTATAGGCCTGATCCATTTGAATCAGGTTCTTACCAAAGGACCAGTGATCATAGCTGACCGGCATGCCGTTTTTGGCATAGGCGTCGCGCATTTGTTCGGCGCTGATGATCTGGATGATGTTGTCATAGGTGTCCAGACCGTACTTGTTATGCGCAATGATGCGGCAAGCCTCGTCCTGCAACGCAAGAAACGACGTTGGCAGATCTTTACGATGTGCAAATTCCGGCTTGATCTCGACGTCCTCGCTCCAATGTTTCACATTGATCAGCGTGTTGCGCCCATGCACATAGCATGAGAACAAATCTTCGAGTTCTTGTTTATAGTCCCTGTTATTTTCTGTCATAGCGCTTTTTCCTTATGCACTTTCAACAAATACGCAAATTTTAATTAGTTCGGACCCGATGGTGTGTAGGCCAGACTGGACGGTGCCGTTGTTTCGCCGACACGCTTCTTAAAGAATTCGCGGAAGACGGTTGCAACTTGACGGCGTTCCTTGATGTTGGCCATCCAGAAACGATCCTGGAATTGTGCGGCCAGCTTCTCATAAGTCCTCCACAGGCTCTGCGATGGGCCCTTGGTGATTTCCGTGTAGAAATAACCTTGAACCTTTGGCAGAATTTCACGCAGCAATTTATCGCATTTCGGATTATCGCTGTCCCAGTTATCGCCATCGGACGCTTGCGCACCATAGATGTTCCATTCGGCTTCAGGATAACGCTCCTGCATCACTTCTTTCATTTTCTCCAGCGCCGTAGAAACGATCGTCCCACCGGTGGTGCGGTCATAGAAGAATGTTTGCTCATCGACTTCATCGGCTTCGGTATGGTGACGAATAAAGACGACTTCGGTTTTTTCGTAGTGACGCTTCAAGAAGCGGTACAACAGACTGTAGAATAATTTTGCGTTGTTTTTTGTTTCCTGATCCATCGAACCAGAAACGTCCATCACGCAGAACATGACAGCCTTTGAAATCGGCACTGGTTTTTGAACGCGGTTACGATAACGGCTATCCGTGGTTTCGTTGAAAACCGGAACCAATGTTTTGCGTTTTTCGATTGCTTCGATTTCATCATCAAGCGCATCAAGACGTGCCTTGGACGCATCATTCAACAGGCCCCAGTTCTGATCCATCAATATTTCGATCGATGCCATCAGGTTGCGGATTTGAATCTTGCGCGGAACCCAGCCCTTCTTTGGTTCCGGCATAGACGGACCCGTTGCGTTTGCCAAAATATCGCGTTTTTCCTGGAGCAAAACGAGGATTTTTTCGTTCATCGGCCCAATGCTGGCGACCATGCGCTTCAGCTTTTCTTTTTTGGAACGAACAAAATCACGGTCCTGTTCTGTACCACTGGATGAATGGCCAGAGCGTTTTGGCTTTGTCTGCTTTGATTCAGTTACAGCACGCTTTGTCATGTTCGGCAGTTCAAGATCCTGGAAGATGAAGTTTTCAACTTCTTCTGCGGACATTTGATAGATGAAATCATCTTCACCGCCGCCATCTTGGCCAGCGCCTGAGCCGTTACCGCCGCCACCGCCGCCCTTTGGACGACCGAGACGATCACCGGCATAATATTCTTTGTTCCCAGGAAGAACGCGATCAGTCACGCCGCCCTTGCCATGGTGAATGGATGGTTCGCTGATGTCGCGTTTTGGAATGACCACATCGATCCCTTCGGACCCGATGTTTTCAATGTCGGTATTTTCGATTGCGCGCTCTACCGCCTTGCGGATTTGTCCGCGATAGCGATCCATGAACTTACGACGGCTGCCCGTGTTATCGACGGTTGAATCACGACGCGTATCATTAACTACGGTCATAAATGACCTCCCCTTACAGATAATCTTTTTATTTTTTGAACGTCTATGAAGGTAAGCAAATTATCGGGGTTAAGCAACAAATCCTTGTGCCTGCGCCAATATTTCTACCTTTGCCCTTTAAAGACAGACTGCCCGCCGCCGGAAGGGTGGCGAGCAGTCTGAATATTTAAAGACGCACCCAAATTACATTTTTGGAGCCATCTTGTCGTACCACTCAGACAAGGTACGAACTTGTTTCTCGGTATAACCGCGACGAACCATGCCCTGAACGAAATCGTTGTGGCGTTTTTCGTCTTCGCTGTTCTTTTGCTTACCGAACGAGATCACTGGCAGGAGATCTTTCAAGTTTGTATTCAGGGTTTTCTGAATAACGGTCTTGAATTTCTCATACGAGGTCCAGTCTGGGTTCGCACCGTTGTTTTTAGCACGGGCCCGCAGAACGAAGTTAACAACTTCATTACGGAAATCCTTGCCGTTTACAATGCCGGCTGGCTTTTCCAGTTTCGCCAATTCAGCTTCCAAGGCCGCTTTGTCGTAACGGATGCCTGTATCCGGATCGAGGTAATCAGAACCTTGGATCCACATATCAGCGTGCAGAACATAGCGGTCAAACACGTGCTGGCCGAACTCCTTGGAGTTTTCCATGAACGCATCCTTGATCTCGCCGCCCAGGAACTGGAAGTAGCTCTTGCGCATGTGCTCATTGATGAAGCCCAGATATTTCTCTTCAACTGGTTTTGGCAATTGCTCATCAATAATACGCTGTTCCAGAACGTGCATCAGTTTCAGCGGATCCGCTGCAATCTCGCCATTCGAATGGCCAGCTGTCAGGTTGAAGACGCGGGACAAGGTTTTGAACATGAAACGAGTGGATGACCCGGACATGCCTTCTTCTTTGTCTTGTGCTTCATCGTGATACGCTTTCAATGTGTGCGATTTAGGATCAGCTTCGGACATATCCACACCGTCATAAACGCGCATTTTGCTGACCAGGCTGGTGTTGTCTTCTGGCTGAACCAAACGGGTCAGAACTGACCATTCAGCCGCCATTTTCAATGTACCGGGGGCACGTGGAGCATCCTTCAAGGAGCTGCTGTTCAGCATTTTTTCGTAAATTTTCTCTTCTTCCGTGACGCGCAGGGAGTAAGGAACTTTTACGATGTTCACACGGTCCAAGAACGCTTCGTTGTTCTTGTTGTTTTTGAATGTGTTCCATTCGCTTTCGTTCGAGTGCGCAAGGATCAGGCCATCAAATGGAATGTTCCCGATGGATTCAGTCCCTTTGAAGTTACCTTCCTGTGTCGCGGTCAGCAGCGGGTGCAAAACCTTGATCGGAGCCTTGAACATCTCAACGAATTCCATCAGACCTTGGTTCGCCTGGCACAGACCACCGGAGTAGCCGTATGCATCAGTGTCGTCTTGCGGAAATTCTTCCAATTTACGGATGTCAACTTTACCAACCAATGCGGAAATATCCTGGTTGTTTTCGTCGCCTGGTTCCGTTTTGGAAATCGCGATTTGTTTGGAAATGGATGGGTACATTTTGACAACGCTGAATTTGCTCAGATCGCCTTTTGACTCTTCCAGACGCTTCAGTGCCCATGGGGACAATGGCACCTTCAAACGGCGGGATTCGATGCCGAATTCGGTTGTCAGTTGTTCTTCTTTTTTACGGGCCTTGAACACTTCACGGACCAGCGCCAATGGGCTTTCCTTGATCGGGGAGATCTCAACGCCATTCTCGCCTTTGTACTGAAGAACATAGATTGGGTTAACTTCCATCAGTTCTTTCAGACGCTCAGCAACGGAAGATTTACCGCCGCCGACTGGGCCGAGTAAATACAGAACCTGTTTCTTTTCTTCCAGACCCTGAGCAGCAGCGCGCAGGTGGTTCACAACCGTCATGACTGTTTCTTCAGCGTCGAAGAAATCAGCGAACGCTGGGTAGCGCATGATTTTGCGGTTGGAGAACACGCGGGACAATTTTGGATCGTTGCGGGTATCGACTTCTTCTGGTTCGCCGATAGCAGACAACAGGCGCTCAGCAGCGGTTGCATATGCAGCCTTGTCGTTTTTGCACAGCAGGATGTATTCCTGAAGGGTCATCACTTCAGCTTCGCGAGCTGTAACTTCTTCCTTGTATTCATCGAATACAGACAAGGCACTATTTTGCATATTTGACATGGCATTCCCTATTTCAGCTATGTATCGCTTACGGATACGGTTATTAATTATTTGGATAGAAATCTGTGTTACGGCACAACGGTGTGCTATGTCAACACAGAAATGATCCCATAATATGCTGCGCCCCCACATGCAAACCTGTTTATAACCGCGCTTTTCCTAAAAAAAAACTTGGATTGGCGGAATTCCGCCGACGGGAAAATCCCGAACTTCGGAAAATCCAACCTTGCGAAAACGGGGGTTTTTGTCGATAAAAAATATGGAAATATAACTCTGTGCGCACTCGCCGCAATCGGTTGCGATATGTAAATAGATTTGCGCCGTTTTGCACGCCGCACCAACCGCAATCTTGCTGTATGATTGCTACACCACGATTCACCCGACCCATTCGAGCGGTAGAGTTTGATGATGAGCATACAGAAACATTTCCTTTTCATTGCGGCATTCCTTGTTGTGATCAGCGCGCAAACCCCCATCAGCGATGCGCAAGAACAACAGCCCGATATCATCACCGCCATTGAAACTGATCTCGATTTCGCCGATAGCAGCAAGTCCGCGATTGAGCCGTGGATTCCGGTGAAGGCACATTTGATTCTGGCGCGGTATTTCTTTGCTGAAGGCAATATCGCCAAGGGTGAAGAGCATTTATATAAAATTAAATTTGTGCGTGACCGTCGCATTTTAAGCCGCCCCTATTTTGATAGAATCCTGATGCTGGCAGACAAGAATGATCTGGCTGGTGTGACCGCCATGATCCAAAACGCAGCAAAAGATAAAGCATGGATGGATTCCGTTCCGTGGGCCGATAAACTGCACGACCCGGAAACACAGGACGTATCAGGCGAATACATCAATGAAACGTGGCTGCAGGAAAATTATTGCGAATTCGCCATTCGCAGTTTCGCAGCCAAACGCAATTTCGCCGCACTGGATCAAGTGTTGCAAATGGAACAATGCGCGAAGAAGCGGCATAATCTGGATCAATATAAGATCGATGCGCTGGTGCGCAGCGGGGATTACACGGCGGCCTATACCACCCTTAATCAAAAGATTGCCAAAACAGCCGATAATGTCCGCTTTAATCTGGAAGCCCCGGCCTTAAATTCTTTCCGCGCCTGTTTGCCGCCCAATGCAACGGCAAAAGGAGAGCGCGAAGCGGCGTTTTTGAACAACGTGATTGCCGATAACAGCACGACAGCCAGCCCCATTTTGCGGGCCGGTGTTTTGGAGGTATTCCAGCAAAACGATGCCGCCCTGCAAATCCTGAAAACCATGAGCGACAAGCAAGTCATCCAGCAAAAAGCAATCAGCGTCGCCCTGCCAATTTATGAAAGCTATTATCTGGCGCAGGATTCCGAAAAGATGATGGATGTTGTTTCCTATATGGGCACCTTGCAAAAGGACCCGGAAAGCTCAACCCTAGCGGAGGCAAAGGCACCGCCCGCCTGGTGGGTGAAATCCCTGCCAGAGGTGCGTATTTTACAGGAAAAACCAAGCCCGCTGGCCTTCGCACTGGTTCAGCAAATCAGCAACGACAAGGCCCGCTTTAAGGCCCTGCAGGATATCTTTTTAAACCCCCAGAGCCATGAGATTGAAGGCTTTCCCAACTGCACGCAAACAACCCGCCAATGCATGATGAGCGCAATGGAAAAAATCGCCGATGAACAGCGCGATGAAGTCACACGCGACACGATGAATGGCTTGCTATCCGAGATGGCACGGCTGATCAATGATGCCGTGTCCCAGCAAAAATTCATGAAAAAAATCATTCAGACCGATCGCATGCAATGCGCCTATGATGCATGCAACAGACGCACCATTATTCCGTTGTCCTTCGTGAAGATGGACCAGAAAGAAACCAGCCATAAATCAGGCATTTTCGACAGCCTGCTGGCGCAGCGTTATGATTTTGTAATGCCGGAGGATCTTGATTCACCCTTGGCTGGCAACATGGCGATGCTGCACCAACATATGCTGGACAACAATACCAATTACAAGCTGGTCTCCACGCAAAAGGGCAAGACCATCAATTTCGAGGGCGAAGGCAAATATGACAGCCGCGGACGCAAGCAAAGCGTCTGCTTGGTGCCGTAAAACCGTATGGTTCAATGAGATTGAAGGGAAAATGGCGCGCCCGGCAGGGCTCGAACCTGCGACCCTTGGTTTCGGAAACCAATACTCTATCCAGCTGAGCTACGAGCGCGTATGAACACCTTCACGGAATCCATGCCTGTAGTAACCATTTTACCATGGGAAATGTCAACTATACAGCGCGTGTCAGCTTCAAAAAGACGTCTTCCAGGCTGCTTTCCTCGGTCGAAATATCAACAATTCCGTAACCCGCCGCCTGCACCGCTGCAATGACAGCCCCGGCTTGATGCTCATTCGGGCTATAGCGCACCACCAGCGTCCGTTTGCCCTGTTGTACCGGGTGGAAGGCCCGCAGCGCATCGGGAATGATATCGACCACGCGGTCGAGGCGGAAATGGATTTCCTTGGCTTCGATCCGGGACAGTAAATTTTCCTTATCATCATCGACGATGATTTTACCGTGATTGATAATGGCAATCCGGTCGCAAATCTCTTCGGCCTCTTGCAGATAATGCGTGGTCAGCAAAACGGTGACTCCAGTTTTATTGAGAGCACGGATATTATCCCAAAGCTGCTGGCGCAGCTCTACATCCACACCGGCGGTTGGTTCATCGAGAACCAGAATGGGCGGAGAATGCACCATCGCCTTGGCAACCATCAAACGGCGGCGCATCCCACCGGAAAGCGCGCGGGTATAGGCGTTGGCGTGATCTTTTAATCCGACCAGTTCCAGCAATTCTTTTGTGCGGCGTTCGGCTTTTGGTACGCCGTACATGCCCGCTTGGATATCCAGCAGTTTTTCCGGTGAAAAGAAAGGATCAAAATTCAGTTCCTGTGGCACGATGCCAATCGCGGATTTCGCGTTGCGCGGATCGACATTCATATCGATGTCCCAGATCTTCACCGTGCCCGCCGATTTTAAAACCAGCCCCGCCATGATGTTGATCAGGGTGGATTTCCCGGCGCCGTTCGGCCCAAGCAAACCATAAACTGACCCCTTGGGAATTTTAAGATCGACATTGTCGAGGGCCAGCTTTGGCTCCTTCCGCCCTTGCGCGGGATAGAGCTTCGTCAGGCCGGTAATGTCGATAGCAAGATCTGTCATGATGGGCATAAGTGTATGGCATGGGGGCAGGAAATCAATTAGTGCGTCCTTCGTTTTTAAAAATAATTCAGGCGCGGAAGCGATAGGTCCCGTCTTCACCCATCAGCGTCGCAAAACCACCACCAATCAGCCAGTCCTGCGCGGACCTATCGCCCTTTAAGGTCGCATCCCAATAGGCCAAGGCCGCAATTTTGATCAGCATTTCATGGCGGGCACGGTTTGGGTTATCCCCCAGCTGGCCGCGGCTACCGTTATAAACCATGTGGTCGCCATCCTTTAACACCATCAAATGCTGGTCCGGGGACCCGGCGGCCTCAAAAACCTCAACCCGTCTGGTGTAGGGGAAACCTTCAACGGGGCTAGTATCAGCCGTGCCGGTCATATGGAACAACGGCAAGGTCATATCGCCATAGATACTGCGCGGAGAATCTTTGCGGTTATAGCTGGGCACGGGGCTATACAGTATGCCGGATTTAAACTCCGGCTGGTGCAGGCAATATTGCCGCCGCCCATACCCCAATTTTTGCCCCGCCATGATTTGCGTGGTCCCCGCCCCGAAAGAATGCCCGGACATACCCATGCGCGAAAAATCCATCTGCGCCCCGATCAACGTGTTGGTCTTGGCCAGCATTTTTAAGGCTTCCAGCACGAAAGGAATATCACGGTAGCGATTCAAAACGGCCTTGCGTGGAATCTTCGTGGCACGAATGGCGTCCCAAGGATGGCCAGGGTTTCCTTCCCACAGGGATGAATCGGTTCCGACATGCTGGACATGGACCACCACATAACCGTGGGACGCAATAAAGCGGCTGATAAACCCGCCGCCATCGCGGCTGCCGCCCAGACCATGGGACCAGAGAATAACCGGCACCGGGGTTTCATCCCCATCTGCCGGATAATAGACTTTATAGGGAACTTTACGATCAGCGCGCGCGGGATCAATCCACACGCCGCGTTCAATCATGATGCGGCGTGGCTCCTGATCGGGATTAACCTCAGGGTTCCAGTAAACCGCATCATTGGACATGATTAGACCTTAAACCGAACGGAAAAAGAGGATTAGTCCTTCTTACGGAACTGATCGAGGGATACAACCTCACCGGTTTTTTCGCCCTTGCCCTTTTTGCCCTTGGCCTTGTCTTCATCTTCATCGAAGCCAAGATCTTCAGGATCAAAACCATCCGGGCCATCATCATCGCCCAAAGGTTGGAATTGCAGGGCAAAATTGACGGACGGGTCAGCGAAGATGCTGATCGCGGCCAATGGCACAACCAGTTGTTCCGGAACATTGTTGAACGACAGGACCACGCCCATCTTTTCCTCATCAACACTCAGATCATAGAACTGGTATTGCAGGACGATGGTCATTTCACCCGGATAACGCTCGCGCAGATAGTCAGGGATCTTCACGCCCGGATAATCGGTCATGAAGGTGATGTAAAAATGGTGATCACCAGGCAGGCCATCAGCCATGACTTCTTTGATAGCCTGACGGACGACTCCGCGCAGGGCACCTTCAACCATTTTGTCGTAACGAAGAACGTCTTGATTGCTCATGTCTTTATCAGTTGCAGATTGTTCGGGATGAAACAAGATGGAAAATTGGGCGGAATATTGATGCCCCCGCCGGAATGGCGAATCAGATACCTCTTATGTCGCATATCCGGATTCCCGTGGCTATAGGGCACAGTGAACCCCTCATCAGTTAACTGTGGACAAAACCAGCAAATCCGCGGTTTACGGGGCAAAGGGCAGGGCTTTGGCAGCGCGGTCGCGGGCGGCCTGCCAGCTTTTGGCACCGCCGACGCGGTTTATATGCAAAGTTTGAAATTTTTGGATTCTGGCAAGGTCAGCTTCGCGCTGATCGGGAGGGCTTTGCGTTTGCGCCAGTGTTTCCGCGCGCGCGAACAATTCCTCCGGATCAAAGGCCGGATAAGGCCACCCCACCCCAGCCATCAGGACCGCATATTCATCAGCAGAACGGCCCGCATCCCGGTAGATATTTGCCAGGGCCATGCGCGATGGCAAATGCAGCGGGCTGATCTCCAGCGCTTTCAAAAAACAATCCTCAGCACTGTAATAGTCATCCGGCACAACACTGGGCGATAAATGCAGTAGCATGTCACCGCGTTGATACCATACAGCCGGAAGGCGGCTATTCCGCGCAAGGGCTTTCGTGGTCAGACTATCCACCTGCTCAAACAACACCCTTTGTTCTTCTGGTGGAATGAGCGGCATCCGCGCTTTAACAATTCCCATGGGAATTGTGGTTGCCATCATATAGGGGCGGGCGCCCCAGCCCATATCAACCTTGTTGGCCGTATTCACAGCCTTGGCAAAACCATCCATATCCTCTTGCGCAATGTGCTTTGTTGCCCGGCCTGTATAATATTCACCCATCATCAACGGCACATGCAGGCATAGAATAGCCAGCACCGGCGCAAAAAGGGCGAACAAACGCAATTCCTTCGGCCACGGTGCCATAAAGGCGAAGGGCGTTGCCGGCACAGTGCTTTCAGATTTTTCTGTGTTCAACAGCAAAAGAGAAAACGCGAGGGCAAAAATCATCATCACGGGCTGGGTATAGAGCAGGAAATCAACGTGGCTATGGGCGATAAACGCCCCACATCCCAAAAACAAGGCCAGCACAAAAACGCCCTGACGTGGATTGCCGGCCATGTTTACGCGGTAACTCGATAAAAACCGCCATGCCGCCCCAAGACCAATGGCATAAAAGAGAACCGGCCCCAGAACACCGATTTCGACCCAGAACTGCAGCGGGTCCATATGAACCATCATGCCACTGGAATAAATATCATCCGGCGATTGCACGGAAGGATACATCAGGGCGAATGTTCTATACCCTGTCCCCAACCATGGATGGGCCGCAACTAATTGCAAGGCCGAATGCCAGATATCAATGCGGTTTTCAATGGACCCCGTTCCACCCGTCAACATACCAAAAACAGCAGACACAGAATCCGTCTTATTGGGCAGTAACGACATAACAAATCCAACGGCCAGAACGAGCACAGCAAGACACAAAAGCGGCTTCCAGCGTGACGGCAAAAAGAACCGTCCCGTCAAGAGCACCAGCAAGGCGCATCCGGTGACCAGCCCCAGCGTTGCAGCCTTCCCCGCGATGGCGGCAAAGGCACATAAGGCAAAAAACATTATGACCCACAATGCGCGGCCACGCAGGACGTCATCCGTTTTAATGTAAAGCCCCAGCGCCATAAAAAACGACAGCGCCAGCATCGCGGCATAGGCGTTTGGATTCGGGAACGGGTGGCGCACCTGTCCGCTCACCAAAAATTCGGGCAACAGGAAAACTTGAACCAACGCCCAGATTGAAATGCCCGTAATCACAGCACCACATAACCAAGCCACAGATTTTAAAAAATCATCACGAATATCAGGGCGCGCAAAAAGCAATGCGAGGATCGTGACCGGCAATAACAAGAATCCACCCAGATGCAACAAACTGAGCGGGGGTGCCACCGACCATGCAGCGCTGACCACTGCCAAAAGCCCCAATAAAACCGTCAACAAGGCAAGGCGCGGCGCGATCACAACGCGCGCGGGTAAATCCCCCCCGGCGGCGACTAAAATCGCCAAACCTGCAAACCCGAGCAACGCTACAAACAGACGCTCAATTTCCGCAGGCTCAAAAAAATGAAGGCTGAGAAAAAAAGAAGCGGCCCATAAGGTCGCTGCCAGATATGCGGTTTTCCGCAGGGTCCATTCTATGGTCATAGGGGGAAAATCGCCGGGCTGGAGAAAGAAAAAGCAAAGGATCAAAAAATAAAAGTGGGCCGGTTCTGTTGCGAGGCCCGGCCCGGGCCCCACCTACCGTTGTCTAGACGGTAGGGATTGATTTGCAGCTACTAACTACAGTTGCTTATTACTAAGCAGCAATAGCGATACCAACCGCTTGGTTGTTATCATTCGCTACGACGGAGTTGTCGTTTGCAAATATAAATGATGGCCCGATAACGACGAACCACAACGGATACAAGCTTTCCCTTTACCACGCGTGTCGATCCTGTTTCGGCCCCGCCACAAACCGGAAAAAGCAACCGCCTCTTCCGGGCTCTGGTGGAGCCGCCGGGCACTGCCCCCGGGTCCACGACGTCTATTCTGAATCACGTTCAGCATCATCTCCGGGCGAACCCGGCAATAATGATTATAGCGCAAAGACGTAGATTTTCAATGAATTTGCTATTCGGCGGCTTCGGGTGTGCGACCATAAGACGGCCCCCACAGCATAAATCCGCGCACCATCAGCACCATCAAAATGGCGTTATAGGCGACAAAGCCAAACTGACCCGAGATCATGGCAACCGCAAACCCAGACACACAGCCAATTCCGGTCATTAAAAACCCCAGACGGTTCCGGTTGGTCATCAAATAAGACCCACAAACCCCCGCCATCAGGGCGACCCAATCAAGGCCGTAATACACCGTAAAAGATTGTAAGAACGTGTCTAAAATCGTCACCAGTTACTCCATACTCAGCTCAACATGGACCCAGCTTACGAAAAATAGGTTATGAAAAAGTAAATAAGCCCCACCCAATTAAGAATCATTTGCATTCTCAATCGCTCTGTTTTACATGGTGCAAGAACATCCCCATCAAGACAGGACTGAAGCCATGATTATCGTCGAAAACATCGCCCCAACCGCCACGCCCGGTATGCTGCGCGCGACCTTTAACTGTAAGGCCAATGAAGCGACACCGCTGTTTATGGATATCGACGTGGTCTATGTTCATATGACACAGGGTGAAACCCGGACACTCGACCTACCACAATCCGCTGGCCTAACACAGGGCGCACAAATCCCCCTGCATGAAATTGCAGCCGCCTATGCCCAGCAACACAAAGATTTCGGTCTGGCATGGTCACAGGAAGAATTGCCTGATCTGTCCGCCCTGCGCCCGAACCCGGCACTGCCTTACCTGAAACTGTAATCTGACAGCTGCGTTTGTCCCCATGATTCCAGCCCGGAAACGGGCTGGAGCCTTGCGATTCTGTTGCATAGGCTCCATCTTTAAAAAAGACACCGATTCCCCCAAGGATATTTTCATGCAGCAATACCATGACCTGATGCGCCGCGTTCTTGAAACAGGAACCAAGAAAGAAGACCGCACAGGCACAGGCACCTTGAGCGTCTTTGGCCACCAGATGCGTTTTGACCTCTCGGAAGGCTTTCCGGTCGTCACGACGAAAAAGCTGCATTTGAAATCCATCATCCATGAATTGCTGTGGTTCTTGAAGGGCGACACCAATGTCAAATATTTACAAGAAAATGGCGTGAAGATCTGGGATGAATGGGCCGATGAAAACGGCGAACTGGGCCCTGTCTATGGCCACCAATGGCGAAGCTGGCCCACACCAGACGGTCATCACATCGACCAGATTTCAAATCTGGTCCACCAGTTAAAAACAAACCCGGATTCCCGCCGCCTGATCGTATCCGCATGGAACGTGGCAGAAATTGGCAAGATGGCTTTGCCACCTTGCCATTGTTTATTCCAGTTCTATGTCGCGGATGGGAAATTGTCTTGCCAACTGTATCAACGCAGTGCGGATATTTTTCTGGGCGTGCCGTTTAACATTGCATCCTATGCGCTGCTGACCTTGATGCTGGCGCAGGTCAGTGGTTTGAAACCGGGTGAGTTCATTCATACATTCGGTGATGCGCATCTATACACCAACCATCTAGATCAGGCGCGGGAGCAGCTTTCCCGTGAATTTTACGCTTTGCCGGAAATGCATCTGAACCCGCATGTCACCAATTTGTTTGATTTCAAATTCGAAGATTTTGAACTGGTCGGTTATCAGGCGCACCCCCACATCAAAGCAGCCGTTGCGGTATAAAAGAAAATGACCATTCGTATTTCTGCCATCGCCGCTATGTCGAAAAACCGCGTTATTGGCCGCGATAATGCCCTGCCATGGCACATCCCGGAAGATTTTAAATATTTCAAACGCATCACCTTTGGCAAACCGGTTATCATGGGCCGCAAGACCTATGAATCTCTGGGACAACCTTTGCCCGGCCGCATCAATATCGTCATCAGCCGTAACCCGGATGATATTAAGGGTGATGTCTTCGCCGTTGATACACTGGAAAAAGCCATTGAACGCGCCACCGCCATTGCGCTGGCTGATTCCGTCGATGAAATATTCATCATCGGCGGCGGACAGATCTATACCGCCGCCCTGCCGCAAACCGACCGCCTATATTTGACAGTCATCGATGAAACATTCGAAGGTGATGCGTACTTCCCGGATTTCGATGAAACCGAATGGACCGAAACATCGAGCCAGCATTTCACTGATCCCGTTCCTTACGACATCAAAGTGTTTGATAGAAAGAAATAGTAACAGGGTTAAGGGGGCGATTGCCCCCTTAAAATCCCCTTCAAACTTTTCCCTTATATATTTTTAAGCGACAGCTTTGCGCTTTAGAACTTCAGCAACCTTCGCCGCCATTTCAATATATGGCTTCGCTTCGTGACTGTCCGGGCGTTCAACAACGACGGGGGTTCCGGCGTCTGATAGGCTGCGGATCAGCGGGTGCAGCGGTATTTCGCCAAGGAACGGCACGTTCAGTTTTTCTGCCTCGGCGCGTGCGCCGCCATGACCGAAGATTTCGGAACGGGAGCCACATTGCGGGCAGCAGAAATAGGACATGTTTTCAACGATGCCCAGAATTGGGACATCGGTGCGTTGGAACATGGCCAGACCCTTGCGGGCATCAATCAGGGCAATGTCTTGCGGTGTGGAAACAATCACGGCACCGGACAATGGAACTTTTTGCACCAGTGTTAATTGCGCGTCGCCTGTGCCGGGCGGCATATCAACAACCAGAACATCGAGTGGTGCGCCATTATCTGACCAATCGACATCTTCTAAAAATTGACGCACGGCGGATTGGATCATCGGGCCGCGCCAGATCATCGGTGCGGCTTCATCAACCATGAAGCCCATCGACATAACTTTGATGCCATAGGTGGAAACGGGGATCAGTTTTTTGTTATCGCCGACGACTGGTTTTTCTTTCAGGTTCAGCATGCGCGGGATGGACGGGCCATAAATATCGGCATCCATCAAACCAACGGAATAACCCATGCGGCGCAAAGACAGCGCCAGATTGACGGAAACGGTGGATTTGCCGACCCCGCCCTTCCCCGATGCCACGGCAATGATGTGACGCACAGCAGGCATTTCCCGTAATTGTTGGGGCGCGCGTTTGCCGCCACCGATTCCACCGATGACAGGGCCATGCTCGACCGTGTTTTGATTCTGGTTTGCGCTGGAACGTTCCGCCGTCAAAATTGCGGTGACTTTCCGGATTCCGGGCAAGCCCATCACGGCGCTTTCAGCGGCCTGACGCAGGGGCTCCATCTCCGCCCCGTGTTTGGGGTCAATCACCAGCAAAAACGTCACTTCGCCGCGTTCAGTTTGAAGTCCTGTGACCATTTCTGAGGACACAATGTCCAGACCCGTCACCGGGTCCTTGACCCGTGACAAAGCAGCCATAATTTCTGTGTCGGATATGGTAAAGGCCATGGCGATAAACTCTCTCTTTAGGGGCCGCTTTCGGTTGCTTTCTATCGCAGAAACGCTAAAGTTAGCCAGCTTTTTTTACATTTACATGCAGGATCAAGACGATGGTTGGTGACAACAACAAGAATCCATGGGGCCGCAAACCTTCCGAAGGCAATCGTGGCCCATGGGGCACCCCACCCGGCGGATCAGGTGGATCTGGCGGCGGCAATGGCGGTTCAGGTGGCGATCTGCCCCCGGATATCGACGAAATGCTGAGAAAAGCACAAGAAAGACTGCGCGCGGCCCTGCCGGGCGGGTTTGGTCCGGGGAAATTTATCGGCCTGGTCGCTGTTGCGGGCGTAGCCTTGTGGCTGTCATCCGGGTTTTATCTGGTCAAGCCGGGCGAAAACGCCGTCATCACCCAATTCGGTGCCTGGACTAAAACCCAGAGCGATCCGGGCCTTGGCTACCGTATTCCATGGCCAGTGCAAAATGTTGATATCGTCAACACCACTGTCGAACGCCGCATTCAAATCGGCTTTATCGAGGGCGGCGGACGCAATGCCGGCAAACGCGACATTCCCGAAGAAAGCCTGATGCTGACGGCTGATGCCAACATTGTTGATCTGGACATGGTTGTGTTCTGGAACATCGATAACGCCCGTGATTATTTGTTCAACATCATGGACCAGGAACAAACCATCAAGAAAGTGGCAGAAAGCGCCATTCGTGAAGTGGTTGGTCAAACAAAGTTGCAACCGATCATCACCGGTAACCGTACTGGCGTGGCCGAAAACGCCAAGAAGATCATGCAAGATACACTGGACAATTATAAAGCCGGTATCAGCATTCTGGGCGTCGTCATTCAAGAAGCCGTTGTGCACCCGGACGTCATCGAAGCGTATGAAGACGTTGTCGCCGCACAGCAGGATGCCGAGCGGTTCCAGAACGAAGCCAATATTTACGCCAATGACATTGTTCCAAAGGCGCGCGGGGAAGCGATTAAAATCCTGCAAGAAGCCGAAGGTTACAAGGAAGCCCAAGTCGCCAAGGCAAAGGGTGATGCCGATCGTTTTAACTCGATCTATTCCGCCTATGTCGGGGGCAAGGATGTGACACGCACACGGCTTTATCTGGAAACAATGGAAGATGTGCTGAAGATTGCGCAGAAAATCATCATCGATGAAAAGGCATCGGGCAGCGGCGTTGTTCCATACATGCCCCTGAACGAGCTGAAACCTGCGGCGGGCACACCATCCTCTGCGCCACAATCTTCACCAAACCAGGCACAAAACATCACCGGCCAATTGGGCCGTTAAGAAGAGAGATTTCAGAACCATGAACGCATCAAATAAATTATTGGGTACTGCCGGTCTTATCGTTGCTGGTGTGGTGGCCATTGGCCTGTCCATGTCGGTCTTCACAGTCCGCGAAATTGAACATGCCATCGTTTTGCAATTCGGGAAACCGGTTGAGCAAATCGATAAGGCAGGTCTTTATTTCCACATGCCACTGATTCAAAACGTACGTTATTTCGACAAGCGTATTTTGAGCGTTGATCCAGCGACTGAGCGCATGAACTTGTCATCCGACAAAACCCGCACACAAAGCCTGATGAGCGATGGCATGTCCGATGAGGAAAAACTGGCCGTTGAACAACTGGTCGCAGATGTCAGCGGTGAGCCGATCAATGTCGATGTGTTCGCCCGTTATAAAATCGTTGATCCGTTGTTGTTCTTGCAACGTATGGTGACCGAAGAAGGTGCGAACCAGCGTATTCGTAACGTCATGAGCGGCGCAACACGCGACGTGTTGGGTAAAACAACCCTGCGCGACCTGCTGTCCACAAAACGGAACGCCGTTATGGAAGAAATCAAAAACCGCGTGAACGCAGACATGACCGACCGTGGTGTTGCGATTGTTGATATCCGTATCGTTCGCGCCGATTTGACCGACACGCTGCGCACATCCACCGTCAACCGGATGATTACGGAGCGTAAAGAAGACGCCACCGAAACACGCGCCCGGGGTCAGGAATTGGCACTGGAGATTAAATCAAAGGCAGAGCGTGAACGTACCGTTCTGCTGGCCGACGCCCAGCGCAAAGGACAAGCCCTGCGCGGTCAAGGCGATGAGCTGGCGATCCGCACCTATTCCGATGCGTTTAATAAGGATAAAGATTTTTACGCCTTTATCCGTTCGCTGGAGGCATACCGCACCACCATGTCCAATCCAGAGACACGCATGATTCTGTCCCCGGACAGCGAATTCTTCCGTTACTTCGTGAATCCACAATAAAGTTGATAGAGAGCATAGCCATGAAACACCTTCTGACCGGCACGATACTCACTACAGTTTTGGCACTGGGTTTAACATTGGGCGCACCCTTGACCGCTTCGGCGCAAACTTTGCCCGATGTCGCACCAAAGGTGGCCAATTATGGCCCGGGCAGCCTTGCGCCGCTGGTTGAAAAACTGTTGCCATCCGTGGTGAATATTTCATCGACACAAAAGATGGCGGGCACCGCACAAGGAACACCACCGGAAGGTGCGCCTGAAATGCCGCAATTCCCGCCGGGATCGCCATTTGAAGATTTCTTTGAAGAATTCATGAACCGCCATGGCGGTGATTTGCAATCCACCCCACCAACATCACTGGGATCTGGTTTCATTGTTGATGCGGTCAATGGTTACGTTGTTACCAACGCCCATGTTATCCAAGATGCCGATGAAGTGCGCGTGACCTTGCATGATGATACAACCATGCCCGCCGAAGTGATTGGCCGCGATGAAAAAACCGATCTGGCATTATTGAAGGTAACAACCAAGCACAAGCTGGTCGCTGCAAAATTCGGTGATTCCGCCCCGCTGCGCGTGGGTGACTGGGTCATTGCGATTGGCAACCCGTTTGGCCTTGGCGGCACCGTGACCACAGGGATTATTTCGGCGCAGCAGCGCGATATCAATGCTGGCCCGTATGATGATTTCATTCAAACCGATGCATCGATTAACCGTGGAAATTCCGGTGGGCCAATGTTCAACATGAACGGCGAAGTCATCGGCATCAACACGGCGATTTATTCACCGTCTGGTGGGTCGGTCGGAATTGGCTTTGCTATTCCATCAAACCTGTCCAAACCGATCATTGACCAGCTGATCAAGTACGGCCATACCCGCCGTGGCTGGATTGGTGTGCGCATTCAAAGCGTCACGGAAGACATCGCAGAAAGTCTGGGTATGGAAGCCCATAACGGTGCTTTGGTCGCCAGTGTTGCGGCAACCGGGCCGGCTGAAAAGGCAGGCCTGAAACCGGGCGATATCATTTTGGAATTCGACGGTAAGTCCGTAAACCAGATGCGCACCCTGCCACGCATTGTCGCCGAAACCGATATTGGTAAGACCGTTGATATTATTTACTGGCGCGATGGCCAGAAACAAACAACCAAGGCCACCATTGGTGAACTGGAAAAGGCTGAAGAAGATGGCTTGCTGGCCGAAGGCCCGCAGGACACGCCCACAACAGCCCCCGGCACCTCCGTTCCGGCCATTGGCCTGTCTTTGCGGGCTGTCACCGGTGAAGACCGCAATACATTTGGCATTCCAGCCGATGTGAAGGGCGTTGTCATCACCAAGGTGGACCCCGCCAGCGAAGGCGCGGCAAAGGGCCTGCAAGCGGGTGATGTGATTGTTGAAATCAACCAGCAAGCCGTTGGTGATGCCGACACCGCCCGAAACCTTGTCGATGCCGCCAATGAGTCAGGCCGCAATTCTGTCTTGCTGCTGATCAACCGTGAAGGTGAGGTGCGCTTTGTGGCCCTGCGCCTGAACGCCAAGGCGGGCAAAAAGGCTGAACCGGAATCTGTTCAACCGGAAAAGACCGGTGCAGAACCAGCGCCAGTTGAAAAACAAAAACCGTCTAAGAAAAACTAAAGGCGTTTTAAAATTAAAACGATCGCTGTCATATGCGGACCAACGGCCAGCGGCAAATCTGCCCTGGCCGTTGCGCATGCAAGGAACCATGACGGCATCATTATCAATGCCGATTCATTACAGATTTATAATGCCCTGCCAATTTTAACGGCCCAACCCAGCGCCGATGATTTAAACGCCATCCCCCATGTGCTTTATAGCGCGATGGATGTAACGGAGCGTTGCTCCGCCCAGCAATGGCGCGACATGGCCCGCACCGAAATTGAAAAAGCCTTTGCAGCGAATAAACGCCCGGTCATCGTTGGTGGCACAGGTCTTTACTTAAAAGCCCTGATGCAAGGCCTGTCCGAAGTACCAGAGATCGACCCGGAATTCCGGGAGCGCGGCAATGCCCTGCAACGTGAACTGGGCAACCCGGCTTTTCACGCAGAACTTCAAAAACTGGACCCGATCATGGCAGAACGGTTGAACCCGAATGATACGCAGCGTTTGATACGCGCCTATGAAGTGTTTTTAGGCACAGGCCGCAGCCTTGCCTATTGGCAGGAATCACCGCGCATGGGCCCACCGGATGATTGGCGCTTTACAGTGATGATTGCCACACCAGACCGCGCAGAACTTCATCGTCGCTGCAATGCACGCTTTGACATCATGACGCAAACCGGGGCGATGGAAGAGGTTGAAGCCCTGTCTGCCCGCATTGACCGGGGCGAAGTCCCGGCCGATGCCCCCATCACCCATGCGCTGGGCTATACGCCGCTGGCGGCGTATTTGCGCGGAACCATGACATTGGAAGACGCCCTGTTTCAGGCCAAGGCCGAAACCCGCCAATATGCCAAGCGTCAGGACACCTGGTTCCGCAACCAGATGAAGCCAGCGGCCACTATTGAAGAGATCCGCTTCGTCCCGTAAGATACGCCCATAACACACGACCTTATATTTGCTGCATTTTTTAGAGGAATCTCATCATGGCTCACAAATACCGCGTAATGACATTGTTACTCTGCGCCGCTGCCCTCACCGGTTGCGTATCGCGCGAACAAGCCGATGCAAAATTAGCCAAGGCGTGTGAGGCCGGCATCATGGCATTGCTGCCAGAGGGTACAAATGTCGGCAAGGTCGCCGGGTCCACCTTTACCGCTTCGGCTGAGGGTCAAGGCCTGCGCCATGTCGCCTTAAAATTGGAACATCAAGATGGCTGGATCGAAGAAGACACCGTTTATGAATGCACCTTCGAAGAAAGCTTTGGCCCGATGAAAAACAATTTCACGGCATCGCTGTATAATTTGAAAATGGGCGAACAATCCTATGGCAAGTTCGGCAATGAAATTCTGGGCGATGCACAAGACTTCATAAAATTGACCGATGCCATTCGCAAGTCCCTGTACGAATAGGCTTACGGGAATGAGTGTTTTACGCTTTTACTGGCTGCGTCATGCACCCCCGATCAATCCGGGGAATTTATGCTATGGCCAAGCGGATATTGCCGCCGATATTTCCGATGATGCCGCCTTCACGGTGCAGGCAAGCCGCCTGCCCCTCAACGCAACATGGGTGGCATCACCGCTGATCCGCACCATGGATACGGCACGAAAATTGGCGGCATTCCATGCCAATGCACAAAGCATCACCATCACGACTGAGCGCGCATTGATAGAACAATCCTTCGGTGATTGGGAAAAACTGACCCGTCCTGAAATGCGCGTCCACGCAACCTTCCCGGCCTATAATGCCGACCCCGGCACAGTCGCCCCGCCCAACGGCGAAAGCATGGACACGCTGGCCGCCCGCGTTATTCCGGCGATCAATGACCTGATTGCCGCCCACCCAACGGGCGGTGATATTGTTCTGGTCGCCCATGGCGGCACAATCCGTTCTGCCCTTCATCAGGCCACCGGCCTTTCCATGCGCGACACGCTAAACCTCGGCGTCGCGCCACTATCGTTGAGCATCATCCAATACGACCCACGCCGCATCCGCCACAATAAATCCCCGTGGTCCGTCGAAAGCCTGAACATCAAACCATAAAAAAATCCCGCTCGTTAAAGCGGGATTTTTTTAAAGGGGTTTTTAAGGGGGGAATCCCCCCTTAAACCCTGTTACTCTTTTCTTTACTGCAACTGCAACCCTGTCGCCGTATAAATACCAATTGGTTTTTTGCTGCGCCAATCGGTGACGGTGAACATGCCGTTTAATTTGCTGGATGTGATTTTGTAGTAATCATCAACCATGGCGACAACGCGGCGCTTATCGTAACCGGACAGGTGATAAAAATTTGGGCCGACGATCAGGACAGGGACATCATCCTCCACGTCTTGACCTTGCAGAATACCGGCGGTGTAGAAACCTTGGATGACTTGCAAGCTGCCCTTTGGCTTTTGCGCGGCCCAATCGGCGGGCTCCCAGTTTTTATCGTCCCACTGGGTATTATGCGGATGCTTCGCACCTTCCAGATAGGGTTCAAAGGTCATGTTATCCCAGTGTGATGGCCACCAGCTCCAGATCCACGGCTTGGCATCAGCGTGCGCCGGAATGGATGCAGCCCCCAAAAGGACCATAAACACAGCAAAGCTTAAAAAGAGGCGCAATGACATCGGCTTGATTTCCTTTAGAAATTTTCAGTTAGGGCGTCCCGTGGCGGGACAATTTACAGCATTTTTAACTGTAATATGCTATCCTGAATGGATGATTAACACCATACAGATTGCATTATCAGGCATGATGGCCGCCAGCCGCAAGGTTGAGGCGAGCGCGGCCAATATTGCGAACATGACCACAGGTGGTGCGCTTGACCCTGCGGATGGTTCTGCGCCGTATCAGGCCGTGACCACCGCGCAAACAAGTATTACGGGCGCAAATGGTGAGGGGTTGGGCGTACGCTCAGAAATCATCCCGACCAACCGCCCGGTAGTGCAAGCCTATGCCCCGGATTCTCCCTTCGCCAATCAGGATGGGTTAATCGGCGCATCGAACACCGACCCGGTCGAAGATATCGTGAATTTACAGATTGCCAGCAACAGCTATAGTCATTCCAAATAACAAT
>DIVF01000039.1 GCA_002423285.1 Micavibrio sp. UBA6139 | reverse complement strand
CGATTGTTATTTGGAATGACTATACAAGCATTAATGGAAGAAGCAGAGCGCCTACAAAAACTCACACAGGAGCAGGATTCGGGGCGTAGTACACTGGTTAGCCGGAATATCACTGTTATTAGGGCGCAGAACCTCTGTCCGGCTGGAACCGGAAATGTGGACGGCCCTGAGGGACATCGCCCAGCGGGAAGGGTGCCGGATCCATGATTTATGCTCCCTGATTCAGATTCGTAAAAATCCACAAACGTCACTGACGGCAGCAATCCGGGTTTTCCTGATGCTGTATTTCCGCGCGTCATCAACCGAAGACGGGCATCGCCGCTGTGGTCATGGCAGCTTTGATAACATGCTGACCCGCGCACGTATTACGGTTGAACAATTGTCAAAACCGGCTGAAATTGCGCCGCATGATCGGGCGGGGGCATTTGTTCCGTCGATGGTTGTATCCCATGCCGTGAGCGTACAGAAGGAAACGGGCAATTCTTAGTTTTTCAATTCCCTTTTGTTTTTCTGTTCAATAAGTTTTTTATCACGCATCCATAAAGAAAACCCCGGTCATGGTGCCGGGGTTTTTTCATGCGGATTATTTTTATCGTGCGATGGCCACCACGTGACGTTCGATTTGTGGCGGGGGCGTTTGTATTTCCGGGGCGTTTTGAATTTCCGGGCCCGACCATTCGAATTTTTGGCGGAACGCATCGACATCACCATCAACCTCAATCGCGATATAGGGTGCGCCAAGATTTGCCGCGTTAAAGACGCGGTGGCGGCCATTCAAAAATGCAATGGCACCATGGGGATTGGCCGGGTCAAAATTCAAAAATGCCGTTGGCATCGGGTGTTCGGGGCTGGTGTTCTTCCAGATGGCATCACGGCTGCGTGCAACGCTTGAATCAAACAGTTTAAAATCATGGATGCGGCCATCCAGATCGGGGTCTGCTTCCGGCATATTGTCGTGGGCCCGAGCAAACAGGCCGCGCAACATCCGTGATGGCCCACGGCCTTCTTGTTCTTTGGCGGCGGTGTGTTTGCGGATATGGGATGCTTCTTGCTCGCGCCAGGCGGCCACAAATTTCTGCGCATCGACCAAAACGGTGATCATGCCTTCATACTGGTTTGGTTTGAAATACAGGGTGTTGTTTGGAACACCGGCGACAGGCACAGGATAAATAGCGGAAACACCGCCACGAATAAAACCATGACCCGATGTCAGCTCATGTTCGAACCCATCGGGGGAGGCCAGTGCATCATTATAAAACTTCTGAGGGAGCTTAAAGTTCCGTCCGCCCAGATGATTGCCGTTCAGGTTGATTTTGGTCACTGCGCCGGCATGTTCTTCAAACGATACATCGCTGTGACAGATGCCGTTGGTGTAGGTCCAGTCAATCTGGTTCATGCCCAGATGTGGGAAGAATTGATCGCGCAGGGCTTGGCACCCTTGCAGGAAAGATTCGTTCAGTGGGGCGGCCTTGTTTTCGGCCAGTTCAAGGATATGAAGGCAGGGGCGTGCGCCATGCTGTTCTGCGACCACGCCGCAGAAGGCTTCATTCTCTTTATCGAAGGTAACAATCTGAATCCCCGTCATTACCGCAAAGTATAGGAACGAAACGGTAAAATTTTCTTAAAGACGCCTCCATCCATGCGGCGGCATGAAAAAGGGGGGCTATTGCCCCCCTGAATTCGTTTATCTGGCCTGTAATGCTTACAGGTTACGGCCCATGGCCAGGAATTTATCCCGGCGGGATTGTTTCAAATCATTGTCATTCCACGGGATCAGGCTGTTCAGCGAGGAATCGAGCTGTTTTGCCACGTTCTCAATGGTTTGTTCCTTGGCGCGGTGGGCACCGCCGATAGGCTCTTGAATGATGCCATCAATCAGTTTCAGGCCCAGCATGTCCTCAGCCGTTAGTTTCAGGGCGGTGGCGGCATCATCGGCATGGTCCGCGCTGCGCCACAGGATGGACGCGCAGCCTTCTGGTGAAATGACGGAGTAGATAGAGTGTTCCAGCATAAAGACGCGGTCTGCGGTCGCAATCGCAATAGCACCGCCTGATCCACCCTCGCCAATGACGACGGACAGGATCGGGGCCTTTGTGCGCAGGCAGGCTTCGATGGATTTCGCGATGGCTTCCGCCTGGCCGCGTTCTTCTGCGCCAACACCCGGGTAAGCACCAGCGGTATCAACCAGTGTAATCACCGGCAATTGATATTGTGATGCCATTTCCAACAGGCGTTGTGCCTTACGGTATCCTTCTGGACGAGCCATGCCGAAATTGTGGCGGATACGGCTTTCTGTATCGCTGCCTTTTTCCTGACCCATGATGACAACGGAACGCCCTTTGAAGCGGCCAAGGCCACCCAGCAAGGCTTTATCTTCCGCGAAGCGGCGGTCGCCAGCCAGCGGCGTGAAATCTTCGATCATCCCGCGCACATAGTCGAGGAAATGCGGACGGTCCTGATGACGCGCTACTTGCACCTTTTGCACCGGGGTCAGTTTACCGTAGGTCTGTTGCAGCAGACGATCCGCCTTGGCCTGCATGCGGCGAATTTCGTCACTGATGTTCAGCGATGAATCACTGCCGACATTGCGCAGTTCCGCAATCTTGGCTTCCAGTTCCAGAATCGGTTTTTCAAAATCGAGTTTACTCATGGCCGGTTCGATCCATCTTTATGGCCGCAAGGGGCGGCGGTCTGGTTTATTGGGCTGATCTTCATAACAAATCAGGCAGACATATACAATGTCTGCCTGATCGAATTGTTTAATATCAAAAGCTTAGACGGCCTTTTTGGCCAACGGGTGCTTTTCTTCAACCGTTTTCTTGCTCTTGTCGCCAACAATGTGGGTGTAGATTTGCGTGGTTGCAATGTCAGCATGGCCGAGCATTTTTTGAACCGAACGCAGATCAGCACCATTGCTGAGCAGGTGTGTCGCGAAAGCGTGACGCAGAATGTGCGGGCTGACGCGTGTGGATTCGATACCGGCTGTATCAGCCAGATCTTTCAACAGCTGAGCAAAACGCTGACGTGTCAGGTGGCCGCTTTCCGATGTACGGGACGGGAACAACCATTGACCTTGTGAGCCTTTGTCTTCGGTGCTGATGAACTGCGCGCGCAGATCAACATATTTGCTGAGAGCCTTTTGAGCTGGTTCGGACAAAGGAACCATACGCTCACGACCGCCTTTACCGGCAACCATCAGGAACTGACGGTCATCAGAGATCGCGGAGAGAGGCAAGCCAACCAGTTCAGAAACGCGCAGGCCGGTGGCATACAGCATTTCCAGCAGGCAGACGAGACGGGTGCTGTCAGCACCGCCTGAAATTGCTGCTGCCTTGATCAAGCTGCTGACTTCGGACTCGGACAGAGTCTTTGGCAATGTGCGTGCTTGTTTTGGGCTCTCGATGGCGGAGGTTGGATCATCCTTGCGGATGCTTTCCGATACCAGGTAACGGTAGAACTGACGCAGGGCAGACAGGCGGCGCGCAACGGTACGTGTTGCGATTTGCGACTTGTTCTGGCCTTTTGTGTGGATCTTGTCGCCGAGGTCCTTCAGGTACCCTTTGATTTCTTCCACGCTGGCATCAACGATTTCTTTTTTACCTTTGTCGCGAAGATACAGGCTGAAATCAGCCAGATCGCGCCAATAGGCTTGGCGTGTATTCATCGCCGCGCCACGCTCTGTTGTGAGCATGTCGAGGAAGGAATCCACGAGCGGATGTAATTTCGGTTTCGGCATTGCCGGACGACCAGGACGAGCCATGGTTAGTTTCTCCTCTTATTGTTTCAAGCCCATTACGACTCCCAGAGCCATATGACGAGCTTCTTCTTTTAACCCCACTGTTTCAAGACTTTTCAGCACTTCCTTAACAACGCCCGGATGAATCTTATCCGGATACCCGCTGTTCAGGGCCACTGAAGCAAGAAGAGCTGTTTCCCCAAGGCGACCATTTTGTGCCGCATCACGAAGCTTCTCTAACAAGCTATCTGATGGCATTACATAATCGGTTGTGAGTGTCAAGTCAACATGTTTTTCATAAAAAGCTGGATCGACCAGATTTTTCAACTGCTCTGTGCGCCCCAAACCATCAAAAACAGCCCAGATTCTCAAGGATTCCAGCCCTTCTGGCGGGGTGAAGATGGGTTTCACCTGGTCATCGGCAAAACCCACTGAATTTGTGGGTAAATTTTCCGGAACCAGATTTGCGAGGTATAAAAGCACCTGATCGCGCGTCTTTTTCGAATCGCCTGATTCGGCGGATAACCAAGCCGCAACCCAGCGTTCAGATGGGATGATTCCAGCCTGTAAAATCGCATAAAGCCCTGTTTCCAATGCGGCCGGGGACAGTCCAGCGGGGCTGGATTCGGCAATCATCGGGGTAAATGGCAGTAAATGGCTTGGCAATTGATTGCTGCGGCCCTCTGGGCGGGTTTCCAGCACAGCGGCGACAATGGCGGCTTTTTCCGCCTTGGTCGCTGTGGCCTTGGAAATAGCGGCATAACGGCCCGTCAGGGACGTCGCCGGGGCGTTCTCAGACAGAGTCATATAGAGTGCAGCCAAACCATCCGTATCGATCAGGCCGCGCGATGCCGCCTCAATATTCACCACTAGACGCAAATTGGCGGGCATATTCGGGTCGCCAGCCATTGTCATCAATGTGGTGGCCGGAACGGCGTACATCTTTTTGATCTTCAGGCGCGAGTAATCAAAGCGTCCCATGCCTTTAAAAACGGCACGTTCCAGATTGCTGAGTTCGGTGATGTCATCGGGACTGCCGATGGAATAACGATAATCAGTGCGGTGGACCAACATGGTCAGAAGTTTGCTGCCCTGAATTTCAGTGGCGGCGGCCTTATCAAATGCGGCCAGATCTTCTTTTGTAAATCCGGCATCCTTCACTGCGCGAACAGATTGCGCTTGTACGAACATGCAAATCGCATTGATCTGTGACCAGAAGATATCATTTTCCGATTGGGTCGTTGTGTCCTTATGCGCGGCGCGGGCTTCAAGACATGCTTGTGCCGGGAAGCCGCCATGCAGTAACGCCATAACGCCAGCGCGCGCCAGACGGTCGTGGCCGGGTTCGCCTTCGATCAAGGTGTAGAGTTTTACCGCGTCATCATACGCGCCAATTTCAAGCAATTTTTCCAGACGTTGCGTGAATAAATCCTGTTCATCGGCGCCGGATTTATCGTTGCGCATCATCGTAACATCACCGTTGCTGAGCAACACGCGCCGGGCCAGTAATTGCGCCGGATAAAATGTATCGCCGGTTGGTAATTGCGGAACGAATTCCTGCACGACCGAGCGTGCGGAACCTGCCCACATGTCGTTACCCAAACCACCTTTTAACGGGTTGGTCAGCGGCCCCAAACTTTCCATCGCGGCGCGGTCCATTGTCTGGCCGGTGCGCGGGCGTGGAGTGTTGATAACAGGGGCTTTAACGGGTGTTGCTGGGGTTTCCAGTTTTGGTTCATCTTCTTTTACAGCGTCGCTTTTGGCGTCTGCTGTTTTGATGTCTTCTTTGGGTTCAACCTTCGCTTCGGCCTTTGTTTCAGGCTCTTTCTTTCCCGGCTTCGCAGGACCGAGAACTTCCGGAGCCTTCTTCACCACCTTGGTTTCTTTTTTAACCGGGGCGGCTTTTGTCTCTACCTCTTCTAATGGGGCTTCAATCTTGGGTTTGCTCCCGGCCATGCGCTCATCCGCGGCAAGGGCAACACCGCTGGACAGGCACAATGCCAAAGCCAGAAAGAAACAGGAACGCGAAGCCGTCATCATTGGGGAATCAATCACTGAAAGAAGCGGTTATTAGGGATGGTTTTTTCGATGGTGCCTTGGGTAACCGGAATATCCGCCACGGCCACATAACCAATGCCGCCAACCAGTAGCAGCAAAATCAACAGGGGAAACCATTTTGACATGATGGATTTCATCGCGCATTTATCCTTTTAACAGTGGGGTATGGAACAACAATCGGGCCAATGGCCTGAAATTTACCAGAGATTCGGTCAAATTCAACCGCTTAAGCCCCGGTTTGCCTATTATCCAGTCCATTTTAATTAACCATCATTCATGGCATAAGCATGGCATGACAGACGTAACCCATCTTCAGGCCATTAAGGCCCATTTGAACCGTCCGGTGGTACTGGTCGGGATGCCTGCATCGGGAAAAACCTCGCTGGGGCGGGGGCTCAGTCATATTCTGGATGTTCCGTTCATTGATATCGACCATGTCATCGAACACAATATCGGCCAGAAAATTATTCATTTCTTCGAAGCCCACGGCGAACCAGCCTTCCGCGATTTGGAAACGCAAACCATTCGCGCTGTTTTTGCCGATAATCCGGGCGCATGCATTATTTCCACGGGCGGGGGAGCGGTTTTGCGCCCCGATAATCGCCCGCTGTTATTCAATAACACGCATTCATTCTGGGTGCGGGCCAATATCGCGTCTCTTCTGGAGCGCACAGCCAAGGATACACATCGCCCGTTATTGAAAAATGCCGACCCTGAAAAGGTTTTGCTCAATTTGCAATCGATCCGCTATCCTTTGTACCAGCAGGCCTCTATGATCGTTGATACCGATGGTCGCCTGCCAGAGCAGATACTTCCTGAGATCTTAGAAAAAATAAATGAAAGGCTGTCCACATCATGAGCGATACCGAAAATTCCATGCGTTTGGTAACGGTGCATCTGGGGGAGAGAACCTACCCGGTCCATATTGGACGCGGCATTTTAGGTGACATCACACATTTCCTGCCAAAGGAAATCAATCTGACCGGGAAGTCACTGTTTATCCTGACCGATGAAAACGCCTTGCCCTATGCGAATAAGCTAAAGACCGTGCTGGAAGATAAATCCGGGGCCAGTGCTGTATTCGTGTTTCCTGTGCCGCCGGGTGAGGAAACCAAATCATTCCGCTGGTATGAAAAGGTTTTGAACTGGATGCTGGATAGCGGCGTCACACGCGGGTCGGTTTTGTTTGCCGTGGGTGGTGGTGTGGTCGGTGATCTGGGCGGGTTTGCTGCGGCAACGGTGTTGCGCGGTATCGGCTTTGTTCAGGTGCCAACGACCTTGCTGGCGCAGGTGGATAGCGGCGTGGGCGGGAAGACCGCCATTGATACACCGCAGGGCAAAAATCTGGTCGGTACGTTCTATCAACCCTCGGCGGTGATCTGTGACCTTGAAACACTGGAAACATTGGATAAACGCCAACGTCTGGCAGGATATGCCGAAATTATTAAATACGGTTTGATCAACGACCCGGAATTTTTCATGTGGTTGGAAGAAAACGGCGAAGCCCTTTGCAACCTGTCGCCGGAACCACTGGCACAGGCGATTGAAATTTCATGCCAGAAAAAAGCCGACATCGTTTCGCAGGATGAATTTGAAACCGATGTGCGCCGCTTGTTAAATCTGGGTCACACATTTGCGCATGCGATGGAATCTGCCGCCGGGTATTCCGGTGATTTGTTGCATGGTGAGGCGGTGGCCGTTGGTATGATGATGGCAATTCAATTATCCGCCCGTCTTGGTTATTGCAACGAGGAGCCGTTGGAGCGTCTGGGCGATCATTTGCGTGCTGTGGGTCTGCCAACCTCGATTAAGGATCTGAATGGTGTTGTTCCGCATGATCCGCAACGTCTGGTGCGGTCGATGTATGCAGATAAGAAGGCCGAAACAGGGGGGCTGACCTTTGTGCTGCTGAAAAAAATCGGTGAAACCTTCGTACAGCGCCGTGTGCCGGAAGAAGAAGTTCTGGCCGTTATTAAACAATCCATTCATGGATAATTATTTACTTTAAGGATCGAGATTTAAAATGGGGTTGGAGTTTTGGGCATCTGTCGGGGCAATCATTGTATTGTTGTTCCTGTCAGCCTTCTTTTCAGGATCTGAAACGGCGCTGACCGCAGCGTCCAAGGCGCGTATGCATGGGCTGGAGCAGCGGGGCAATAAAAAAGCCCACATGGTTAACCAGATACGCGACAAAAAAGAAAAAATGATTGGCGCGTTATTGCTGGGCAATAACATGGTGAATATTCTGGCTTCGGCACTGGCTGCGAATGTTTTGATTAGTATGTTTGGTGATGTTGGCGTGGTCTATGCAACCATTGTTATGACGGTCTTCGTCCTTATTTTCTCCGAAGTATTACCCAAAACCTATGCCTTGTATCATGCAAATTCTATGGCGATGGCGGTTGCGCCGATCGTTCGGGTTTTGATTATTGTCTTTTCACCTATATCTGAAGCGGTCGGGCACATCGTTCGCTTTTTTCTGAAGGCGCTTGGTACAGACATGTCCGGTGAGCGCAGCGCGGGCGATACAGAGGAGCTGCGCGGTGCAATTGACCTGCACGAAGGGGATGAGGAAACACACGAACAAAAAGCCATGCTGCGTTCTATCCTCGACCTGAACAATGTATGGGTCAGTGAAATCATGATCCACCGCAATAATATGAAGACCATCAATCTGGATCAGCCTTTGGATGATATCGTGCAGGAAGTCCTGGACAGCTCCTTCACCCGCATTCCCGTCTGGCGCGATCGTCCGGATAATATTGTCGGGGTTTTGCATGCCAAGGCGTTGCTGCGTGAATTGCGCGGTGGGGATGATTACTTAAAAAACATCAATATTGAAAAAATTGCGCATGACCCGTGGTTTATTCCCGACACCACAACCTTGTTCGATCAATTACAGGCCTTCCGTAACCGCCGCGAACATTTCGCCATGGTGGTGGATGAATACGGCACGCTGATGGGGCTCGTTACGCTCGAAGACATCTTGGAAGAAATCGTCGGCAATATTGATGATGAACATGACATCAAGGTTGCCGGGGTTCGCAAACAACCTAATGGCAGCTACATGGTAGACGGCACCGTCACCATCCGTGATTTGAACCGTGAATTTGCATGGAAATTACCGGATCAACATTATTCGACACTGGCTGGTCTGGTTTTGCATGAAGCCCGCAAGATCCCGGAGGCCGGACAGGTGTTTAACTTCCACGGTTTCCGTCTGGACATTATCCGCCGCCACCGTAACCAGATTACGTTGATCCGGGTCGTACCGCCTGTCCAAGGGCAGTCATAATCAGAATTAAAAAAGGCCCGGTGTAAAAAACCGGGCCCTTTTTATAAATCGATCAACGGCGCTTAGTCAGTCTTGCCATGACAATATTTGAATTTCTTACCCGAACCGCAAGGGCAGGCGGAATTGCGCGGTACGCTGTTCCATGTTTCAGGGTTCTGGCCATCAAACAGGTTGCGCACGGTTGCGCTTGCCTGCGGCTGTGGCGCTTCCGCTGGTGGAGCCGACAGGCCTGTGCCAGCCATGGCCGGGTCGGTGCGGGTTTCCTTGATCTTGGATGGATCAACGCGCGGGCCCATCAAAACGCTTTCCGCACCTTCCGGTGTGGTCATGTCCACAAGGCTCAGCGTTTGCGTCACGCTTTCGCGCAAATGCAACAGCAACAGTTCAAACATGGCGAATGCTTCGGCCTTGTACTCGTTCAGCGGATCGCGCTGGCCAAAGGCACGCAGGTTAATGCCCTGACGCAAATGGTCGAGGTTCAGCAAATGCTCTTTCCAGTGCTGGTCCAGCAATTGCAGCAAGAATGCTTTTTCAATTTGACGGAACAATTGCGGGTTGGCTTCAACGGCCTTCAGGGCCATTTTCTTATCCGACTCATTGATAATGCGTTCGGTGATTTCCTTATCGGCAATACCTTCTTCCTTGCTCCACGCCTCAACCGGCAGGTCCATGTTCAGGACGCGGTGGATTTCGGATTTCAGGGTCTGGATATCCCATTGCTCGGAATAGCTTTGCGCCGGGATGCAGCGTTCAACCATTTCTTCGATCACTTCATGGCGCATATCCATGACGACTTCTTCGACGCTTTCGGCTTCGATGATTTCGCGGCGCTGTTCGTAAACAACCTTACGCTGGTCGTTCATGACGTTATCGAATTTCAGAAGGTTTTTCCGAATTTCAAAGTTCATGGTTTCAACGCGGGCTTGGGCGCGTTCAAGTGCCTTGCTGATCCACGGGTGGGTCAGGGCTTCGCCTTCGCGCAGGCCAATATGGCGGTGGGCGAGCAGGGCTTCCATTTTCTCGGCGCCGAAAATACGCATCAAATCGTCTTCCAGTGACAGGAAGAATACAGAGTTCCCCGGATCACCCTGACGGCCGGCACGGCCACGCAGCTGGTTATCGATACGGCGGGATTCGTGACGTTCTGTCCCGATGATGTACAGGCCGCCACCGTCATAAACGATTTTCTTGTCGCGTTCGATTTCTTGCTTAATGGCTTCAATGCGGAGTTCGCGCTCTTCCTGTGGCAGTTCGACCGGAACTTCCTGTGCGACGCGCATGTTCAAGTTACCACCGAGTTGAATATCGGTCCCGCGACCCGCCATGTTGGTGGCGATGGTGACCGCACCCGGACGACCCGCTTGCGCGATGATCTGCGCTTCTTGTTCGTGGTAACGGGCGTTCAAAACATTGTGTGGAATTTTTTCGCGTTTGAGCAGGGCGGCGAGCTGTTCTGATTTTTCAATCGAAACTGTCCCGACCAGAACCGGCTGCTGGCGTGCGCGGCATTCATTGACGATGGCGACAACGGCAGCCTGTTTCTCTTCCAGTGACTTATAAATCTTATCATTACCATCAATCCGTGAAACCGGACGGTTGGTTGGAATTTCAACCACGCCTAGCTTATAGATTTCCATGAATTCAGCCGCTTCGGTCTGTGCTGTCCCGGTCATGCCGGCCAGTTTTGGATAGAGGCGGAAATAGTTCTGGAATGTGATGCTGGCCAGTGTCTGGTTCTCGTTTTGAACCTTTACTTCTTCTTTGGCTTCCAAGGCCTGATGCAGGCCTTCGGAGAAGCGGCGGCCATCCATCATACGGCCTGTGAATTCATCAATGATGATGACCTTGTCATCCTTCACGATGTAATCGCGGTCGCGGGCAAAGAGTTTGTGGGCACGCAGGGCCTGGGCCGCGTGGTGGACCAGTGAAATGTTTTGCGCGTCATACAACCCGCCTTCTTTCAACAGGCCTGCTGATTTCATCAGTTCTTCGATGTGGATCTGACCGGCTTCGGTGAAGCTGGCGCTGCGTTGTTTTTCATCGACTTCATAATCAGCCGGATCCAAAAGCGGGATCAATGTGTTGGCGGCAATGTAAAGCTCAGACGAATCTTCCGCCGGGCCGGAGATGATGAGCGGTGTTCTGGCCTCATCAACCAGAATGGAGTCAACCTCATCGACGATGGCGAAGTTGAAGGCGCGCTGAACCATCGCGTCTTTGCGGTATTTCATGTTATCGCGCAGGTAATCGAACCCGAATTCGTTGTTCGTGCCATAGGTAATGTCAGCCGCATACGCCGCGCCACGTTCCTGATCGCGCAAATCATTGGTAATGCAACCAACGCTCAGGCCGAGGAACGTGTAAACCTGACCCATCCATGCAGCGTCACGCTTTGCCAGGTAATCGTTGACGGTTACGACGTGAACGCCCTTACCGGAAATCGCGTTCAGATAAACGGGCAGGGTCCCAACCAGGGTTTTACCTTCACCGGTTCTCATTTCTGCGATGCGGCCCTGATGCAGGGCAATACCACCAACCAGCTGCACATCGAAATGGCGCTGACCCAGTGTGCGTTTCGCGGCTTCGCGGACAACAGCGAAAGCGTCATGCATGATGTCGTCTTCGGTTTCGCCCTTGGCAAGGCGTTCGCGGAATTCCGCAGTCATGGCCTTCAGCTGCTCATCGTTCATCGCCTCGTATTTCTTTTCGAGGGCATTGATCGGATCAATGTGGCGATAGATGGACCGCAGGGTGCGATCGTTGCTGGAACCAAAAATTTTCTGAGCGAGAGCGAGCAACATAGAATCCTTTTGCGTAGAACTTCACCGGGAGACTCCTCATTGAGTCTCTGGGGCCTGATTTTAGGTATGTTTCATATAAGCCTGTAAACCCCCAAGGTCAACGATTCTGCGGGGATTCTGCGGGTTTTGAGCAGGAATTTAAGGGTTAATAAGCATCAAAAACCCTATTTTTGCCTTGTTTTGGCCTTGGTCTTAACTATTCTATACACCTAATTGTTTGATTCATCACCTCCACACACACGCGAGAGATAATTTCATGTCATCGGAAAATACCCCTGAAAAACAAGCCAAAACTGGCAAATCCCCCATCGTTCTTGCAACTGCCGGCGTTCTGGCATTGGCGGCGGTCGGTGGTTATGTCTTCACGACGCAGGATAAATCGGATTCTCCAATGACCGTTGGTTCTGTTGAGACCCCCGGTATTGAGGATATCGCGCCTGCTGCTGGCAAGGATAAAGCTCCAGAAGAAAAACCAGCTGAAGAAGCGGCTGCTGCAACCGAAACTCCTGCTGCGGCTGAACCTGCCGCCCAGATTGGCGATATCAAAGTAGGCGACCCGGTTGTTGCCACGGTTGGTAAGGAAGAAATCAAACGCAGCGATGTGTTTGCTTATATCACAACCCTGCCGGAACAAGTGCGTCAGATGCCATTGCAAACATTGTTCCCATTGGCACTGGATCAGGTTTTGAACAACAAGATCATCGGTGACAAGGCTGCGGCTGCGAAGCTGGATGCTGATCCTGAAGTGACCAAAATGCTGGATCAGGCAAAGGATCAGATCGTTCGCAACCTGTATGTTGAACGTGAACTGGAAAAGGCCGTATCGCAAAAAGAACTGCTGAAAGCCTATGAAACAATGCTGGAAGGTTTCCAGCGCGTTGATGAAGTTCACGCACGCCATATCCTGGTAAAGGACGAAGCGGCAGCGAAAGACATCATCAAGAAACTGGATGGCGGTGCCAAGTTTGAAGATTTGGCCAAGGACAGCACTGATGCACAGACGGCTGTGAATGGTGGTGATCTCGGTTTCTTCTCCAAGGACCAGATGATTCCTGAATTTGCGGATGCTGCCTTCGCATTGAAAGCGGGTGAATACACCAAGACACCGGTGAAATCACAATTTGGTTATCACGTCATTAAATCCGAAGAAAAACGCCAACGTCCAGAGCCACAATTCGAAGCTGTGAAGCCTCAATTGGACGCTCAGCTGCGCCGTGAAAAACTGGGCAGCATGCTGGAAACATGGCAAACAGAAGCCGCCATTAAGAAGTTCGATATTAACGGCGAACCTGTTGTGACAGAACCAGCCAAGGCTGAACCAAAGAAGAACTAATCTTCTTTACATGATTTCAAAAAAACCGCAGTCTTTGGGCTGCGGTTTTTTCTTATTTAAATGGAGTTGATTATGGCCTGTCACGAGACACTCGCACAGCCAAAACCTGTTCAGGAACGGGTCTTGCCGACGGTTTTGGTGGCGGCTGCTGCCTTGATCGAACCGGGCGGGCGTGTTTTGGTTGCGCAGCGGCCAGAGGGAAAATCAATGGCGGGGTTGTGGGAATTTCCCGGCGGAAAAATCAATCCCGGTGAAACACCGGAATTTGCGTTGATGCGCGAACTGGAAGAAGATCTTGGCATTGAAACGCGCCCGACATGTTATCTGCCGATTGGTTTCGCCTCGCACAGCTATGATGATTTTCATTTGTTGATGCCGTTGTTTGCGTGCCGCATGTGGAAGGGTCGCCCGGAACCGCGCGAGGGACAAAAAATTAAATGGCTGTTCCCGCATGAGCTTTTTTCACTGGAAATGCCAGAAGCCGATAAGCCACTCATCCATCAACTGGAAGCACAGATATAATGGTTTCTTCGGTCTATGATCTGCGCGCATTTTATGAATGCAAAAAGGGGCGGATGATCCAGCCGCTGCTGCAAGATCATATCCTCAAAATTTGGCCGAATGCTGCGGGTTTGCGGGTTTTGGGCTGTGGCTATGCCCTGCCATATTTGACCCCTTACATGGAACGGGCAGAGCGCGTTATTTCTATGATGCCGGCGCGGTTTGGGGTCCATCCGTGGGAGCCGGATGGTAAGAACCTGACCTGTCTAGCGGAGGAGGTGGAGCTTCCCTTTGAAACAGAGTCCATCGACCGCATTTTACTGGTTCACAGTTTAGAATACGCCGAAAGTTTAGGACTGTGTTTGCAAGAGCTATGGCGCGTTTTGAAAAGCACCGGACGCATTATCATCATTGTACCAAATCGTCGCGGGTTTTGGGCGCGGGCGGAATGGTCACCCTTTGGTCACGGCACACCGTTTTCAGGATCGCAATTGATTCATGCTCTGCGTGAAAATCTGTTTGTGATTGAAAAATCGGAACGCGCACTATTCGTACCGCCATTCCGGTCATCGGTATTGTTACGGACGTGTTTGCCGATGGAAAAAATCGGGCAACATTTTATGCGGGGCATGGCAGGCGTTTTGATGGTGGAGGCTACCAAGCAAGTTTACAGTGGTACCTTGGTCCGTCAGGCCAGCCGGGTGCAAATTCGTGGTCACCGGGTGCTGGTACCGAATGCAGCATCCAGAACCAGCCCTAAAAACATGGCGTAAACCGCGGCATTCTGCCGATAAAAAATATTTCCTGTACCATTGGCTAGGGAGGTCTTTTGTTTTGTGACGTCCCCCATTATATTAGTAACCATCATGACCAATTCAGTTGAAACCATCCGTCAGGAAATCGAGTCCATTGATCGCCAGATTCATGATCTGTTGATCCGCCGGGGCGAGCTTGGCGTTTTGGTGGGCGCAGCCAAGCGTAAAGACTCCGCGCAGATTATCCGCCCCGACCGGGAAGCCGCAAAAATTCGCAGTCTGATCGAACGTCACACAGGTATTTTTCCAAAGGCATCCATTGTCCGCATCTGGCGTGAAATTATCGGTGCGGTGTCATTACTGCAAACCGATATGAAGGTCGCCGTGGCGGCCCCGGCTCAAAATTCACTGGAATGCTGGGACATGGCCCGCGATTATTTCGGCAGCGTTATTCCGATGCAAGGTGTCGCCAATCCGCTGGTTGCCATTTCCATGGTGCGGGAGGGGGAAGCCAATTTTGCTGTCCTGCCATGGCCGGAAGATGGCGCAGAAAACCCATGGTGGTCTTATCTGGCCAGCGATGACCGCGATCAAACGCTGCGCGTGATGGTCCGCCTGCCATATGGCGAAGTGGAAGCGGGGCAGGGCCACCCTGAACACCGCGCGCTTGTCATTGCAAAGCTCGATTTTTTGAGCAGCGATAAGGATCATTCCTTCCTACTGGTCGATCTGGATCAAACCGTCAGCCGCGCGCGCGTCGTTGATAAAATGAAATCCGTTGGCCTGACCGCGATCAGCATTTATTCCCGCCGCACCGCCGCCGTTCAGGATCGCAGTTTGCATCTTGTCGAAGTTGATTCCTTCGTCACCAGCGATGATGCACGTCTGGCGCAGTTGCTGGAAAAACTGGAAAGCCCGGATGGAAAATGTCTGGCGCTTGGTGGATATCCGGTTCTGCCTGTCCTGAAGGACGAAAAAGCAGCACCATCTGCGAAAAAATCCGCTTAAACCTTTTCACCCTGTTTGGGCAGGTAAGCATATTGCGCCCGCGATTCCGCGTTCAGCGCATTTGATCCCGTTTCAATAATCATTTCCAGATCCTTGATCAGGGTTTCCGTTTGTTTGCCCGCTGGAATGGCCGGGTAGAATTGGAAAATCACCTTGCCGGGGCGTTTAATCAGGCTATTTTTGGGCCAGAATAACCCGGTGTTCAGTGCCATTGGAACAATCGGCAAGCCCGATGCGGCTTGCATCCGTGCAATGCCACCCTTATAGGGTTTTTCGGCAGCTGTAACGTCGGTTTTGACACGTGTTCCTTGGGGGAAAATAACAATCGGGCGGCCTTGATCTTGAACGTGCTTTACGCCGGCCAACAGGGATTTCATCGCCTGTTCACGGTTGCCACGGTCAATCGCCACCGGGTCAATCTTTGCCAAAAACAAACCCCACAGGGGGATGCTGAGCAATTCACGCTTCAAAACAATCGCCGGGTCGCCGAACAGGATATGCAGCTTCATCGTTTCGTAGGCTGATTGATGTTTGGCCGCGACCAGAAACGAGGTACCTTGCGGAACATGTTCCCATCCGCGCACTTCATAATCAAGGCTGAGGAAAAGACGTTCCAGCGCATAGACCATCTTCACCCAGCTATGGACGATAAACATCGCGCGTTCGCGCGGCATCCAGATGGTCGGCAGGGCGCAGAGCGCCATGAGCGGCGTCATGGTAAAGAAAAAAATGTTGAACAGCGTTGAACGGATCAGGATTTCAATTTTTTTCACGATGCTTCTTTACTGTCTTCTTTTCAGATTTTTCAAACAGATCATCCCACGGATAGATATACAGGCGAAGCCATGTCAGCAGCGTTTTGTTATATTCACTGATGCTGAGGCGCAGGAAATGCTTGCTGTCATCTTCGATGGAGGATGGCTTGATCGGGTGAGCGATGAATTTATGTTGTGGCAGGGCGTGGGTAAATTCCAACCAGGCGCGCGGCAGGTGATAATTGGATGTGACCAGACGAATGCTATCGATGTCTTGTCTGCGGACCCATTCGCTGCTTTCGCGGGCATTGCCCTCGGTGTCATTGGCGTCATAGCCAATGGCGATGCAGCAGGGGACATATTCAAAATCGGGTTGCCACAGGCGCACCAGTTTTTCGATGCTGACATTCTGGTTTACCCCGGAAATGAACAACAGATACGCTTTTTCCTCCTGTAATAAATCAAGGCCCGTATTGATACGGTTCTGTCCGCCGGTCAAGACGATGATCGCATCGGTGGGTTCATCGACATGCTTTGGTTGAACAAACGTCACTGCGATCAGGAAAATGACCCAGCCAATCGCCCAGAACCAGACCGCCCCGGCAAGGATGGCGGTTGCTTTATGCAGAATTTTACGCAAATTCGGGGTCATGGGGATCACGGGAATGTTGTCAAAACGCGGGTCACGGTCCACCGGGCGGTCACGGTTGCAATCAGGCCTGCCACCAATGGAATCATGGCCAGCAGCATCATTTGCACCGGATCAAGGCGGAAATCAGGCAAGATCGCCACGCCCATCTGGCCTGCAACCCAACCAATCAAAACCAGAAACAATGCCCCAAACACCGCACCTATGAACCCACCGCGTAAAGCGAGGATCAAGGAATGGCGTTGGAACTGGCGTGTAATATAACGGTCACTGGCGCCCATTAAATGTAATAACTCAACTTCGGCGCGGTGAATGGCGAGGCGGGAGCGTACCGCGCCGCCAACGGCGGTCACCATGGTCACGCCAATAACAAGCGCCAGAATAATGGCAGCTAGATTCAGTGCGCCGGTAAAACGCAGCAAATCATTCAACCATTCCTCATGTGTATCCATACGGGCATGGGGGGCAACGGTTTTAATCTTGCCGTGAATATTTTGGAGCGTACGAGATTCCATGTCGCTGGTTTCAACGGCAATAATGCCGGGGATGGGGAAATCACCCTGTAACAAATCCTTGCCCAGCCATGGTTCAACCAGCTTGCCGATTTCTTCCTCACTGAGGACGTGGATATTGGTAATGCCCGGTATGCCGTGCAAGCCATTGGCAATATCACGGGTCAGGGTAAAGACACCTTTTTTATCCAGCAACGACCCATCAACCTGACGGGTGGGGATTTCAATGGTCAGGCGGTTTTCAAGGCCTGATGACCACCGCGCCGTCATGGCCGAGAGAGCGAAGGACGATGCCAGCGCCAGCATGCCAAGGAAAGTCATCAGGGCAATCAGGATCACGAGGAAACCTGTGCCAGACCCTTTATTCAAGGGCAGGTCATAACGGCGCTTTTGTGCCTTACCCAAAACGCGTTCGCCACCTTTTTTCAATTTCATGGCGCGCCACCGATAATCTTATCGCGCAAGGCGACGGGGGTTTCCGGTTGCTCGACGCGCAAATGTCCCTTATCCAAAATCAGACGTGTGTGATTAAACGAATCCATCATCACCTGATTGTGGGTCGCGATCAGAATGGTTGTGCCCATGCGGTTCAATTGTTCAAAGAGATGCATCAGGCGAAAGCCGATTTCATCATCCAAGTTCCCGGTCGGTTCATCGGCCAGTAATAAACGCGGGCGGGTGATGACGGCGCGGGCAATGGCGATACGTTGCTGCTGACCGCCTGACATTGTATTGGGCAGGGCATTCATATGATCGCCAAGGCCAACCCAGTGCATCAATTCTTCGACGTTATTTCGAATTTCCTTTTCAGGGCGACCAGAGATACGCAGCGGCAAAGCCACGTTATCAAAGGCCGATAAATGGTTCAAAAGGCGGAAATCCTGAAACACCACGCCGATGCGCTGGCGGATGGGGACCAGTTGCTCGCGGCTCATCGACCCAATCGCTTGACCAAACATGGTGATGATGCCGCGTGTCGGGCGACGACCGAGATAGAGGAGGGACATCAACGATGTTTTCCCCGCACCGCTTGGTCCGGTCAGGAAATGGAATGAACCGGGTTCGAGCGCGAAGGTCACATCGCTCAAAACTTCCGGGCCAATCCCGTAGCGCAATCCAACATGGTCATAACGGATCATGATCTATTCCTTAATCCCCAGCGTGACTTCGGCGGGCGTAATCTGCTTGGCAAGGATATAGAGCAAAACTTGAGAGCGTTGATAGTCGTTATCAATTTTATTTGATGTTTCAAGTGCCGCGGCATAAAGGTGACGATCAGCAAATAATTTCGCCACTGTGCCATGGGCCTTATTGCGGAATGACAGATCATCAATCGCGGCAAGGCTGACGAGGGATGCGTTCAAATCACCGCGTTCGGCTTGAATTTCGGCTGTCTCAGCGAAGGCCTTATGGCGCAGGGCATTATTGGTCATGTCATGCGCGGTTTTCATCGCACCCGCATCATCCCCGGCAAAGGCTTGCGCCATGGCGATATAGGTGAGGGCGATGCCAAGGGAGGGTGCGTGTTCAATTTTATCTGCCTCAACACGCAGCGCCGCGAAGAGTTCGTTATATTGTGCCTGCGGCAGTTTTAATTTTGCGGCTTCCATGCCAATGCCGCGAATGGTCATGGCGCGGGTGTCTGGTGTTTCAACGCGGGGGATGATTGCGATGGCTTCCTTGCTCATCCCCTTGGCCATATAAAGTTTGGCGAGTTCACGCAGCGTCTGGTCACGCCAGCTCACGTTTTCAATTTTATGGGTGAGCGTTTCCAGTTGCGGCAACAGACAGGCCGTATCGGTGGGGGCGCAGGTTTTCTCAAGTGCGGGTTTGGCGGGTTCGCCCGCCGCCCGTGCTGGATTTGCGATAACGCTGCTAAAGATCAGGGCTGTGAACGTCGCCACAACCGCTGTATAGTACTGAAAGCTATATGTTTCGTGCATCTTGCTGCCCATAACCCAGACTCTATATAATAATTCGCTGTAAGCAACCAGAACCACCCAATCCATGATTATCACTTGTGAACAATGCAATGCCCGTTATTTGCTCGCCTCGCTCCTTTTAGGGGTTTCGGGGCGAAAAGTCCGTTGCGGTGTTTGCGGCCATGAATGGTATCAGGAACCTGTCGATGAACCCTATACCCGCCAATCCGCAGATGATGCGTCATTCAGCGATATGGTCGGGCAGGCAGAGGCCGAACCAATCCCAGAATCCGTCCGCCCGATTCCGGAAGGATCAAATGTTCCGGCCGTGCACGGCGATAGTCATAAGGCGGAAAAACGTAGCGGCTTGGCTGGCGGTGTCATTGCTGCTTTGTTGTTCTTTGTCCTTTTGACCGCTGGGGTTTTTGCCATGCGGGCACCACTGGTTCAGGCTTGGCCACCTTTGGCGCTTGTCTTTGATCTGGCCGGTTTGCCAGTTACCGTCCCGGGTGAAGGTTTAATCTTTGACCAGGTGAAGGCTCATGCCGTTCCCGATGATAACGGGACATACACCCTGACCCTGTCCGGCAACATCATCAATTTGAAAGCGCGTGAAGCGACCCTGCCCAAAATCAAGGCCCGCCTGATCGGCGCAGGCGATGATGCCGAAGAAGCTGGCCCGGAATGGGATGTCGTTATTGGCCGCGATAAAATTGAAGGGGAAGAAGTTGTTCCCTTTATCTCCGTCTATGATTCCCTTCCCGAAGAAATCAACGAAGTGAACATCCGGTTTACGCTGCATTAATCTCTTGTCATCCCCGGCTTGACCGGGGATCCAGAGTTACAAACGCAGTATAGCGTGGGGGATATTATCCCCTTCTTAAACTACCCCGGTTTGTTAGCGCCGCAGGCAATAAGAAATATCGCAGATATCACCTTGTTTTCTTATTGCTTACGGCGTTCAAAGGATGGGGTTTTCAAGGGGGCCATGCCCCCTTGAGGCTTTCTCTTTTATCCACGCAACTCTGGATCCCCGGTCAAGCCGGGGATGACATTGGTTTTTTTAAAACTGACGCATCAGGCGGCGGTAATAGTCCAGCTCATAGGCGGGGCGTTGCAGCTCGCCTGATTTTTTACGCAGGTTTTCAAGGATGCCGTGAATCTTTTTACGTTCGGCTTCTTCTGGAATTTTTACCTTTGATGCGGAACCCGGCATGCCGTCTTCACCTTCTTTCATCGGGCGGCCCAGCGGGTCGGTGGCTCCAGCGCCAAAGGACATCATCATCATTTGTTTCATGCGTTCGCCCAGTTTTTTGGACATGTCCTGCTGGGACTCGCTCAAATGCTTGATGGCTTCATCCTGATGCAAAACGGCGTTGCCCGGTTGGCCCAGTGCCAGTGTATCGATGGCGCTTTTCATTGCCTGATCGGCCTTGCCCATATTTTGCGGGGCTTCTTGGCCTAGTTTTTCTTCAATATCCAGCATGAATTCGCCAAGGGATTTACGAATATCTTCCTGCGCGGTTTTTTGCGCAGTGCTGTCGGTTTTTTCTGAAGGTTCTGGTGGGGGCTCAGCCTTTAATGTTTCTTGCGGCTGTGGCGGCATATCTTCCATGCCGAGTTTATTCAGCGCATCGATATCCAGAGGCAGGGTTTCGCTATAGCTTTGTTCCGGCAGTTCAGGATATTGCCCAAGGGCCTGCGTTTCTGCCATCAGGGCTTTTTGCGCGTCGATAATTTCCTGCAATTTTTCCATGCCTTCCATCATGTCTTGCATGTCTTTTGGCAATTCGGTCTGCATGGAGGCCGGGTCCATCATTTCCATCAACCGTTCCATCTGCGACAGCATTTCGCGTGCGGCGTTACGGTCACCCGACATGGCTTCGGCCTGCATACGGTCCATGAAAGCCGCCAGTTCCTGCGGATCGATGTTGTTCATAAACATCTCCGGCGATAACAACTGCATTTCCTTGCCCTGTTCGGCCATGCGTTTTTGCATTTCGCGGAAGGCTTCCTGCATATATTGGGCCATGGCCATGCGCAGCTCTTCCATCAACCCGGCAATTTCTTCTTGTGTGCTGGTCGGGTCTTTCAGCGCATCTTGCAAATTACGCTGTGCCGATTGCAGGTTCCGCTGCGCCATACTGAAATCACCATCTTCGATGCGCAGGGCCGTGTCCCAGATCTGGGCAATGATATTGGCGACAACTGTTGGTGTCTGGTCATGGTAAATGCGTGCGGCGGCGGTACGCAGGGACAGGAAGACGCGGGCATCACCGCTATAGGCCGCTGGTGTTTCCATGATGGTTTGCAAGCCGTGGCCAACATTCTGCGCGGCGGCTTCCGGGGTCCAGATTAAACGCTTGCGCAGCTCAACCAGTTTCTTGGCTGTTGGGTGGCGGAACTGGCGTTCGGGCAGGGTCAGAGGGATGTCTTTTAAGGTCGCAATCTGTCCCTTGTGATCGCGGATTTCAATGTCCACTATCGCGTCCATTCCGGCCCAGGGATGCCATGCCACGTTTAATTTTGGTGTAAAATCCATCGGCGTGTTGGCGGCGCTCATGACGCTGCGCGTATCGACAATATTATTGCCAAAGGGGGGTGGGGTGATGACGGACGGGGCTAGACGAATGGTCGTCGTCATGCTTTCCACGCTGTAATCATCACTGACCACCAGCGGAATTTTGATATCACCCGTGGTGGAATCAATGCTTGGGTATTCCTTTAATGAGATTGTTGGCGGTAGATCGGTGCCATAGGCAATTTCCCACGTAGCACGGGGCAGCATCATCTGGCGGATGGTAATTTTTTCTGCGTTTTGCACCGGGGTTTCAATGCCGTGGCTATTCCCGCCCATTTTTTCCATTGGCAGGACTGTTTTATCAAAGACCAGTGACGGCGTCCCCGGCCAACCATTGACGCGGGCCTTGATCACGCTGCCTTCTGGAATGGATACAACATTTTTTCCGCCGCTACCCTTCAGGACGATTTGTTTTTGCCCTGTGTAATCCGGTGGTGTGATCCACAAGACAATTTTTTCAGATGGCGTGGTGACAAAGGACGGCAAAACCGGAACCATGCCGTGCTTTAAACGCTCTGGCCACGACGGCCCGGCCATCACACAAGACGCAATCAATATAATGACGGCCAAACCGCGCAAGGCGTAAGGGTCAATGCGTGTCAAAACCGGATGCGGCGTTGGCCAGCGCAGTTTTTGGAGGGCTGGCAGCAAACGCGATTGCCACTGCGACCACAGCAATAAGGTGCTCTGCCGTGACGGGTTGGCCAGACGATCATCCAGGCCGCTTAACGGGCGGTGGGGCAGGTCGCTATCCTGTTCAATGCGGCGCGTAATGTCGTGGCGGCGCGGGACGTAGAAATTCATAAACGCACGGCCCAGAAATGCCATGCTGCCAAGGGCAAAGCACAACGCCACGGCAATCTCAAATCCCGTTCCAAACATGGTTGGAATTTGCAAAAGCCACAAACTGGCAAAGAACGAGACCCATAAAATCAGCGGCCAGAAATTTTCCAGCGCGCGTTCGGTCAACAAAAACACCCCGGCCACCAAACGAACACCCGCCAACCGCCAACGGATCATCCATGGCAGGGTCAGGTCATTATCGTGGTGATCCTTGTGCTTTTGTGACCGGGTCATGCGGCCAGCCAGTCGGGGGTGCGTTCATCCCGTGTAATGTCATCAATGTTCTGACGCTGGCGGATGACAGCGCTGCGTTCACCATCCACTAAGATTTCTGCTGGAATAGGGCGCGAATTATAGGTGCCGGCCATGGTCAAGCCATAGGCCCCTGCATTCATCAACGCCATCATGTCACCGCGCTTGGGCGTTGCCATTTTAACATCCCTTAAAAACACATCACTGCTTTCGCAGACTGGACCCGCCACGTCATAGCTGGTTTTTGCATCATTCCATTCCTGAACGGGCAAAATCGTATGAACCGCGTCATATAATGCCGGGCGCATCAAATCATTCATCCCGGCATCCAGAATTAATATAGGGCCGTTGGGGGTCGATTTCACGTGGATGACCTGACTTAACAACACGCCGGCATTTCCAACCAGAAAACGTCCCGGTTCGGTAATCAGGCGGGTTTTCAGCGGGGCGAGAATATCGCGGACCAGCGCGGCATAGCCGGACAGGTCAACGGGTTGTTCATCCGTATAAACAATCCCAAGGCCACCGCCGAAATCCAGGCACTCAACAGGGGCAAAACCACGAATATGGCCAGCCAGATCAGCCAAGCGGTGGAAGGCATCGCGTAAGGGGTCAAGCGCGGTCAGTTGCGAGCCGATATGGGCACTCAAACCCACAGGGGTGATGGATGGGTGCTTGGCGGCATCTTTATAAAGACCCAGAATTTCACCCGCAGGCATGCCGAATTTACTGCGCCCATGCCCGGTGGAAATTTTGGCATGGGTCATTTCGGTTTCAACATCGGGATTCAGGCGGAAGGCCACAGGGACCGATTGACCCGCAGGCAACATCTCCGTCGCCACCGCCATAATGCGTTCTAATTCTGCGCCTGATTCAATATTGATCTGGGCAATTTTATTTTCAATCGCCAGCGCAATTTCATCATCGGTTTTACCGACACCGGAAAAAACGATCTTATCCGCTTTGATCCCGGCGCGCAGGGCGCGGAGGAGTTCTCCGCCCGATACCACATCGGCGCCCAAACCGTCCTGTGCCATCAACGATAAAATTGAACCATTGGTATTGGCCTTGGCCGCATAGGCGATCAGTACGTCATCGCCCAATGCGTCGCGCAAACGGCGGATATTGTCGCGGATCAATGACGCGCTATAGATGTAAAGCGGCGTGCCATGGTCTCGGCCCAACTGGTCCAGCGGAACATCATCGGCGTACAGAGTGTTATTCTGGTAGTGAAACCCTTGTGAACTCATCGCGGCAGATCATTCGGTGCAGGGTAGGTATGCGGGAAGCCGTCATTTTCTGCGCCCGGTGGTGGGGCAAGGTGGCCCGGTTTTACGCCACAAGCGGTAAGAGTGCTGGACAGGAGGGCCACGCACAGGATAATCATCATGCGGCTGAAATATTGATTTTGGACCTTGTGTGCTGTCATGAAAATTACTCGCTTGTCCTGCGGGACGTTTTGTCTGGTTATGGCGTTATTCCTGTGTGGGATCAGCGTACCCAAAGCCTTCGCAGCGGGCAATGACCAACAACGCGAAACCGCATTTGCCAAACAGTTTTCCGCATTCTACCCCTATACCGAACGTCGCGGCATGGAACCGATGAATTTTTTCGATGGAACGGGCAAAACCATCACCCTGAATGATTACAAGGGGCAGGTTGTTTTGCTGCATTTCTGGGCGACATGGTGCGCACCGTGTATCAAGGAATTGCCAACTTTACAGGCCCTGCAGACGCAAAGGGCGGGGGATGGCTTCGCAATTGTCCCTGTAGCGCTCGATTTCAACAAAACACAGCCGCAAATCACCCAATTTATGAAAAAACACGGGGCCGGTGATCTTCCCGCCCTGATGGTGCCTGAAAATGATAAGGCCTGGGATACCCTTGCAACCTTTCCTCTGCCGACTAGCTTTCTGATAGGGCCGAATGGGCAGGTGTTGTATAAGATGATTGGCGATGCAGACTGGGTTTCCCCGGAAAGTCTCGCGCTCATCGACTATCTTCTGACAAATCAGCAAAAATAAACTAATTTGAGTTATAAAGAACGCTATGAGTTCCGAATCCGTTGCCCCAGCCAGATTGTCGCAAAACCAGCTTGATGAAATCGTCGAGCTGCACAACCGTTTTATGCAGGGACGGTTAGGGGGGCGCAGGGCGGTTGTCAAAAAACTCGACCTGACAGGATTGTCGCTGAAGGAATGCGACATGCGTCAGGCCGATTTCAGCGGTTGCGATATGCAGCGCATGGATTTAACGGGCGCTAATTTTAAAGAGGCATCTCTTTATGCCTGCAATCTCAGCAACGCAAACCTGAACAAAACCATTTTCGTTCGCGCAGATTTGCGCGGGGCGCGGATTGAAAGCGCGAACCTTGCCGGGGCGAACCTTGATAATGCCGATCTTCGTGCCGGTGGCCTGTCCACCGACGGCACGTTCAGCCAAGGCCAGAATGTGAACTTCCGTGGTGCCAATTTGGCGGGGGCGCGTTTGTCTGGTTCTCTTGCAGCCAGTGCTGATTTCTCTGACGCGATCATGTCAAAGGTCAATCTGACCGGGGCCGATCTGCGCGGTGCAAAATTCGAAGGGGCTGATTTGACCGAGGCCGAGATTAAGGGCGCGCAACTCTTCGGCGCAAACCTGAAATCTACCATCCTGACCGGCGTAGGGCTCAGCGATATCAGCGGTTCCGGTGCCGATATGACTGGTGCGATCACCGATGAAAACGTCGGTAAACCCATTTCCGCACTGGATGAACCGCTTGCTAAACTCATTAAAGAACATCGCAACTGGGTTGCTACTGTTGGCAAGCAGGGGCGTCAGCTTGATTTGAGCGGTTTTGATTTGCGTATTCTTCTTTCACTGGCGGGGGAGCGTCTCACTGCGCTCAAATCAATCGGCGCCCGTTTTTGCGGTATGGACTTAACCGACATTCAACTGCAAAGCTCCGTCCTCGATAATTCTGATTTCCGCAGCTGCTTTATTCGCGGTGCTGATTTCCGTGGATCTTCCATGCGCGATGTCCGTATGAGCCACGCCGATCTGCGCAACGCCGATTTCCGCGCCCTTGTTTTCGAGATGGGCGATGGTTCTAAACGCAGCAGCAAATGCGATCTGGAAGGGGCCAATCTGCGCTACACCAATTGCGCTGGTGCTCGTTTCAACGGATCGTCCTTCCGTTTCTCGGATTTATCCTACGCTGATTTCACAGGGTGTGATCTCAGCGGTGCCGATTTTACCGGGGCGCGTCTTGATGGGGTTATTTTTGAAGGTGTGACCGTTGCAGATGTGATCTGTGACGAAGATGCACCGGAGGTTTTGAAAAAATCGCCAAGTGCTGCCGAATAGGCGTTTATTGGCCGTTCGTCATCATCGCCAGAATAAAGAAACCAATCGCTAAACCCTGCAACATCACACGCGCCTGCATCAGGCGGTTGCTGTATTTTTTGTTGGCTTCGCCGCCTTTGCTCATCAGGACAATGCCCGTGATCAGAACGGCGACAACGGCGGCCATGGTGATCAGGGTCAGGATAAAAAAGATTGAGCTCATTTCTTTGACTTCTCTTTGTTCTGGTCTTTTGTCGCGGCGATGAAATAATTTACATCGAGATCATTCGTCGATAGCAGGAATTCATTCTTTAATGGGTTAAACACCAGCCCCATCGCTTCAAACGGTGTGGCCCCGGCGCGGCGCAAGGAAGCGGCGAGGGTAGAGGGCTTCATGAATTTTTTCCAGTCATGTGTTCCCGGCGGGACCCAGCGCACAATATATTCAGCCGTGATCTTGGCCAGTGCCATCGATTTCCATGTTTTGTTCAGTGTCGAGAAGATAATCAGCCCACCGGGTTTGCAACGATCAACGCAGCTTTGGACGAAGGCTTCGACATCGGCGACGTGTTCGACAATCTCCAACGCCAGAACGACATCAAATTGCTCTTTGAGCGTTTCGGTCGTGCCGCAGACATAGGCGATTTTGAGGCCGGAGCGTTCGGCGTGTTCCGTGGCGGCATTAATGGCAACCTGATCGGCATCAATACCCATAATATGGGCGCCCAGCCGGGCCATTGGTTCACAGACAACCCCGCCGCCGCAACCGGCATCAAGGATGCTCAGGCCCTTTAAGGCCTTCAAATCTTTTACATTTTTATCAAAATGGGCGCAGATCGTGGCCTTTAAATAGCCAACCCGCGTCGGGTTCATGCGGTGGATGGGGGCAAACGGGCCGTGTTCATCCCACCAATGCGCAGAGTCCTTCGCAAAGTGGCTGATTTCATCCGGATCGACAGTCGTAGATTTTGCGTTCAAAATCCAATCTTCCTTTGATTTAAGGCTGTAATCTAAGTATTTGTATATAAGCTAAAAGTCAACAAATGGACCCCCCTAATGGCGCGTTTGGTCATGAAATTCGGCGGAACCTCTGTCGCCGGAATACCTGAGATTGAAAGAGCGGCCCAAAAGGTCGCCGCCGAAGTCGCACGTGGCAACCAAGTCGCGGTGGCGGTTTCCGCTATGGCGGGGGTTACAAACCAATATGTCGAATATTGCCGCGCGATCAGCCCGCTGCACGATGCCCGTGAATATGATGCCGTAGTCGCCAGTGGTGAAAACGTCACCGCCGGTCTGATGGCCTTGGCCTTACAAAAAATTGGCGTGTCGGCGCGGTCGTGGCAGGGTTGGCAAATTCCCATCATGACCAATGAAATTCACGGCAAGGCCCGCATCGAAAGCATTGATGTCGAAGAACTTGATAAACGCCTGTCCGCAAATGAAGTTGCTGTTGTTGCAGGTTTCCAAGGTGTCACACCGCGCAACCGCATTTCAACCTTGGGGCGGGGCGGATCGGATACAACGGCGGTTGCCTTGGCCGCCGCGTTGAAGGCAGATCGCTGTGACATTTACACCGATGTAAATGGTGTTTACACCACTGATCCGCGCATCGTTCCTGAAGCGCGCAAATTGTCAAAAGTTTCCCACGAAGAAATGCTGGAAATGGCGTCATTGGGTGCGAAAGTGCTGATGACGCGTTCTGTTGAGATGGCGATGAAGATGAATGTTCCTGTACAGGTTCTATCATCCTTCGAAGACGCCATCGGCAGCGATTTCCCCGGCACACTGGTATTAAGAGAGGACGAAATTTTGGAACAGCATGTTGTCAACGGCGTGACTTATAGCCGCAACGAAGCAAAGGTGACTTTGCTGAGCGTGCCCGATGTTCCGGGGATCGCGGCAAAGGTGTTTGGTTCGCTGTCGGTAGGGCATATCAATGTCGATATGATCGTTCAAAACATTTCCGCCGATGGCAAGCGCACCGATGTGACCTTCACACTGGGGCGCAATGATTTGCCGCAGGCACTGGAAACCTTGAAAAAGATTCCGGAACTGGACGGGTGCGAGATCCGTTCCGATGACAAGGTGGCGAAAGTGTCTGTCGTCGGGATCGGGATGCAAAGCCATGCCGGTGTCGCGCAAACCATGTTCCAAGCCTTGGCGGAAAAGAGCATCAATATTCAGGTTATTTCGACATCAGAAATCAAAATCAGCGTCCTGATTGATGAGTCCTATACTGAACTTGCGATCCGCGCGCTGCATTCGGCCTATAATCTGGCTGAGAAAGCCTAGTTATGTTAAGGGCTGAAAAAATTCCCCTTTATTAAGGGGCGTTTTTTCGGTCTATTAGAATTTGATTTAATACAGACGAAACAACGGGTTCCATGACAACTTCTCAAAACTCAGATCAAGGCACAAATCCTCCCGAATACCACACCGATTTGCCGGTGGGGGAGATACTGCGCCGCACCCGGGTTCACTACAATCAATCCATCGAAGATGTGGCGAATTTCATGCGGATCCGCGTCACGCAACTGGAAGCCATTGAGAAGGGCGACATCGATCAACTGCCGGGCCGCGTTTACGCGATTGGTTATGTGCGGACCTATTCCGAATATCTGGGTCTGGACGGGGAAAAGATGATCCAGCTGTTTAAACAGCAATCGGGCAGTAAATCTCAAAAACCGGAACTTCATTTTCCTGTCGCTGCGTCTGAAAGTAAGGCACCGAATATTTCCCTGATCCTCGTATCGCTGGCCGTGCTTGTGCTGGTGATTGGCATGTGGATGGTGATCAGCGCATCCGGTGGTCGTGAACCCGATGCGATTGCAGAAATTCCAAATGTTCCATCCGATATGCGCGTGGCCGATGTTATGGGCACAGGCGATGCGGCGAAACCTGCGGCGGCTCCGGCTGTGGTTGTTGCGGCTGATGGCACAGTGCTTGAAGATATGTCATTGCCTGCGGGCGCAACACCGCCGCAACCGGCAGCGACTGCGCCATCGGCGGTTGATGGGGTTATCCCACCGGCTGTAACAACTGATGCTGCTGCCACCACGGACGCTAATGCGGCGGCTGTCGCTGCTGTGGCGGCGGCGGGAACGGATGCGGCCGTTGCTGCGGAGGCCACAACACCGGCCGTTCCAGCGGCGGTTGTTCCACCTGCGCGTGAAATCGTCATCAACGTAAAACAACGTGCCTGGGTTGAGGTTCGCGATAAGCAGAACAAGGCGATTTTGTCCCGCATCATTAAGCCGGGTGAATCCTTTGTCGTGCCGGAAGAAAATTATGGCCTGCGCCTTGATACCGGCAATGCGGGCGGTTTGGAATTTTCCGTGAATGGTCAGGTGCTGCGTCCACTGGGTGCGGTGGGTGACATTCTGCGTGGGATCGTTCTGGACGGTGCGCCAATGCTGGAAAAGTATCCGCCATTGCCAGCGGGCACAGCGGCTGCGGTTGCCGCTACACCGGCCCCGGCTGCGGAAACACCTGCGGCTGAGCCGACAACAGCAAACTAAATCATTTTATAGTGACGGGGTGGGGTCTGTCTTTTGATAGGCGGCCTTGCCAATCGACAGGCGTCTTGCCGCCAGCGCGAAACGCTCCGCAATCATGATTTCTTCTTGCGTGGTCAGGGATTGTTCCTTCAGGCATTCCTCGGCAGTATCGGCCATGGCCTTCAAATCTCGGAACATAAACGGCAGGGCTGATTTTTTATTGAATACCGTGCCAACCGTGTTCATCGCTTCAAGTCGCGCGCGATGCGGCGTGTCATAGGATGTTTCGCCCAGTTTCTTGATTTCTTCCCAGGTTGGCGGTGTTTCCAACGCCAGCGCATCATCAATAACCTCAACACAGGGCCAGCCATAAGTATTGAGGATATTTTCATCGTTGTAACGAATGATGCTGTGAACGGCGCGCATATCGGCTTGCACACTTAAGAAGGTGCAATCTTCAAACGCATAACGACTCATCAGGGCAGCGATTTTCTCGGCACCAGCTTCGTTTGTGCCGGAAACACTATGCGCGTGCTCATGCCACAGCGCGATAAAGTTGTATTGCGCGTCATCGCCGGGATAATCGATCGTCTTGTTCTTGTTTGCGCCCAAAACATTCTTCACTGTTTGGTTTGCGACATCCTTCGCGTTACGAACCATGGTCACCGATACGCGGGGAGCTTCATTGGGCAGTGCAAAGGCCACGGCTTCTGACGGATCAATCTCACATTCCTTGAGGATTGAGATAATTTTTCGTTCCAAAATTTCCGGTGTGTAATTGAAATAGCCACGATCATCAATAAGCTTAACCGCATTCGATGGAGCGGTGGTGGGGGTGGTACATTGCGCCAGAACATTTTTCAGTTCCGTATGAATGCGGTTTTTCAAACCCAGACGGGGCAGGGGAATGCCCATGAATGATTTGCGGGTGTACTTATCCGGATCAACCAGCAAAATTGGCACACCAAAGGGGCTTTGCACCTGATAGCTGGCTTCTAAAATGGCCTTGGAAGCGGCTTCGCTGGCGGCTCTTTTGGTGACGTGTAACATGGCTTACCCCGTAAACTATATTATGTATAATATAAAAAGGGTTTTAAGGCAAGAATCTCATGATTTTCCGTGCTTTCTGTTGGATTTCTGCCCCTGCCGGGGTTAAAACCAACCCATGAGCACCGATCACACCCATATCCGCCCATGGCGGCACATTGAACGCCGTAAATCCCGCCAGATCATGGTGGGGGCTGTGCCTGTGGGTGGGGATGCACCGATCACCGTGCAAACCATGACCAATACGCTGACCCATGATGTTGCCGCCACGGTGGCACAGATCAAGGCGTGCGAAGCCGCCGGCGTTGATATCGTCCGTGTGTCCTGCCCGGATGTTGAATCATCCTTGGCGCTCAAAGAAATTACGAAGCAAGTTAACGTGCCGATCGTGGCCGATATTCACTTCCATTATAAGCGCGGTATCGAAGCAGCGCAGAATGGTGCCGCTTGCCTGCGCATCAACCCCGGAAATATCGGGTCCGATGAACGTGTGCGCGATGTGATTAAGGCTGCGAAGGATTACAATTGTTCCATCCGTATTGGCGTCAATGCCGGGTCACTGGAACGTGAATTGTTAGAAAAATACGGCGAGCCCTGCCCGGATGCGATGGTTGAATCAGGCCTGCGCCATATCAAGATTTTGCAGGATCACGATTTCCACAATTTCAAAATTTCCTGCAAGGCGTCTGATGTCTTCATGGCTGTTTCTGCCTATCAAATGCTGGCCGATCAATGCGATTGTCCCATTCATTTGGGGATTACTGAGGCCGGTGGTCTTCGCACCGGCACAGTCAAGTCCTCCATCGGCATGGGCAATCTGTTATGGGCGGGGATTGGCGATACGATCCGTGTATCGCTTTCCGCCGATCCGGTTGAGGAGGTTAAAGTCGGCTTTGAAATGCTGAAATCACTGGGTCTGCGCCACCGTGGTGTGAACGTCATTGCCTGCCCGTCTTGCGCCCGTCAGCAATTCGATGTGATTAAAACGGTTGAGACGATTGAAAATCGTCTGGCCCATATCACCACGCCGATGACCATCTCCGTCATTGGGTGTGTGGTCAACGGCCCCGGCGAAGCCCTGATGACCGATATCGGTTTTACCGGTGGCGGCAAGGGCGTACACCAGGTCTATGTCGGCGGCAAAACCGCCCACCGCTTGCGCGAAGGCGATGAAACAATCGTCGATCATCTGGTCAAAATGGTCGAAGACAAAGCCGCCGAGATCGAATCCGCCAAAAAAGTGGCTTAAATTCCGCCCTTTACCCTCTTAACAGGGGGTGAAATCTCGTATAGAAATGCCACCATGTTATTGGAAAAATTAAAAGTTTTGAAATCTCGCCACGAAGAACTGGCCGTCCTGATGTCTGCAGGCGGCTTGAGCGGGGACGGCTTTGCCAAATTATCGCGTGAATACGCGGAACTGACCCCGATCGTTGAATCCTATGACAGCTATGAAAAGGCTGTAAACGATATGGTCGATCTGGAAGTCATGATGACCGATCCGGAAATGAAGGAAATGGCCACGACGGAATTTTACGAGTTGAAGGAAAAAATCCCAGCACTCGAACATCAATTGAAACTGGCCCTCATTCCAAAAGATGACGCCGATGCGCGGAACGCGATTTTAGAAATTCGCGCCGGGACGGGTGGCGATGAAGCTGCGTTGTTCGCGGCAGATCTGTTCGCGATGTATAAGGGCTACGCCGCCATTCGCGGGTGGAGCTTTACCCTGTTGGAAGCCAGCGAAAATGCTCTGGGCGGGTTCCGTCAGGTCTCGGTTGAGGTTCATGGCACCGATGTCTTCTCTCATCTGAAATTTGAATCCGGCGCGCACCGTGTTCAGCGTGTTCCTAAGACAGAAACACAAGGGCGCATTCACACCTCCGCCGCGACAGTCGCCGTTTTGCCAGAGGCCGAAGAAGTCGATATCGAAATCCGCCCTGAAGATATTAAACTGGATACGTTCCGGTCACAGGGGGCCGGTGGTCAGCACGTTAACACCACCGATTCCGCTGTGCGCCTGACCCACATTCCAACGGGTGTAGTGGTTGAGGTTCAAGAAGAACGCTCCCAACACAAAAACCGCGCCAAGGCGATGACGTATCTGCGCTCCAAGCTGTATGAAGAGCAATGGCGCAAGCAACAAGAAGAACGCAGCGCCAACCGGAAATCCCAAGTCGGGTCCGGCGACCGGTCTGAACGCATTCGCACCTATAACTATCCGCAAGGGCGTGTGACGGACCACCGCATCAATATGACGGTCTATAATCTGGACAGCGTTGTGAGCGGTCAGGCGCTGGGCGAATTTATTGAGGCTCTGATCGCCGATGATCAGGCCGCAAGACTGGCTGAACTGGAAGGTTAGGCCTTAACGGCGCAGTGACGTCTGCAAGGATGACCACAAATTCTTATGATACATCGCTTCATCATGAATATTCAGTTTTGGAATTTCATCATATTGATGATCGGGGTATGAAAACGGCTTTGCCGATTTTATTTCTTCCGCGCGGATATGATCGCCAATATCAAAGGCCACCTTTGAAAATGCCAGCTTCACATCAGGCTTATAGCCCAGATCGGCCTTGCGGGTGATTTCAAACAGGCGGAATTGGGATTGCTGCGTCATGAATTCAAAACTGATCATTGGCAGGTCTTTGGGCCAGTCTTGACGCGAAAGCTCTTTTGCCACGGTGTAATGGTTGGCCACACGGTATTCCGGGCGGTACGCGCGCAAAGGCATGTTTTTATGGGCGTAAGGGGCTTTGCCGCCTGTTTCCGGGGCCATCAATTCATTGCATTTTTTGGCATCCACGACATCGCCGATATTCAGGTTTTCCTGTGTCAGGATGTAACCCTGACCTTCACCAAAATCATACCCGTCAACGACAACCATTTTATACAAATAGTAATCTTCATATCCGGCGATGCCATGATCCTTTTCCGAGCCGAGAATTTTCATTGTTCTGTTATTGGCATCGGTCATATCGGCTACTCCATCATGATGAAACGGGTTATCGGCAAAAGGCCCTGATGCTGTCCCAGATTCTGTTTTGATACATTTTCTGGTCGTGAACGTAATAGGGGTGGCGGCTGCCATAGCGCGGATTGCCATAGGTGGTAATCAATTCACTGGCAGGGATCGTTTCGTTCTTCTTATAAGCGACTTGCGAAAACACTTTCATCAATGTCGGGGCATACCCGCCGCTGCTGTTGCGTTCCGCGTTAAACAGGCGGTAACCTTCCAGGGTTGAATATTGATGCGATGCTTCTTCGCTTTTGATAACGACATTGGAGTCCATGCATTTTTCAGGGCGGTACAGGAACACCTTTAAACCGTGCCGTGTTTCTGGCATCAATTTGCTATCAACGGGCAGGAATTCAACGCCGCATTCAACTTCGACTTCATCGCCCTTGTTCAAGGCTTCGCGTGTTAAAAGATAAGAATCAAAGTTTCTGTCGCGGGTTGAGTTCTTCATGTCGCGGGCCAGAAACAGCGCACATCCATCATACCCCGCCGGGGTCGATGGATCGCGTGCAATGATTTTATAGCAGACGTCTTTCATCGTTTTAAATCTTAGCGACCAAGCTGTTTAATCGTGTCCCACAAACGGTTTTGGTATTCTTTATCCTGGAAGCGGTACAGTTTTTCACCGCCGCGTGTTGTTGTATAAAGGTTCACCATGCTGACCTGCATTTGGTCGCCCTTGTTGAACTCCATGGCGCTTAAAACTTTTGCCTGAACAGGTGCATATCCTTTTTTGGCATTGCGTTCGACCAGATAGGTAATGTCCTCTGGTAGACCGACGCCTTCGTTTTGTATCCGGGCGACGACGTTGAAGAAGGGGCTGAGCGCGGATTCAGGGCGATAGATGAACATGGTCATTTGGCCCAGCACAGCGGTCAGCTCATCCTTCAAAATGACGAGTTCATCGCCGACCTTCGGATTTTCCATCGTAAACAGGGTATTGCGGATAATCGGCTCACGGACTGACGTTGGGATGCTTTCAACGTTGACGGAGCGGAACTGCTTCAGATTGGCACCATAATTATGATGATCGTTAACGGATACAACTTTGTAATTGGGGTCTAGTGGCATGAGCAACTCCTTTTTCATATTGTGGCCAGACCATATGCCTCTCCCATCTGAATTGCAATAAAAACTGTAAGGGGCGGATCTGAAAATGCTGGCTGATCGGGGTGGTCTTATGCGACAAGGTGGCCCATGACAACAACGCTTTACCATGACATACGCAACAGGCTAAAGGCTGCCGGGGTTGATGATCCGGGGCTGGAAAGCCGTGTATTGCTGCGCGATGTGCTGGGGGCCAGTGACGGCGCCATTCTGGCCGGGGATGAGATTCCAGCCACCCCGGCGCAAGGTGCGGCCCTTGAGGCCATGCTGGTTCGCCGTGAAGCAGGGGAGCCATTGAGCCGCGTTTTGGGGTTCCGGGAGTTCTGGGGGCTGAATTTTAAGCTGTCGCCCGATACGCTCGACCCACGCCCAGACACGGAAACCCTGATTGAAACCGCCCTGAACCGGTTTGAGGGCCATCCACCAAAGCGGATTTTGGATATTGGCACCGGAACCGGGTGCATTTTGATCTCCCTGTTACATGAATGGCCGGGCGCAACCGGGGTTGCCACCGACCTTTCCGCCGGGGCCCTTGAAACGGCGCGGGAAAATGCCCAAATAAATCACGTGGCAGACCGCGCAACCTTTGTCCAAACCAGCTGGGCCGGAGGTATTGAGGGGCTTTTTGACCTGATTGTGTCGAATCCCCCCTATATCGTCCGAGATGTTGTCCCGAATCTGGACGTAAATGTCCGGAATTACGACCCGATTCTGGCCTTGGATGGTGGGAATGACGGGTTGGATGCTTACCGTTCCATCCTTACGGAAATGAAAACGCTGCTTTCGCCGGATGGAATTGCCCTTTTCGAGATCGGTTTTGACCAAGGGGAAAGCGTTCCCCGACTCGTTGAAGAATCTGGCGCGACTCCGGTGGCTGTCATCCCCGATTCAGGCGGAAATCCGCGGGTTGTGGAATGTCGGGTGGGGATAAGTAAAAAAACTATTGCGCCGGACTCTTGATCGGATTCAGCCCTTGCCGTTACACTTACATTAATCACAAAAACAAGACGGCTTGGATTGACGGAACTGATACAGGAACAGCGAACAGCCTGTGTCGGACACCCATGGCTTATGGCCATGTACTGTGGATCCGGTGAAGTGTACGCGCAAAGATTTAAAGCGTTAGATAACAGGTAAAAAATGAGACACGGAACATCCAATAGAAGATCCCGCAATCGTCCACATAGTGGTGGCGGCGGTGGCGGACATCGCCCACAAGGTGGTGGCGGACCAAACCGGGCGCAGGTGTTCGACAGTAACGGACCTGAAGTACGCATTCGCGGTACGGCTTACCAAATTCAGGAAAAATACATGGCTCTGGCCAAGGATGCTGCTTCCTGCGGCGATTCCGTTCTGGCAGAAAGCTATCTGCAACACGCTGAACATTATCAGCGCGTGATCAACGAATGGGGTGTTCAAACACCGCGCGTTGAGGCAAACCAGCCTTCAGATTCTTATGACCGTGCGTCTGAACCACAACCACGTATGCACGAACCACGCCCACAGGAACAACAACGTCCTGCCAAGGCACAGAAGCAAGACGGCGAAGACCTCGGTCTGCCGGACAGCATTCTGGGTGCGAAACGCGAACCAGCCAATCCGGAACTGGCTGACGCCTAATTCGTTTTTGTAAAGTTTTTTAAAAGCTGAAGGTTGCATCATTTTCAACCTTCAGCTTTTTTTATTCAATTTATCAGCCAGCAGGAGTGAAAAACCATGGATATCAAGCAAGCCATTACCGTTGATATGAAACGCGAAGTTGAAGGCTGTTTCAAAAAATATGCCGATTTTTCCGGTCGCGCGTCATTGCCAGAATTCTGGTATTTCTTTTTGTTCTGTATCACGGTCGGTATTTTGACGGCGCTGATCTCTGATACGTTGAACATGATTGCCAGTCTGGCTTTGCTTTTGCCGTCCCTGGCGGTTGGTGCGCGTCGTTTGCATGACACAGGGCGGACAGGTTGGTGGCAATTGCTGATCTTGACGGTCATTGGTTATCTCGTCCTTTTGTTCCTCTGCGCTCAGAAAAGCGAAGCGGGGGCCAACAAATATGGCCCAGCTGCCTAAGGATATGGCTAAGGGTTTTCAAAAGCAGGGATCACGCCCCGCTTTTTTCTTGATATAATGGTCTTGAACCATTGGGATTATGCCCTAATCTGTATAGGGATATAATCCTAACCACAAAGGGGCAGCCACGAAGATGGACTTTGATAAATACACCGAAAAATCCCGCAGCCTTTTACAGCAGGCCCAGACATTGGCGCTGCGCTCCGGCCATCAGGTGCTGGATGCGGAGCATTTGTTAAAGGTGATGCTTCAGGATGAAGATAACCAGATCCAAAATTTAATCATTGCCGCAGGCGGGGATGTTCCGCGTCTGCTGCGCGATGTTGAGGTCGCCATTGCCAAGATGCCGGTGGTAACGGGCAGCGGCGCAGGCGGTATCCGCATGTCAAGTGATCTCTCAAAGATCCTCGATAACAGTATTGAATTAGCAACAAAATCTGGTGACAAGTTTGTCACAGCGGAGCGTATTTTGCAGGCCATGATGGGCTTGCGCACCTCCGATGTTGTCGGGTTTATGGAAGGGGCTGGTTTGAACGCTGTTTCCCTCAATCAGGCTATCAATGCCAGCCGCAAGGGCCGCACTGCCGATAGTGCCAATGCGGAAGGTCAATTTGATGCGCTGAAAAAATATGCCCGCGACCTGACCGAGGCTGCGCGTGAGGGCAAGATGGACCCGGTCATTGGCCGGGACGAAGAAATTCGCCGCACCATTCAGGTTCTCTCCCGCCGGACCAAAAACAATCCCGTCCTGATCGGGGAGCCGGGTGTCGGTAAGACCGCGATTATCGAAGGGCTGGCCCAGCGTATCGTCAACGGCGATGTTCCGGAAAGTCTGAAGAATAAGCGCGTTATGTCGCTGGACCTTGGTGCCTTGCTGGCCGGGGCGAAATTCCGTGGGGAATTTGAGGAGCGCCTGAAAGCGGTCATGGATGAAATCAAATCCAATGCCGGAGAGATTGTCCTGTTTCTGGATGAGCTTCACACCGTTGTCGGTGCCGGGAAATCGGACGGTGCGCTGGATGCCGGGAATATGCTGAAGCCTGCCCTTGCGCGGGGTGAATTGCATATGGTTGGTGCGACCACGCTGGATGAATATCGCAAACACATTGAGAAGGACGCCGCGCTGGCGCGTCGTTTCCAGCCCGTTTTTGTATCTGAACCAACAGTTGAAGATACGATCTCTATCTTGCGGGGATTAAAGGAAAAATACGAACTGCACCATGGTGTGCGGATCACGGATTCCGCCATCGTCGCGGCGGCCACGTTATCCAACCGTTACATCACCGACCGCTTCTTGCCGGATAAGGCCATCGACCTTGTCGATGAAGCGGCCAGCCGTCTGCGGATGGAGGTTGATTCCAAGCCAGAAGAGGTTGATGAGCTCGACCGCCGCATCATCCAGTTGAGGATTGAGCGCGAAGCCCTTGGCAAAGAAAAGGATAAGGACTCCAAAGACCGCCTTGAGAAGCTGGAAAAGGAGCTTGCGACCTTACAGGAAAAATCTGCGGCTCTTACCAAACGCTGGACGTCTGAAAAGGAAAAGCTGGGGGCTGCCCAACGCCTGACCGAGGAATTGGACAAGGCGCGGACAGAGCTTGAGCGTGCCCAGCGTGAGGGCAATCTGGAAAAAGCGTCTGAGCTTCTCTATGGACGCATCCCGGAAATTGAAAAGCTGCTGGATCTTGCCGCCAAGGCGACATCCGAAACCATGATCAAGGAACAGGTCGATGCCGATGACATTGCCGCCGTGGTCAGCAAATGGACCGGCATTCCAATTGATAAGATGATGGCGGGAGAGCGTGAAAAACTCCTGCGCATGGAAGATAAAATTGGTGGTCGTGTTGTGGGTCAGGATGCTGCGGTTCACGCGGTCTCTAATGCTGTGCGCCGTTCACGCGCGGGTTTGCAAGATCCGAACCGTCCGATTGGTTCGTTCCTGTTTTTGGGCCCCACAGGGGTCGGGAAGACGGAATTAACCAAGGCGTTGGCCGAGTTCATGTTCGATGACGACACCGCCATGGTGCGCCTTGATATGTCTGAATATATGGAGAAGCACGCCGTATCCCGGATGATCGGTGCGCCCCCCGGTTATGTTGGATATGAAGAGGGTGGCGCACTCACCGAAGCTGTAAGAAGGCGCCCATATCAGGTTGTTTTATTTGATGAAGTTGAAAAGGCTCACCCCGATGTGTTCAACATTCTTCTTCAAGTATTGGATGATGGTCGCCTGACCGATGGGCAGGGCCGTACCGTTGATTTCAGCAACACGGTTTTGATCATGACGTCCAACCTTGGTGCCGAATATCTGGTGAACCAGGAAGAAGGTGAAGATGTTGAGAAGGTCCGTGACAAGGTTATGGATTCGGTCCGCGCAGCTTTCCGTCCGGAATTTTTAAACCGTCTGGATGAAATCCTGTTGTTCCGCCGCCTTGGCCGCCAACAGATGGCTGCAATCGTCGATATTCAACTGGGCAAACTTGTGCGCCTGCTGGACGAACGTCGTATTACCATCCAGCTGGATGACAAGGCGCGCATTTGGTTGGGTGATAAGGGTTATGACCCGGCCTTTGGTGCGCGTCCGTTGAAGCGCGTTATCCAGACCTATCTGCAAAACAATCTCGCTGAGATGATTTTGAAAGGCGAGGTGACGGATGGATCGCTGGTTCAGGTCACGGCCAAGGGCGACGCGCTGGATTTTAAAATCAGCAAATCCATCCCCGGCAAGGCCGCAGCCTAAAAATATTTTTTCATAATGATCTCGATATGGGGCGAATTCGCCCCATATCCCTATTACATCCGTTTTTTCGTGGACGGATGCCCTTTCTCTCCCTTTTTCAGGGAGAGCGCGCGAGCAGGCAGGGTTTGGTGCGATCCACATCGCCCAATGGTTGTCATGACCATAACACCCGCCTGCCTCGCTGCGCGTGGGCCTACTTTTTTCCGTTCTTTCCCTGTTGTCTTCACTGTTGTCACAGTTTCCTTTTGCGGTTAACCTTGCAGAAGGATTGATTTTTCGTGGCAATTCCGCCGCATTTATTCTTAAATTTTGGGACAAGAGCACATGGTCCGTCAGGCCTGTTACGCGGTTGCCGCTTTATTATTGTCATCTGTTTTGCCGTCTTGCGCGACCGTTCTGGAAGAACCCGCACAGGATTTGCGGATTGATATCGTCGGCACGGGCGAGGCTTTGTGCGATGTAACGCAGCCGGGCCGCCGTTACCGCGCCTATGCGCCGGGTACGATCCGCGTGATGAAATCCGATGACCCGATGAAGGTGACATGCGCCGCACCGGGGAACCGTGAACTGAGCATTACGCTGGTGCCAAAAATGACACCGATGCTGGCCGCCAATATTTTCAACGGCGTTGTGCCCGGCGTGACATGGGATTACCTGTCGGGTGCCTCTCACCATTACCCGGACAAGCTGGTAATGGATTTCTCCAATTTGCCGCCCTTGGCCTATGACGTGCCGGATTATCAGCATGTTCTGGATAAAAACCCCCATATCGCCGGTATGGAAATGTTCCGCCCCGGTCGTGCGGCATTGCTGAGTGATGTTGGCCAGAAACAAGGCGATCTCTCTAGACGTGCCGAACCGGAAAGCAGTGGGATTGTCTTGATGGATGCACCAGCAACCACAACAACTTCATCAGATACACCGGCGGCATCTTCGGGTGCAAAATCTTCCGGGGCGGGGGTGCAGAGTTTTGATGCCCTTGACCAGTCCTCTGATAAGTAAGCTGCAACGACCATGACCAGCAATCAGAAGCATTATTTCTTTGTCGGCATCGGCGGCAGCGGCATGAGCGCACTGGCCGATTTGATCCGCCTTGGCGGTGATATCGTTTCCGGGTCTGATCGTGGCCGCGACCGTGGGGATGTTCCGGAAAAATTCAAACTTCTGTCTGATAACGGCATGACCCTGCATAAACAGGACGGGTCCGGTGTTGTCGCCGGGGTCGATTTTTTGGTTGTCTCCAGTGCTGTCGAAGAATCCATTCCTGATATTCAGGCTGCGCGTACGCTGGGGATTCCGGTTTTAAAACGTGCTGATTTGCTGTCACGTTTGTTCAATGCCAGCCGCGGTATCGGCATTGCTGGGACCAGTGGCAAGACAACCGTCACCGGGATGACCGGGTGGATGCTGCATGCCATGGGTCTGGGCCCGACAATCGCCAATGGCGGTGTCATGCCGAACTTTATCGGCCATAAATCCAGTTTGATGGGCAATGCGGTTTCCGGCACATCGGGCCTGTTCGTTGCAGAAATGGATGAAAGCGACGGGACGATTGCGCTGTTTAACCCGTCCATCGCTGTTTTGAATAATATCACGCTGGACCATAAACCGTTTGATGTCATTGAACCGATATTCCGTGATTATCTGCTGCGTGCCCGTGAAGTGGCGATTGTTAATCTGGATGATGAACGCGCCGCCAAAATGGCGCATGTTCACCCGCAAACAATTACCCTTGGCATCAACCGCCCGGAAGCGGCCCTGAACGCCACAAACCTGCAACATCTGGCGAACGGTATTTCATTTGATGTTTATGATCGCCGCGACCAGACAACGCGCCCTGTGACCTTAAAAGTTCCGGGCCGTCATAACGTATCAAACGCCCTGTGTGCTTTGGCAACCGCCATGGCATTGGGGGAGGAGATGGACCGCGCCATTTCCGCGCTGGAACAGTTCAAGGGCATTCGCCGCCGTTTAGAAGTTCTGGGCACGACGCCGTCCGGCATTACCATCATTGATGATTTCGGCCATAACCCCGATAAAATTGCGGCCTCGCTGGAAACACTAACCGCCCATCCGGGACGCGTTTTGGTGATGTTCCAGCCGCACGGTTTCGGGCCGATGAAAATGATGCGCACCGAAATGGTTGAATCCTTTGTGAAAGGCCTGCGCCCGAATGACGTTTTGATGATGCCTGAAATTTTCTATGCGGGTGGAACGGTTACACGTGACATTTCATCGAATGATCTGATTACAGATGTTCAAAAGGGCGGGCGGAACGGCTTGTTCTTTAATACCCGCGCGGATGTCGGCCATTATATCCTGAAAAACGCCCAGCCCGGTGACCGCGTTGTCATCATGGGCGCCCGCGATGACACCTTAACAGAATTTGCATCAGGGTTGCTGAGGTCCCTTAGCCTGGGAAAGCCGTCGGCGACAGCTAGTCCAGCACCTTAAGAGATTGAAGTGAATGGGGTTTAAGGGGGGGGCATTGCCCCCTTTGTCGTTTTTTAGCCCAAACGGCGAACAGCCAGAATGGCGTCTTGCTTCGTCGTGCCATAGTTTTTTAGCATGTCCTGCAATGGTTCTGTGATGGTTTTCATCTCGCGCACGGTGGCGTTCAGGATGTTTTTATCATCGACCATGATGCCGACATGGCCCTTGAAGAAAACGATGTCGCCACGGCGGATGCCGCGTAAGGAGGCTTTTTTGCCAATGACGTTTTGTTGCTGGTCGGCGTCGCGTGGGCATTCAATGCCGTTGCGTTGCAGGGCGACTTGAACGATGCCGGAACAATCGATGCCTGTCGCGGAACGGCCACCATATAAATAGGGCGCGCCTGAAAACATCTGTACCGTTTCAACAATATCTGCGGGGTTTGATTTTAAATCTTTGAGCGCGATCAGGTGAGATTCAGGAATCCACAGATCGGAGGCGTCCTTTATTTTCACGAAACCATTTTGCGATGGTGCTTCGCTGACCAGAACCCGTGCCATGAAACTGATTGTCAGGCTGGGGCGTGTTTTGAAATCGGGTTCGGGATAGGCGTTGGCGATCAATGTCGATACCGCATGGGTGGATTCGTCGCGGTCGCCTTCACCGTCCGGGCGCAAATCGCTCAAGCGGACATGGCCCTTATACCCATCGAGAATGCTGCGGCCATAGGCCCAGCCATCAGTGATCGTTTCAGCCAGAAATTCTTCCCCGTACAGCAATTGGGAATCGCGGCGGCCGATTTGCGAACGGTCGCCGGGTTTTTCCTGCAAATCTGCAACGCTGGTGAAGACCCGGAAGAGTTTAGACATTGATGCAATTAACCTTTTAAATTCTTTGAAGCGAAGCGTTTTTGGATATACGCGAATAAAGCGCGGCTGGCCATTTCTGTGCCGCCACGAGACCGTCCCGGTTTCCCGCCATGGTCCCAAGCATAGAGGTCAACATGGACCCAATCAATTTTCGGGTCAACAAAACTCTCCAAAAACAGGGCTGCTGTAATGGCCCCGGCCTTGCCGGACCCGGTGCTGCTGATATCGGCCACATCGCTGCCCATTTCCTTGCGGTAGCCTTGCCACAAAGGCAAAGGCCACAACGGGTCATCGCAGGCCATGCCTATATCCTTGATTTCAAAACCGATTTTTTCGTGGTTGGAGAAGATAGCCGGAACCTCAATTCCCAATGCCACACGGGCCGCCCCGGTCAGGGTCGCGAAATTCGCGATAAAGTCCGGCTTTTCTTCACAGGCCAGCGCCAGCGCATCGCCCAGAACCAGGCGACCTTCGGCATCGGTATCGCCAACCTCAACGGTTAAGCCTTTACGGCTATTGATGACATCCCACGGGCGGAAGGCTTCACCGGAAACTGAATTTTCAACGGCTGGGATTAGTACACGCAAACGCACCGGCAATTTATGACGGATGATAAGCAGGGCCAGACCCAGCACATGCGCAGCACCGCCCATATCTTTTTTCATGGTCAGCATCGCAGCGGGTGGTTTTATATCAAGACCGCCTGTGTCAAAGCAAACGCCTTTCCCCACAAGAGTGACCTTCGGATGTTTCGCATTGCCCCATTGCAAATCAATCAGGCGCGGACGGCGCGGGCTGCCCTTGCCAACTTCATAAATCATCGGGAAGTTATCGCGCAGCAGGGCTTGGTCTTTTGTAACCTTGACAGTCAGACCTTCAGTCGTGGCCAATGTGCGTGCAGCTGCTTCCAATTCATCCGGCCCCATATCATTGGCCGGAATGTTGATGAGCGTGCGGATCAGCGCGGCCGATTCCACATACGCCAGAACTGATTTCTTATCAACCTTATCCGGCCAGATCAGGCGCGGCAGGATTGTTGCATCCTTCCCGGTTTTATAGCGTTCAAAACGATAGCCTGATAAACCCCACCCAATACAGGCGGCGTTCATATCGGCAACGCCCCAACCGGTGGTATCAATTTTAAATGTTGTGTCCTTCAAAATTTCCGCAGGCAGTGACCGAGCCAGTTGCTCCGCCGCCGGAGACAGATCAAAAATCTGCACCGGGTCATTCACACCAGTCAGAATGGTGGTCAGGACACCCTTATCATCATAAAGCGCTAGAACCTGACCAGCACGGCCTGTGAAGCTCGATTGCTCAGCCCGCTGGCGTGTCGCGGCAGGGGCTTTCTTCAACCAGCTTTCTGCCTTTTGCCTTTGCAGTGGAATAATGGTGATGGATTTTTTACCTGCCGTGGTCGCAAATGCATCCGGCACATGATCCACTTTTTTCACGGGCTTTTTTGTGGCCGGTTTTTTGGTGCTTGCGGTTTTCTTTGCGGGGGAGGTCTTTGCTGTTTTTTTGACGGCCATGATGTCCACGGAAAATGAAAGGGGGCTGGGAAGAAGTAATTATAGTTCTGATTATACAGCGGATAAGACAAAATTGGTAAATGACTGTATGATTTGTCCCCATGATGCACATCTCAATAGGCCTGTTGCAAAAGTCCG
>DIVF01000040.1 GCA_002423285.1 Micavibrio sp. UBA6139 | reverse complement strand
ATTAAAGAATTAGAACTGCTGTAAGCGGGGTAGTTTGAAGGGGGCGATTGCACCCTTCACCCCTTAAATTTTACTCAACTGTGACGGACTTGGCCAAGTTACGTGGCTGATCAACATCGGTCCCTTTTGATACGGCGACGTAGTAGGCCAGTAATTGGGCCGGGACGACGTAGAGGATGGGGGTGATGAAGGAATGAGCTTTTGGCAACTCAACAGTCCAGCGGCATTTGCCTTGCAGTTTTTCCTGGCCAGCGGCGTCGGAGAACAGAAGGACCTGACCGCCACGAGCGATGGTTTCTTGGACGTTGGAGGCGGTTTTTTCGAACAGATGGTCTGCAGGGGCGATGACCACGACAGGAACATCTTGATCGATGAGCGCGATGGGGCCGTGTTTCATTTCACCGGCGGCGTAACCTTCGGCGTGAATGTAGGACACTTCCTTCAGCTTTAATGCACCTTCCAAGGCAATTGGGTACATCAGGCCGCGACCAAGATAAAGAACATCGCGCGCTTCGGCGATTTCGCTCGATAATTTTTCGATGGGGCCGATGGCGTCTTTCAACACAGCATTGACGAGGGATGGCAGATGGCGCAGCGCTTCGGCCATTTCGGCCAGATCATTCGCAGGCTGTGCCCTTTTCTCAGCCGCCACGGCCAGAACGAGGCAGGCCAGTGTGGTCAGCTGTGTCGTGTAAGCCTTGGTCGAGGCCACACCGATTTCCGGGCCCGCCAGCGTGTGCAAAACCAGATCAGATTCGCGTTCAATCGTGCTTTCAATCGTATTGACGATGGAGAGGGTTTTTTGGCCCTGACGCTTGCAGTAACGCAAGGCTTCCAGCGTATCGAGGGTTTCACCGGACTGGGAAACAAAAATCGCAACGCCGCCTTCTGGCATCGGTGCTTCGCGGTAACGGAATTCGGATGCGACATCGATTTCACATGGAATACGCGCAACCTGTTCGAACCAGTATTTTGCAACCATACAGGCGTAAAACGCGGTGCCACAAGCGACTAAGGTAATGCGTGAGGCTTGTGACAGGGCCGCCGTGATTTCCGGCGGCAATGTAATCTGGCGCGTGGCCGGATTGATAAAGCTGTTCAACGTATCGCCAATAACGGTGGGCTGTTCAAATATTTCTTTCAGCATGAAGTGGCGATATTCGCCCTTCCCCGTGGTCGCGCCTGATTGTGCGGTGATGCGGACGGGGCGGGAGACTTCAGCACCCTTGTTGTTATAAATGACAACGCCTTCACGGGTGACACGAATGCGGTCACCGTCTTCCAGAAATGAAATTTTGCGGGTCAATGGGGCCAGCGCATAAGAGTCAGATGCCACATACATTTCACCTTCGCCATAACCAACCGCCAGCGGTGTGCCCTGACGCACACCCACCATCAAATTATTTTCATTGGCGAAGATGACCGCCAGCGCATAAGCGCCTTCCAAACGGTCAAACGCCGCATTGGCCGCATCAATCGGGGCCATACCTTGTTTCAAATTATGCGTGACCAGATGCACGACAACTTCGGTATCGGTATCGGTTTCAAAACGGCATTGATGCTGTTCCAGCTCAGCCTTCAGCGCAGCATAGTTTTCAATGATGCCGTTATGCACGACAGCAACACGGTCAGTGGCATGCGGGTGCGCGTTGCGCTCCGTCGGGCCGCCATGGGTCGCCCAACGTGTGTGGCCGATGCCGATATGCCCCGCCAAAGGTTCTTTCTTCAGCTTCTCAGACAGATTGATCAGTTTCCCTTCCGCACGGCGACGATCGACCTTGCCAGCCGACAGGGTTGCAATACCAGCCGAGTCATAGCCGCGATATTCAAGGCGGCTAAGCCCTTCCACCAAACGGGGGGCCACATCATCCTTGCCAATAATTCCGATAATTCCGCACATATTATTTCACGCTCTTTCTTTTACGATTCTTTGTGGCCCAACCATCAACCTGACGCGTATCTGCACGCTCAACGGCCAATGAATCGGGTGCGACATCTTTGGTAATGGTCGACCCGGCGGCGATGTATGCCCCATCACCAATCGTGACAGGCGCAACCAGATTGACATTGCTGCCAATCATCGCGTTTTCACCGATGGTGGTTTTGTGTTTTTCGAAGCCGTCATAATTGGCGGTGATGGCACCGCAGGAGAAATTGGTGCCCGCGCCGACTTCGGCGTCGCCGATATAAGACAGGTGATTGGCCTTGACCCCTTCATGGAGGAGGGAGTTTTTGACCTCAACGAAATTGCCGATTTTTACCTTTGGCCATAGATGCGTGCCGGGACGCAGGCGGGCGAAGGGGCCGATGGTGCAGCCGGAATCAATCTTCGCCCCTTCAATATGGCAGAAGGGCAAAATGGTGACGTTATCGGCCACGACAACACCGGGGCCAAAGACCACGTTGGGTCCGATTTCAACATCGCGGCCAATGACGGTGTCATAGGACAAGAAAACCGAATTCGGATCGGTCATGGTCGCACCGTTTTCCATCGCCTTTTTACGCAGGCGTTTTTGCAAGGCCGCCTCAACCACGGCCAGATCAGGTCGGGAATTCACACCCAAAACTTCATCCGCATCAAACAAAACGCAAACGCGTGATGCCAAACCATCGGCGGCGGCAATTTGCGGCAGATCGGTGATGTAATATTCACCTTGGGCATTTTTGTTATCAAGGCGATTCAACCATCCGGCCAGACGCGCCCCATCAACACAGAAGGCCCCTGTATTGCATAGCTTGATACTGCGTTCCTCATCGGTCGCATCGCGGTCTTCGACGATTTTTTTCAAGGTCTTGTCGGCATTCATGACCAGACGGCCAAAGGCCGGCGGGTTTTTATATTCAACGCCCAAAACCGATAAACCCGTATTGGCATTGTGATTGCGGGTTTCAATCAAGCCCTGCATCATCCCGGCGGAGAGCAGCGGCATGTCGCCAAGCAAAATCAAAACATCGCCCTTAAAGCCTTCCAGCATCGGCAGGGCGGCACGCACGGCATCGCCTGTGCCCATTGGTTTTTGCTGAACAACGGTCATGTGCGGCTTCACAGCCTGCGCCACGGCAATCGCATCGGGGGCGGTGACGACAATAATTTTTTCGGGATTCAGTTGTTCGACGCTGCGCAACAACCATTTGATCATCGGTTGCCCGGCAATATTGTGCATCACCTTTGGCAGGGTGGATTTCATCCGTTTGCCCTGCCCGGCGGTCAGGATGACACAGGCTAATGGTGTTGTGGTCATAGCGTAATAACTCCGGTCAAAAATCCGTCACGGATCATCGCAAAATTGCGCGTTTCCGCAATTCACATCATATTGCAGGGCGTTACAAGGGGTTTAGGTCATAAAAGGCTCGCGATCAGAGCCTTTATGCCCTAATCGTTTGTTTTTACGGTGTTTTCTGCGTGTACCGGGGCGGGCTGGTCAGCAGGTACAGCCTCACCGGCCTTTGCAGCTTCTTCAGCGTTATCCTTGCGGATGCCTTCCATGACGTCAGCGGTCATGAAGGCTTCGCCGTTGGTGTAATTCACCAGATGCATGAACATCGCGCCATAATCGCTCTTGATGCGGATTTTGACGGGTACAGCCGGGCCGTTTTCATCCACCTTTGCAAACCACACCGTTGGCAGGGAACCGTTCTGGCGACCTTGTTCCTGGATTGAGAGCCAGCCGCGCGGCTTATCATGCCATTTACCACCCGCCGGGGTTACCTCAGCGACACAGCGTTGTGATGGGCCCTCATAGACGTTGTAGCGGCTACGGGTCAGCTCTTCATCGGCTTCGAAGCGGAAGGTCAATTGGAAGCGGCGCGAGCCATCAAAAATTTCTGTTGTCCCTTCGCAGCTGCCGCCCTTACCGATTGTTTGCATCGCATATAATGTCGCGGTCAGGGCATCGGTTGTGCCGAGGGTCAGTTCAGCATCAGGCTGCTGGTTATCGGCCTTGTTTTCTGTATCGGTGATTTTATAAGAAACGAAATCACCCTTACGGTTATAGCTATATTCCTTCACCTCGTCCTCGCCGCGCCATGTGGCGATGGAACGGTGAATTTCAGGTTGATCAATACCGGCCGTATTACGCCAGCCTTGCGTTTCAAACATGCCCTTCCACGGGGCCAATGTGCCAAGAAACCCTTTTGTAAAAGCGGTTAAGGCGATGTCGTAACGACCCTTTTTCGCGTAATCAAGGTCCAGCTCCGCTGACACGGCATTGATGCCGCCCGCGTAAACTTCATAAATCATCTTATGACTTTTTTCAGAGGGCGCTTTTTCAGCCGCCATAACCGGGCCAACCAACGCGGGCACCATCAATGCAGCGATAAGGGTCGCGTTACGAATAGAGGCCGGTAAGTGTGACGCGCGTACCCCCCATGCCGTCTTTGAACGCGGATACGCCTGTTGCGCTGTCATCATTTATGCCTCCTAAATCTAAATCCGTAATATTCTTGGCTTTTAACTGCTCGAGCACTGACCATAAAAGCCGATAATGCCCGCCATGTTTCCGGCCCTCTTCATCGCTCCACCCGATTTGGTATGTCGCCGAGCAACCATGACATAAAATGAGGATAGCTGCCACCGCGCGATTATCCAGTAAGGCGCGGCCAATCACTAATTGATCCTTCGCAGCAAACGTTTTTCCAAGGGCTGTCATAATACGGGGTTTCGGGCCAGGATAGCCGCGCATGATCTGGTCCGCCTGATAGGTCTGCACCAACCACGGCAAATATCCCGCCGGATCGTCCCAGACGATTTGTAAGGGACCGCCTTCAACCTTCTTCAAATAATTGCGCCAGTTGCCCTTTAAATTGCGGCGCAAATCTTCTTCGCTTTGGGTCAGATCCAGCCACGCCGTTGTGTATTGCGGCCCGGTTTTTTCAAAACCGGCCTGTTTTAACAGGCCCGCAACAGTTGGGGATTCGGTGATTTCCGGGATCACCCGGCGGCGGCGGCCAAAACGGCGCGGGAATTGCCGGTTCAGCTCATCAAAAACAATGCGAATATGGGCAACCCCGCCAAACCCGACAAACCATAACGGCCCCCGGTCGATGGTGAAGGCATGAAGGCCCATAAACTTTGCCTCCATCATCTGCACAATCCCGGCCTCTTTCCCGTCAATGCGGATCAACCCCCAGCGCGGGCGCTGGCCATAGATGGGTGCCACAGCGCGGGCATAGTCATAGCATTGCAGCAGCGTGGAACGGCGCAGCGGGTTAAAATACCCCGACCACGTCGCCAGATCCATTCCGTTCCATTCAATGGTACATTGCATGACAGATGCTCAATTTTTCGGTGTTGCAATCGGCTTAAATTCCGTCATGTTTATACCATCATGACAGACACATTGAAACACGCCGATCTTGAAAACACCCTGAACACCGCATGGGATATGCGCGACACGCTGGGCCCGGATACAACCGGACCGCTGCGCGATGCCGTCAGCCAAGCGCTTCAACTGCTGGACAGTGGGACGCTGCGCGTCGCTGCCTATGAACAGGGTGGCTGGGTGGTGCAGCAATGGTTGAAAAAGGCGGTTCTGCTTTCCTTCCGCTTGAACCCGATGCGGGCCATTTCCGGTGGTCCGGGCGGCGCATCGTGGTGGGATAAAGTCGATTCAAAATTCCATGACTGGGATCATGATGATTTTCATGCCGCAGGGTTTCGCGCCGTACCCGGTGCAATCGTTCGCCATTCCGCTCACGTCGCAAAAAATGCCGTGTTGATGCCGTGCTTTATCAATGTCGGGGCGTATGTCGGTGAGGGCACCATGATTGATACATGGTCCACGGTTGGCTCCTGTGCTCAAATTGGCAAGAACTGTCATATTTCCGGTGGCGTTGGCATTGGCGGGGTTTTGGAGCCCTTGCAAGCCGACCCCGTCATTATCGAAGACAATGTGTTCATTGGGGCGCGCAGTGAAGTGGCCGAAGGCGTTCGTGTTGAAACAGGCGCGGTTCTGTCCATGGGTGTTTTCCTTGGTGCATCGACCAAAATTGTTGATCGTGACACAGGTGAAATTTTCATGGGCCGCGTTCCGGCCTATAGCGTTGTGGTTCCCGGTACCTTGCCCGCCGCCAATGGTGGGCCATCGCTGGCTTGCGCTGTCATTGTAAAACGCGTTGATGAAAAAACACGTTCTAAAACTTCGATTAATGAGTTACTGCGTGCATAAGAAATTTAATAGGGTTTTAAAGAGGAATATCGCCCCCTTACCTGATTTTTTTTTAAGAAAGATTTTTATATGATTGATGGTGTCGCATTAGCACAAAAATTGATTCAATGTGAAAGCGTAACACCCGCCGATGCGGGGGCGATTGATGTGGTTATCGCAGCGTTGGAACCGCTGGGGTTTGCCTGCACAAAACTAAAATTTGGTGACATTGAGAACCTGTTCGCGCGGCGCGGGACCACGGGCCCCCATCTCTCCTTCGCCGGGCATACTGATGTTGTACCGCCGGGTGATTTAACCCGCTGGACATACCCGCCCTTTGCGGCTGAAATTCATGACGGGGTTATGTATGGGCGCGGCGCAGCCGATATGAAAGGCAATATCGCTGCCTTCATCGCCGCCATCCCACCGGAACAAACAAGCGGGTCCATCAGCCTGATTATTACAGGCGATGAAGAGGGGCCAGCTATTAATGGCACAGTTAAAATTCTGGAATGGATGGCAGAAAATGGCCACACACCCGATGTTGCCGTGGTGGGGGAGCCAACAAACCCGGTGGCATTGGGAGATGAAATTAAAATCGGGCGGCGCGGGTCGCTGTCTGGAACCCTGACCATTACAGGGATTCAAGGACATGTTGCCTATCCTGACCGTGCCTATAACCCCATCCCCAAACTGGCGCAGATGATTGATGCGCTGAGCAGTAACGTGCTGGATGAGGGGTCTGATCATTTCGGACCTTCGACATTGCAAGTCACCAATATTCATGTCGGCAACACGGCGGATAACGTCATCCCCGGTCAAGCGAGCGCAAAATTCAATATCCGCTTTAATGATCTGTGGAGTGCAGAAAAGCTGGAAACTGAACTGCGCGATCTTTTGGACCTGGTTGGTCCTGACTATGATTTGAAACTACATTGCGGAGCGGAAAGTTTCCTGACGCAACCCGGTGACTTCACCGATCTGGTGCGTGATGCTGTTCAGGCCGTGACCGGGCGCACCCCGAAATTTTCCACCAGCGGCGGCACATCGGATGCACGGTTTGTGACACGCTATTGCCCGGTTGTGGAATGCGGTCTGATCAATGAAACCATTCATAAATTCGATGAATGCATCGCAGTCAAAGACCTGCAAAACTTACAAAAAATTTATGCTGAAATTCTGAAGCGTTATTTCAAATCGTAATCAACGCGCATCAGATAAAGACCATCTGGAACACAAGTCGGCCCGCCCTTGGTGCGGTCGCAGGCTTCCAGCGCGGTTTTCACATCATCCGGCATCCATTTCCCGGCCCCCACCAACTCCAATGTGCCCACCATATTACGCACTTGATGGTGAAGGAAAGATTTCCCCTCCACATAGAAGCGAATCTCGCGCCCACCTTGTTCATCATAGGGCATAACCTCAATATCCAAACGGTCCAACGTGCGGATCGGTGATTTCGCCTGGCAATCAGTGGATCGATAGGTTGTAAAATCATGACGGCCCAAAAGATGTTTTGCCCCTTCACGCATCAAATCAACATCCAGTTTCCGACGCACAAACCAGACGCGGCCATCTTCAATCGCTGCCGGGGCGTTGCGGTTTAAGATACGGTAGCAATAAAGTTTATTGGTCGCGCCAAACCGCGCGTGGAATTCTTCAGTGACTTTTTCTGCCGAAAGAATCGCAATCGGTTGCGGGCGCAAATGCGCATTCAGGGCCATTAAAAGATCATGTTCGCTTAAGGACCGTGTACCGTAATCGAGATCAAAATGCGCCACCTGGCCCCGCGCATGCACGCCCGTATCAGTACGCCCGGCCGCTTGAATCGTAATGCGTTGCTGGCAAAAGGCAAAAATTGCGTCTTCGATAGCTTGTTGGGTTGAGGGCACGCCCTGTGCTTGCCGCTGCCAACCGGCGTATCCCGCGCCGCAATATTCAATGATGAGTTTCCAGCGTTGCATTTTGTCCGTCGATCGCTTCTACTAAAAAAAAGGCTAAAAATAGTCGTCTGGGAATAGCATATCGAATATGAAAACAAAAGAGCCATCACTGAAGCAACGCTTCAATACGGCCTCTGTCGCGCCAAAGGCATTGACCATTTTGCGCGACTATTGTGACCCCATCACCGGGGCGACCCTCGCTTGCGCCGAAATCCCGGCCCTTTATGCGGATCGTGCGGGCCTGAAATCGGGCCCGATTTATCTGGTGGGCTGGATTCCAGCCGGAAGACGCACCATGCTGGATGGGTCCGTTTGCCGCAGCCTGGGGGCGGCCGCAACGCGGTTTAATACCCAGCGTAAAATCGGCCATCCACCAAGAAACAACGACCATTTCACCCATGATGCACAACGCCAGCATGTCTATGATTGGGAATCCCGTAACACGGGCAATAACGACATCACGCTCGGCGTCGATAAAATGGTGCGGGTTTTACAAACGGTTTCGAATGATTTCGGCATGAAGACCCCGTCCTTCCGTTACAAAAAGGCGCGTGAGGACGTGCAGGAATATAATTACTATCTGTCCTCAACCCACACCATTGAGATGCGGGAAAAAAGATTATCCGTCCTGCTGCACGAACTGGCCCATGCGCTGGATCACCATATCAATAAAAATAAAACGAATGTTCACCACGGGCCAAGTTTTACCCGCACACTGATCTGCCTGTCGGCGCAGTACCGTCATTATGCGGCCAATGATTTGGAAAAGCGGATGATTGATTCAGGGATTGCGGTGGCGCCGCTGGAATCACTGCCTGCGCTGAAAATAATCTTCAATTCATTGCAAAAAAAGCAACGCGCTCACATCGTGAGCAGAATTGCGCCGGGCCTTAAATAACCACCATTTTGCGCGGCGGCGGCATCCATTGGCTTGCCGTTATCGGGTTGCAGGCGGATCAAACGCAATGCGCTGCCCTCACCACAGGCGATTAAGCCCTTATCCAGAATGGTGCCCGGTACATGCGCGCCATCCACCACATCAATTTTCGCCGCCAGAATTTTCAGGCGAACCCCTTCTGCCGTGTGCGTCCACACACCCGGCCATGGGTTCAGGGCACGAATTTGACGGTCAATCGCATCTGCGCCCAATCCCCAATCAATCCGCCCATCATCCTTGGACAAAAGCGGCGCGTAACAGGACAGGGAATCATCTTGCGGTGTTGATTCAATTTTATTCCACAAGGATAAGCGTTCCAAAAACGGCACAATCATCGCCCCGCCAAGATCTTTCAGCGTGTCGTGCAGCGCGGGCATCGTTGTATCAGGCCCAATCGGGGTTTTTTGAATTTCAATGATGGGGCCTGTATCAAGCCCCGCTTCCATCCGCATCAAGGTAATACCCGTTTCGGCGTCCCCCGACCAGATGGCACGTTGAATGGGTGACGCCCCGCGCCAGCGCGGCAGGATCGAAGCATGAATATTCACGCACCCATAACGCGGCGCATCCAGAACTGATTGCGGCAAAATCAAACCATAGGCGGCCACCACCGCAATATCCGCCTTCAACGCGACAAATTCATCCACCACATCAGGATCACGCTTAAAGGAGAGTGGCGTGCGTACCGGAATGCCGGCGGCTTCGGCCATTTCATGAACAGGGGATTTTTGAAGCGCTTGACCGCGCCCCTTTGGACGGGGGGGTTGCGAATAAACGCAAAGAACTTCGTGGTGTGTTCCCAAAATAGCCTGCAACGCGGCCGCCGCAAAATCCGGCGTGCCCATAAAGACGATTTTTAAGGGTCTTTGCATCATATCAAAGGACTGACTGGTCTTTGATCATCTTGGCGACACGCTTCAACATCATATTGCGCTTTAACATCGACAGATAATCAACAAACAACACACCGTTCAAATGGTCGATTTCGTGCTGGACGCAGTGCGACAGCAATCCTTCAGCTTCCATTTCCTGTTCGGCGTTGTTGTAGTCCAAATATTTCACGCGCACTTTCGCGGGCCGTGTCACTTCTGCGAATTGGCCGGGAATGGAAAGGCAGCCCTCTTCCATCACGCTTGGCTCTTCAGATTCCCAGATGATTTCTGGATTAGCCATGAAAATCGGTGTGCGTTCTTCGCTGTCTTCGCGCACCGACATGTCCATGACGATAACCCGGTTCAACATATTGACCTGGTTCGCGGCCAGACCAATGCCCGGCGCGTCATACATGGTGGCCAGCATGCCATCAAATTGTGCGCGGATAACATCATCCACGCGCACAACCGGCTGTGCCACGGTTTTCAAGACAGGATCGGGAACGTAGATAATTTTATAGCTGCTCATGACATCTACCTATCGCGGGAAGGGTAAAAAAGCAAGGTTTGAAGGGTTTTAAAGGGGGCAACGCCCCCTTTACCCCGGTCTTTTGCCCTTATTCTGAGCCCGTCAGGCGGCGGGGGGTGTCTTCGATTTCAGAAAGATCAGCCAGTTTCTTGCCGCCATCCTGAACGCCCATATCCTGCAATTTACGGGCGGCGGAAAAGACGTTGCGGTTTAAGGACCCGATAGCACCGTTATAGCCATCCAGTGCGCCGGAGAGGCCCTTGCCCACTTTTTCCAAATGCCCGGCGAAAACAGTCAGGCGTTGGTAAAGAACGGCCCCCTGATCGGAAATCTGACGCGCGTTATTGGCCAGATCAACCTGACGCCAGCCCATTTTGACCACGCGCAAAAGTGCCATCATCAACGTGGGCGAAGCCAACACGACATTTTTCGATGCCGCCAGATCGGCCAGTGTCGGGTCGGCGCGCAGCGCCATGCTGAATAATGGTTCTGAAGGAAGAAACAGGACGGTGAAATCAACACTGTCCGCATCAAGATTTTCCCAATAGCCTTTTTTGGACAGCGCCAGAATATGGCTGCGCACTTGTGCGGCCAGGTCTTTCATAATCTGGATGCTGTCTTCTTCGGTGCGCACTGTTTCAAGCAGTGCTGTGAACTGATTGAGCGGCGTTTTCGCATCGACCACAATCTTCAAACCATCATTCAGATTGATAATCATATCCGGGCGGTGGCCGGTGGTGGCGATGGTTTCTTGGGTCACATAATGCACACCCTTAATCAGGCCGGAATTTTCCATCAACCCTTCTAGAATATATTCCCCCCAACGCCCCTGTGCCGTTGGATCGCGCAATGCGCCAGACAGGCGGGCGGTTTCGCGGGTCAGGTTTTTTAAATCTTCACGCAAGGCCAGATCGGTCCCCTTAATCTGTTCAACGGTGCTGCCGAGAATTTCCAGATGCGCCTTTAACGGCTTTACCATTTCGGCAATGGCTGTTTGGCGCTTTTCCAGATCATGCGCGCCGTCATTTTGCGCCGCCTTTAATTTTTCACCGGCCAGCACCAGAAATTGCTGCTGGCTTTCCTTCAAAACATCCTGCGCCAGAAGTTTGAATTCATCCTGCACACGGGCGCGCATATCTTGTTCATGGCCCAGTTGGCTTTGCAGTGCATCGGCGCGGCGTGTCAGGCGCGACATCGCCCACAGGGCAACGGCCCCGGCCAGCAAAGCTCCGGCGGCAACCCCGCCCAAAAGGGACGGCAAATCGATTGAAACTGTCTGCAAATCCATAATATTTCTCCGGATTCTCAGGCCCTTAGATTTTTGGCCCAAAAACGATTATCGCGCTTTTTGTGTAATGGGTTTAGAATAGCATTTATGAGCCTGCAAACCACCTTTTTTGAAAATCTCCCCCGCCAATCGGCCGCCGCACAGGCTGGAAACGCCACGATTTATGTTTTGATCGTGGTCGCCCTGTTTGCAGCACTTGCCTTTACCATCACGCGCCAGAATGATTCATCGGAAGGATCAGCCTTAAGCGCGGAAAAGGCCGATATTATTGCCGGACAAATCATGGCCTATCCCTATCAGGTCAAACAATCCATCGACATGATGACCATGACCGGGGCAGATAGCTCTGCCCTTGATTTCACCCAGCCCGGCCAGCCCAATTTTGATACGGCGCCGAACGGCAATAAGGTTTACCACCCCGGTGGCGGCGGCCTCAGTCTGGCCCGCCTGCCGGATGAAGGAGTTTTGCAAACATCCACGACACCGCCCGCCGGGTGGTATTTAGGCATGTTCAATAATTTTGAATGGAGCCAAAGTGCGGCCCCTGATGTGATGCTGGTCGCGTACCAGATTAAAAAAGAAGTCTGCGAACGGATTAACCTGCGCCTCACGGGAACGACTGACATTCCGCTGCTCGGCACCACCATCCCCAGCCTTTTGATCGACCGGGAAAACCCACCGGGCGTCGCCGTTCACCCCAGTGCAAACGTGGCTGAATTTGATTTAAGCCAATGCACAGATTGTGAAGAAAAACCAAGTGCCTGCGTCACCGATGGCACGCGCTATGGTTTTTATACGATGATTATCAACCGGTAAGATTATTGGCCTGTCGCAGCGTCCAGCACGGCGCGGCGCAGGATATCAATCCCATCCCCCGTTTCAGAACTGGTCCGGTAAACAACCGGGAACGCGGCGGCATGTTTCTTGATCGCCATTTCAACATCGGTGGCGATGGTTTCTAAATCTTCAGCCTTATCCGTCTTTGTCAAAACGATGCGATAGGCAACCCCGGCCTTATCCAGCATGGTCATGACTTCGCGGTCGCTGTCTTTTAAACCGTGGCGGGAATCAACCAGCACGAAAACACAGCGCAAAACCGGACGACCACGCAGATAGGTGAAGATCAAATGATCCCACGCCTTGCGCATTGATTTTGACACCTGCGCAAACCCGTAACCCGGCATATCGACCAGCATTAAATGCCCGCCGAGATTGAAGAAATTGAGCTGTTGCGTGCGGCCCGGCGTATGCGATGTCCGCGCCAAGGCATTACGGCCCGTCAGCGCATTGATGAGCGATGATTTACCAACATTCGAACGCCCGACAAAGCCGATCTCACCGGGAACATGTGGAAAATCGAACCGAATCATCTGATCGATGTCCTGAAAACCCGCGATAAAATCGCACGGACCTAAAAAGACGGTCCTCAGGATTTTACCCGGATCATAAGGTGGGATGTCGCCTGTATCATTATCACTCATTAGCGTTTCTTCTTTTTGCGCGGTTTTGGAGCGCTGACCGGTGTGGTTGGTTTTGTATCGTCATCATCGCCGAACAAGGCTTCTTCGACCTGGCCTTCGATGATCTCCATTTCCGGGTGAACATCAGGACCAGCTTTCACTTGTTCTTCCAGCTTTTTCTCAGCATCTGTTTTGTGGAAGAAGGTCACTTCGACGCCCATCGATTTCATGATGATGAACTGTTGAATAACCGACAATGTGTTGCTGACCGTCCAGTAAATGACCAGACCGGCGGCAAACGGTGCCATGATGAACACCATCATGTACGGCATGAAGGCCATCATTTTTGCCTGAATCGGGTCTTGTGGTGGCGAGTTCATTTGACGCTGGACCAGCATCGCCAGCAACATCAGGCACGGCCACGCACCAATCATCAGGAACGATGGCGGTGTGAACGGCAAAATGCCGAACAGGTTAAACACCGTTGTCGGGTCCGGCGCGGACAGATCGTGAATCCAGCCAAAGAACGGCGCATGACGCATTTCAATGGTCACAGACAAAACCTTATACAGCGCAAAGAAAATTGGAATTTGCAGCAAGATCGGCAAGCAGCCTGCCGCCGGATTGACCTTTTCACGCCCGTAAAGCGCGATCAGTTCCTTTTGCAGGGTTTGTTTGTCTTCGCCGTATTTGGCGCGCAGCTCCGTCATTTCCGGCGCGATTTTTTTCAGTTTCGCGAAGGAGCGATAGGAGGTGTTGTTGAGCGGGAACATCGCGCCGCGCAGCAAAATCGTGAATATGATAATCGCGATCCCGAAATTGCCGACATGACTGCCAATGAAGGACAAGACATAGAAGAACGGCTTGGTCAGGAAATAATACAGACCAAAATCAACGGCCAGATCGAAATGCGGGATGCTGAGTTGCTTTTCATAGGCGTCCAGCAAACGCACTTCCTTGGCCCCGGCAAAGAGCGATGCCACATATTCAACACTGTCGCCCGGCGCGATTTCACGCCCGCCGCCCAGCGTATCAACCTGATAGCGTTTGACACCGCCAGCGGCATTGGTGCTGATGAAATTGTATTTTACAGCCTCACCCTGTTGCGGGATAAGGGCCGCCATAAAGTATTTTTCGGTGATCCCGATCCAGCCCTTGGCCGCTGTATAGGTCTGGTTTCCTTTTTCGGCCAAATTTTTATAGGTCACTTCGTGCAGTTCTTCGCCGACATAACCAATCGGGCCTTCGTGCGCGATGGCGCTTTTGCTGTAGCCTTCCGGCAAGCCTGTCCCCGCCACCAGCGAATAAGGATAAAGTGTCGCGGTATTGCCGCCCGTATTACGAACGCGCTGTGTGATGGTTACAATATAACGGTCATCAACAGCATAAACGCGCTCAAATGTCAGGCCAGCGCCGTTATTCCAGCTCATGGTCACGGGCTTGTCTTTGGCCAGCGTTGTATTGCCGGTCACGTTCCAGCGTGTGTTTTTATCAGGAACGCGCGTGCCGGCACCATCAGCCACCCAGCCAAATTCAGCGTAGCGCGGATGGGCCGTACCCGTTGGCGAAAGAATAGCAACATGATCACCGCGACCTGTTTTATCACCATCCAGCGTTTTAAAATATTTGGACATCTGAATGTCATCAATGCGGTTGCCAGTCAGCGGCAAGGTGCCAAATACAGCGCCGTTATCAATCTTCAAGCGCGTATCTTCGGCAACGACAGCATCGCGGCTGCGTGGTGCAGAAATTTTTTCAACACCATCAATGCCGGGTGTTACTGAATCAGGGGCGGTGGTCATCGCGATTTGCGCGGCACGCATCGCGTCAATTTTTGGCTGCAACACGAAATGATCAAAGGCCAGATACAAGACCAGCGACACAACAATGAACACCACCAGATTGCGGCGGTCATCAGGGTGCATGCCTTCCTTATTACCGGTGATGGGGCTGTTCATATTCGGGCCTTTGCCTTGAAACATCGTCGCGTCCTTTAAAGCCCGCGTCTCTAATCTTGCGGGTCGTGGTTACAAAGAGGATTACATCCCGGTTTTATAGCGGAGGGAACCGGATCATGGAAGGGGCGGCGGCTCCACCCGTGGCAAGACGATATCCGCCGCAAGGCCAACCAGCCGCCCCGAAACGGCCCATGGCTGCGCAAGGCCTCAATGGCATAAGCAGAACAGGTTGGGTCATAACGGCACTTTCCAGGGCCCATAAAGGGTGACAGGGCCGCGCGGTAGAGCTGCACCAGCAGAATAAGGGCCCGACTTAAAAGCGCCTCAGCCTTCATTTTTAGCTCCAGTCTCAGGCTCTTTCCGCAGTTCCATCCGCTTCAAGCACCACAGCAAATCCTTTTCCAGCATCTCCGCCGAACAGGTTTCGCCCAGAATGCGCCCAACCACCACATAATCAATGCCGGGTTTGGCATGATCGGGCAGGACATTACACAGCACCGCGCGCAGGCGGCGTTTGATACGGTTGCGCACAACGGCGGATTTACTGGTTTTTTTGCTGACGGTGATACCGTAACGGCAGAACGGAGACATATTATCTACCACCTGAAGGATCAGGCTTTGAGAAACCCATTTGCGGCCCGAACCCTGAACACGCAAAAAATCAGACCGCCTTTTCAGGCGGCCTAACATCGCTATTTTATCCTGTGACTGCTTCATCGTCCGGACCTTTCAGGAATCCAATGCGGCCTTACCGCAAAGGTCCAAAAATACCGCGATGGGCTCTACGCTTAAAATTAAGCGGAGAGTTTTTTACGACCCAGCGCGCGGCGTGAGTTCAGAATCAAACGACCGGCTTTTGTCGCCATGCGGGCACGGAAACCGTGGCGGCGGGCACGAACAATACGGCTAGGTTGAAATGGGCGTTTCATAATGCGCTCCGTCTTCTCTTCAAATAAGTGTTTATAAGCTGGGGTTTTATACTGAAGGCTCCCCATTCTGTCAACCACTTCGGGGGTGCCCCCGCAAGATTCAGGCAAGATTCCCGTAAAACCTGCCCCCGTTTCAGCAAATTTTAAGGGAAGCCCGTGATATAATAGGGAAATAGGCGTTTTGAAAACTCTAAAATTCGCCTGGAATAGGAGGATTTTCATGCCCCACCACCATCACAGGCCCAATTCACCCGCGTACCGGGCCAAATCCATCGCGCGGGACCATCCGACCCACCCTGAACACCAGGCCAACAGCCACATTGAACGGTGGTTTTTTGGCGGATTTCTAGCGTTTTTCAGCCTTGTCGCCCTGTTTTTATCGGCCCATGCCGATAATGGGGAATTTTATGTTCCGGGACTGTTGCTGTTCGGGCTGTGTCTGGCCGGAATCTTTAACCTGATGCGCCGAAGCTTTGATGAGCAGGACCATCACAAATAATTAACTTTTCTGACCTAATGTCGTATCCGAAGCCGGACGGGCCCGATTTTTTTCAAATCTGGGCTTGCGCCGGGCGGCTTGTCTGTTCATGATGGCCGTAAGGTTTAATCTATAAACAAAAACAAGGCAGTATCGTCCATGTACAATGACGACAAATGGTCCCCGGTCGAAGGCGAATACCTTCAGGGCTTCCTCGACCAGATTAACCCGATTGACGGGAAATATAAGGTTTCAGCACAGACCAGCACGGTTTCGTGGCGCGCTCTGCCGTTCTACGACCAAGTGGTTCTGGTGCAGGTCAAGGACGCAACATGGTCCCCGGCCAATCTGGTGGTGTATTACCTGACCGAACAGGGCAATCTGTTCCGCCTGAACGGCACATCACCGCCAATCCACGAAATCAACGCGAAGGCGCCTGTGAAGATTACCGAGGACAATGTTCTCGAATATCTGCGCTTCTTCTGCTTCTTTGTGCGCGGGGAAGAAGGCCCTTTCCTGATCGCCGAAGACATGAACAATGCCGACATGCCAAAAACAATGGACCCGCAAACACGCTCGGTTATTGAAGGCACAGTGCGTCCGGCAACATATGAGGGGAAAAACGAACAGGGCTTTTTCCTGTGTGATGCGGTTGTGTTCTATTCCAACGCGCTGTTCATCGCCAATTTCGCCGTACAGCCAACAGGCATGATTGAAATGCTGGATGATGAACCGATTGCCGCTGATCTGCCGATCCGCGTGGATGCACCAATCGCTTAAAAATTCCCATATCGTCAAAAGAATATTCAAACGACCGGACAAATCCTTGCCCGGTCGTTTGCTTTTGCATACACTGATTCTTGTGTGTTTATTCTGACTTGCGTTTTCGTCCTTCCAGCCCGTCCGGGTTTTTAAATTATCACCATGTCTTTAAAGCGAATCGCCTTTGCCAGCCTTGCTGTTAGCCTGATTCTGATTGGATCAGGGACCAGTGCTATGGCAGGTCGCCTGTTCAGCGGCGGGTTTATGGGGTTGAATATCACCCCAGCGACCTTGTCCTATGATTATAAACGCCCGCCATCCATCGGCATGGCCGGCCTGATGACCAATAATCTGATTTCCCAAGACATGGCCCTGCAAGCGGGGCGCGGTTTTGCCGGATCACTCGGATTCCGCCTGTCACCGCAATGGCGTGTTGAGGCCGAGCTGTCTTATTCCGCTGGCAGTGCTGGTGATGCGGGCGAGCGGCAATCGCGTCTGGCCCTGATGAACCTTTATTACGACATCGATGTTGGCAGCACAAAACTGAAACCCTTCCTGACCTTCGGGGCCGGGATGGCGACGCATGATATTTATCGCGGCGGCATGGACGGTCTTGGCATTGCCAGTGAAACCACGTCTGGCATGGCGTGGCAGGCCGGGGCGGGTTTGAATTATCAACTCAATGAAGATCTATCGCTGTCAGGCGGGTATCGTCAGGTCGGTGGTGCGGCGCTGAATAGCAATGGCTATGAGATTGACCCGAACGGTCATGAAATTCGCCTGGGCGTAAAGTATAAATTCAAGCCTAAGGCCGTTCCATACGATCTGGACGCACATCAGAACGATTAGAAAATTAAGGGGGTCGTTTGAAGGGGTCATTGACCCCTTCGACCCCATTCTCTTTTATGCCTTACAGAGCGTCGTCGCCGGTTTCGCCGGTGCGGATACGCAAGGCCGTCGATAAATCATAAACGAAGATTTTCCCATCCCCGATGCGGCCCGTATTAGCGGCGGTGCGGATGGCATCCACGGTCTTTTTTTCCATCGCCTTTGGAATGGCGACTTCGATTTTGACCTTGGGCAGGAAGGTTGGAACGTAATCAGCCGTGGGGCCGCCCGCTTCGGTCCGGCCCTTTTGACGGCCAAACCCGCGCACTTCTGTCACGGTCAGACCCTCAACGCCGATCGCCGTTAAGGCTTCGCGGACATCGTCCAGTTTAAAGGGCTTAATAACGGCCATAACCATTTTCATGACATGCGTACTCCAGTGGGGGTGAGGTCTAAAACAAAAGAAAATAAGACGCTGACATCGTCGGCGCACCGCTTTATATTACAAAAAACCCAAGGATGCCAGATGAGCAAAACCCGCAACACCACCCCAGATATGCACAACAAACCGCGCCGCAGTGCGGTAAAGGCGGCACCTAAGCTTGGAGCAGCAAAAAAATCAAATAACGATCATTACGATGTGATGATTATCGGCGGTGGTCTGTCGGGTGGTGCGCTGGCCTCGCTGCTCGGCACTGAAGGATTCCGCGTGGCCTGTATCGACCGCGATGCACCGGTGACACAAACCACCGAAGAATTTGATGGCCGCACTACGGCGATTTCGTGGGGATCACAAAAAATTCTCGACCGCGCCGGGGTATGGGATGAATTAGATCCCCTCGCCTGTCCGATCCGCACCATTGATATTCTCGATGGTGGCAGCCCGGTTTTGCTGCGCTTTGGTTCTGAAGAAGTGGGCGATCAATCCTTTGGCTGGATTTTTGAAAACCGCCTGATCCGCATAGCCCTGTTCAACCGCATGAAGGAACTGGACAGTGTTGATCATCTGGCCCCGGCCCAGATTGAAAAACTGGAACAGAACGGCGATGTCATGCAAGTCACGTTGAAGGGGGGCCGCACCCTCACCGCGCCGCTGGTAGTGGGGGCTGATGGGCGTAATTCCTTCACCCGCGACTGGGCGGGCATAACATCACGCAGCTGGTCTTATAATCAACGCGCGATCGTCTGTGTCGCCGAACACGAACACCCGCACAATAATGTCGCGGTTGAACATTTCCATGAACAGGGGCCTTTCGCGACGTTGCCGATGATGGATGGTCCGGATGGATCATATCGCTCATCGGTTGTGTGGACGGAACATTGCCCGGAACATCAATCCGCGCTGAAATACCCGCAGGATGTTTTCGATGCCGCCCTGACCGCGCGCTTCCCCGATCAATATGGTTGGGTACGTCAAGCCGGGGGGCGGTTTGCCTATCCGCTGGGCCTGCAGCACGCTCATACCTATACCGCGACACGTTTGGCGCTGGTTGCCGATGCAGCGCACGGCATTCACCCGATTGCCGGACAAGGTTTAAACCTTGGCTTCCGCGATCTGGATGCGCTGTGCGATATTTTGATAGCAGCACGGGATGACGGGTCTGATTTTGGCAGCGATGAAATTCTGGCCCGTTATGAACGCGCCCGCCGCGCCGATAACATGGCGATGGCCGGGGCCACGGATTCACTGAACCGTTTATTTTCAACCGGCTTGCCGCCGCTGCCCCTCTTGCGCAAAATTGGTTTGAAAATGGTCGCGAAATTCCCACCTGCCAAACAATTCTTTATGCAGCAAGCCATGGGTGCAGGGTCTGGATCACGCGGTCTTTTGCATGATCTGGTGCGTGAGGCAAAGACCGCGTCATGATGTTTCGCCTTGCGACATTGGGGTTTCTGGCCATGCTCTCTGCCCTGCCCCACGCGGCACGGGCGGCAGACACCACAAGCCCCGATTCCATGCAAGGCGTGTGGAGCAGCCCGGATTGCGCCGATTCAAAAAAAGCATGGATTATCTCCGCCCATTATTTTATTCACGCCGATGCACAGTCTTTATCGGTGGACCGTATTAAAGAATGGCGCAAGGATGATAATCACGGGGATACGCTTTATGCCTTTCAAGCCGCCAGCACCGAAGACGGCCTGTTAAACCGCACCAATGACGGATTGATGAAAATGATCCGGGGGCCTGTCGAGGCCACCACACCCCTGACCGATGCCTGGGGATGGACACAGGATGAGGTCGGCGAAGAATATAGCCGCTGCGTCAAGCTGTTCGATACCACGCCGCAAATGGGACAGGATGAAGTGAATAGCATTTTTCTGCTCGACCATGCGCTGGACACCTGCCAAAAACTCACCGCGGAAAAATTTTCAGGGCCGGGCGGAGAAACGTGCCGCAAGCACCTGTTTGATCTGGTCGATCGGGACAGCAATAAAAAACTGGACCGTACTGAGTTGGCGACGCTGGAGCGGCAATTCGTATTTTTAAATCGCGGACTGACGGTGAAGCAAAGCACGCAATCTTGCACGACCGCCCCTTCTTCAGAAAAAACATTGGCTGATTTTTTATTGCCGCCGGGGGCAGAGAGCGTTGATTTTAAAGGCGTGATGGCAACAGGCGAAGCGCAACCCGCCTTATGGGGTAAAATTGGGCATCTGGCACAGCTGCTTCCCTTCCTTCCCACACAAACTTGTTCGCAAGACCGTTCCGCCGAAGCCCTCATGGCCGCCGAACCCGTTCAGACAAGCCCGATAAAAACAGAGGACGCCATTTTACCGGCATCCCCTGTCAGCGCATCAAAGGCGCAAATTCGTCCCTGATAAAAAACCGTTTAAGTGCCCATGGTGGGTTGCGGGGCAACCATTGATGCCACACCGAGGTTTCTGTTTGGATCCTGCGGATCCGGGGTTGGCGGTGTTCTATTCTCTGCGCCCTGTGCGAATCTTTCACCCGTTGTTGTAACGACAGAACCATTTTCCGGGGAAACGGTGGTGACCTCGTCCGGCGTGCCGTTCAAAAGCCTCATCGCTGTTTGTGTCAAGCTGCCGCCATTATTCGAGGTCAACATCAAGGCATTTGAGTTGCTAAGCATCGGGGCAATGGACCCCATCAAGCCGACCAGCAATTTATCAAGAACGCCGGGACCAAACAGCCCGTCCAGCATCTTGCCAAAGCCCTGATTAAACTGGCTGTACATCCCCAGCGCCGTCATGGCCATTTTCGGATCATTCGCGGCCATTCCAGCGATGGAACTGACCACACCCGGTTTTTCATCAATCGTTTTGACCAGATCAGTCAGCATGTCCGGGTTTTTACGGGTTTGTATCAGAATATCATCGAGCGCCTTTGAGCGCGCCTGTGGGTCACCCTCACTGCCGCTCATTAAGGAACTAAACATCGCGCCGAGATCATCATTCTGCTCAATACGGGCCATCAAATCATCATAGCCCGGAGTTTCTTGCAGCTCTGCCATTTTTTGCAGATCATTCATCTCGCTTAACGCTGTGCTTGGACCTGTGGCAGCAGCATTCGCTGTTGGGGCAGCAGGTGGTGGTGCAGCCATAACCCCGATTGGGGCCACTTGCGGCGCGGCAGGCGCAGCCGGAGCAACGGCAGATTGAACCTGTGGCGCAGCGCTGGGCTGGCGTGCCGCAGCCTGTTGTGGGGCTGGTGCAGTGGCGGCCGGAGCTGTCGCTGGCTTTGGCCCCAGATTGGCAGCAGCCGTCTGGGCCACCAGACTCTTCATATTGGCCGGATTGCCTAAGGCTTGCGGCAAAATCTGCTCAAGGGCGGCAGGATTTTGCAGCGCCAATGCGCGTACTTCACTTTTAAACTGTGCGTCCTTGCCCAATAATTCTTCCAAAGCACCAATACCGCGCAGATTGCCGGACTGTGCCTTCATTGACGCTGTCAGGGATGCTAAAGCCTGAGCCTGAGCCGGGTTATTGGCGGCCTGTGCATCAATTTCGCGGGCCAGCGCCATCGTATTTGGCGCCACCGATTCCATCATGCTATCCATCAAATTCATCGCACACCCCTTATTTTGAAGGCTTTATCGCCTCGTTTTTATCGTGTGGCCTGTTCAGGCCTTATAATAACCGGTTTCACGCACCAAAAGCGGCCGGATATATGTATCGACGATTTGTTCGCCTTCAAGGCGCATCGTAAATAACTGACGGGCGGAGCGCAAATATTTCCGCATTGGGGCATGAATCTTAATGCCCAAATCTTGAATCTTGCCGTTCCGGTAGACAAGGGTCAGCGTCGCGGCATCAATATCGTATTCAACCCACATCAAAATATCGGGAAACGGCTTATCATGCAGAATCCACACCTTGGAATCCGGGTTCATGACCAGATCTACATTCATGGTCGCGGCCAGGGGGCGGAATACCGGGATTTCATCGGCAACCACATCATCAACGAAGCGGGACGCGCGCGATGTGCCGGTCATGATACCTTCGTCATATTGTGTCAGCATGGTTTCCTTTGCCCTGTTCATTTGCAGTTTTTAAGCCATTTTTACGTGGCCGACAAACTCAAGGTTACATTATATGAAAACAATTAATGAATCTTTACCATTTTGCCCTAAACGGCAAAAAATCGAGCAAAGCCGGGCTCTAGCGCTGTAAATCGACCAGCTCGACCGGAATTGCCGCGGGCAACACAAGTGATGGCGGGTTGGCGAGAATATAAGGGATGGTGGTGTTAAAAATGGCGACCTCACGCTCCGGAACTTTGCGGCGGTTGACGAGCACACTGGAAAGCTTATGAAGATTAGCCGCATCAGTATGGAAGTTACAGGTCACTTGCGTCACCATCGATTCGCCAAACTGATTCAGACTCACCACATCCATACGGACATCCTGCGGACGCTCTTGCACCGCGACCACGCGCATGGTCGATGGATAGACCATAGTCCGTTCCGCAAATACCCGACAAATCCCGAAATTGATCGTGCCGACAAGCGGCTGGAAACCAAGATATAGAATAAAAGCAAAAATCGCGGCCACCACTAAAATGGCGATTTGTTTCCCCGATAATTTCCGTTTTTTCTTTGGCTTAACAGCCTTGTCCTGCTGCGCTGTCGCCATTACGACACCTGTTTCGCATCATCCGGTGTGCCGTCGAGCTTTTTCTGGCTGGCCTTGACGAGCTCATCAACGATTTCTTCAATCACCGCGGAAGCGAGTGCAGATTTTGCTTCGTTGCCCTTTTCACTGCGCATCATAACGCGGCGCTTGATTTCCGTTCTGGCACTGCCGCCAGGGAAGTTTGCAGCGAGCAATTGACGTGCCCGACCAGCACCAATACGCCCGTAAAGGCGATTACGAATAGCAACATCCTCAACAGACGTTGACAACGCCCACAGCTCCACCGGGCCCAGCGTGTTGATCAGATGCTGTTCATAGCGACCATCGGTGGTCCCAAGAACAAAGAGCGCAGGCGAACCCGTTGATTTTGGGCCGGTCAGCTTATAACGGATGATGTTTTTTGCCGTTTCGGTCAAGCCGAAGCGTTTTTGTACATCCTCCACAGCCGTATCAGAAATACCCGCACCCAAAACCCACACGCCCGTGGCCAGATCAATCATGTCCTGATCAAAGTCGTCCAGCATCTGTGAAGCCAGAATAATCTGCACGCCGCGCTTACGGCCCTCACGCACGTCACGAATGACCTGAGAGCGGACCGAGCTGGAGCTGGAGGTACGGTGGAATTCGTCATAGCAAAGGCGCTTTGGTGTTTCAGAAATATCCTGCAAACGCTGCTCATGATAGAAGCGGAATTTTTCTGGGATGAATTGCAGAGATTCCATGCCCATCCACCAAGCACGCACCAGAACGTGACGGCCCAGCATATACATGATCGCGGTCTGGCGTTCCGCCGTTTCGTCGCCTTGCGGGCAAACATCCATCAGATCCAGCGAACAAATGCGCGAATCACTGATTTCGAACTGTGTGACAGAAGACAGAATTGGGTATTCGCGAATAGCGGAGGTAATCATCCGCTCAAATGCGCTGATGACCGATTCCGCACTGAAACCAACGGAAGTTTCCTCCAGCAAACTGCGAATTTGTGGGCGGCGCGACGCCGTGATCGAATCGCTCAATGTCGGAACAGCGTGACGTTGGGCCAGGGCCGCAATGTGATACTGGCCGAGATCGAACATCTTATCGACCACATCCCACCAATACGGGTCAGTCGGCAGATGGACGTTGAATTTTTGCAACGCTTCATCAACATCCGGATCCAAACGCGCCAGATAAGGACGTGGCTCGGCATTTGCGGAAGTATCATCGCGCCAACGGAACATTTCATCGACAACCAGACCGGCCAGCTGTGTGATCCCGTCATAGGGTTTATCGTGACCAGGTGGTGTACACAGCAGTGTCACCAGTTCTGTCAGATAGCTGCGCTCATCAATCATCGGGAAACGGCAGCCGAGCTGCGTATCGAATGGATTAACCGCGAATTGATGCGCCATCTGCAGGCGGTAATAGCTGGCCTCATGCGCACGCGCGGTTGGCAGGGCTTCCTTAATCAAAGAAATCAGGCCCGATGAAGACGGACCAATATCCATGATCGCAATATAAGGGAGCTTGCTGAGACCCGGCGATAAAACCGTCCCCAGGTTCAGCGTGTTGACCAAAACCGATTTACCGGCACCGGGCTGCGCAAAGACAAGATCAAACCATGTGGTGGTCATGTTCGTACCCGTCTGGTACGGCCATGTTTTACCGTCTGGTGTTCTAAACAGCATCGCACCGAAATCAAACGGCGATGATGGGCGCTGCCACGGCAGCAGCTTCATAATTTCATACATTGGCGCGACGCCAGATGGCGCAGTGCTGGCGCAGTGAATACCAAGTGCCGAAGACAACACGCAATCAAGCGGATCGCCGGAAAATTCGCTAACCTGGCAATAACCCCAAGATTCGACAGACTGGATCAAGGTGGAAAGGCGATCCTCAACCAGATCGATCTGTCCCTTTGGTGCCCAAGTGGCAAAGGACACGCGGATTTTGACGACTGGTTCACGGCGAGACAGCGCCTCAAGCCCTTCCAGTGAATATTTGACCTGTTTATTCAGCGCATTGGTCACACCCAAAATGGTGGCGGCAAATGTGCGCAGCGCCATGGAGGCTGACCCGCCGCCTTCAATCAGGAATGAAATCCGGTATGGCATCCCCGCTTCGAACAAGCGGTTCAATAACATCGGGAACGGGCTGGCATCCATCGGACCCAGAGTCATATCAGCGCCCGCCCAAAGCTGCTCACCAATTTGAACAACCGTATTCGAAATTTGCTTCGCATCACCCGTTGCTAATTGCTGGCGCAACGCAGGCCAGACAACATCAGACATATCAGATGCGCTTTGCGGTGCGCGCGGCGGGATTGGATCCCCCGGCAAGCAGGCGCGCCAATCTTCATTGGCGCGGGTTGGGTACAAGCTATCCTTCACGCAGCGCAGAGCATCGTGTACTTCCAAAACATCGCACTTTAAACCCATTTCGTGCAAAGAACCTGTCAGAGCAGAAACAAAGCTCTTATGGCGGTTGCGCAATGGGTCGAGAGCCGCCAGCGGGTTTTGCGCATAGCCTGCAGAAACCCATTTTTTCTGCTTGGATTCATTGGCACTACGCTGCAATTCGCTCTTTGTTAAAATGGACGGGCGCGTCCATAAAACGAAATAGCACTCTTCATAAATCAGATAGCGGGACAAATGTTTGATACGTTCATCAAATAAGTCGTCCAACTCCAATTGCTGCGCCTTTGCCGTTTGGCGGCTGGGGCGCATCATGCGCTCAAGCTGTGCTTCAATGCGGTTTGGATCGCGTGCAAAATAAACCTGCATCGCGTGACCCGCGCGGTCGAATCGTGCACCAATCTTCATCGTCGCGGCCTCAACGATGTGTTTATATTCTGCTTCACCGATAATCTGGCGGCTGCCATCAAGGCGCAGGAATGTCAGCAACGATCCGTCTTCTGCCACAAGCGTGCGCTCATCATCCGCTGTTTCCAAACGGATAAAACTCTCCACTGATTTGCGGAGAGCGACTTGGAACGGCATTAGAAGTTTCAAGAAGTATGACATTGAGAGAATCGCCCAATTAAGACTCTAGAACTATAGCCAATTTCCGCGCACAAGCCAAACAGGCAAGTTGATGTCAGTGATATTTTAAGAGAGTCTTTTTGAAAGGCCTGAAAATCAGGCGGCACGGCCATTCCGCAGCTCTAGCAGCATATCAATCCATTGCACCGGCAAGCGGCCGCCAAATGGCCCCTCTTTTGAGCGCCAATAAGCAAGAATTTGCGGAAACTGGTTAAACTCCAGATCGGCTTCACGGATAATACGGCGGTCCAGCGGGAACAGGCGCACCCCGTCCAGCTTGCTGTTCCGCAAGCCATAATGGCGGTCGGTCAGGTAATCACGCAAAACATTAGCCAGAATATAAGGATCATCCGTGCTAATGCGGCGGCGTACTTCTTCGCGACGGGCCAAAAGAATATCCAAGGCCTGCCTTGCGGCATTGGCCACGGGCCCTTGCGAGATGCGCGCCACATAGATTGCGCGCGCCAGATGATGCAAGCTGGCCTGATCAATTTCAGGCAACCAGATCAAAACGCCCGAGCGCATGACATTGACCGAGTCCAAATTGAAACATTGATGGCAAAACACGCATGCCGTCGCCAGATTATCAAGGCGATGATCAGTTTGAACGCCGTTTTTAAAGAAAACGTCTTGATATTTCTGCGAGCGGAAACCGCAGCACTGGCAGGTATTATCGTCCCGCGCCAGAACCTTGGCCCGGATTTCAGGCTTCAGCTCAGCGCCGGCGGTTTTAGCGTCTTTACTGGAAAAATTCTGGGCATTGCTCGAACGCGCAATGCCCAGAACCAATGGATAATCAGCTTGTGTTTGCAAGAATGCAAATACCCTTATTGGAATTGAACGACGTTCAGCGATGCTGTTGTTGCAGCGGCACCGGAACCGATTGTTGTGGTCATCGCGTCGGATACGATTGGAATCGCAAACAGGGCACCACCGGCAGCCAGACGGATCGAGCCATCTTTCAGCGGTGTTTGACCTGGGTTCTCAACATGGTCCTTGATTTTCATGATACCAAGAACAGCCAGCAGAATACCGAACATATATGCCAGACCAGCCAAGAGTGATGGCAACTGAGAGATCGAGTCAATAATGTTCGAACCGATGCTGCTGAAGTTGTTAGCATGTGCGTCACCAGCAACCATTACTGTTGCGGCAAACAAACCCACACCAAGTGTCAGCAGTTTACGTTGGATTGATTTTGTCATAGTTACAGTCCTCCTCTTACCTTTAATTTGAAGTCGTCTATTAAACTAACTTAAGTGAATGATATACCATATGCCGTGATTCCGAAAGTCTGTTGTACGGCATTTAGTACGGGTCCCAAATTCACAGCCAGTGCGCCGCCCAAAATATGCGTCATACCGGCCATGAGTGAGGCTTGTTGGCTGCCTTCGGCAACGTCGCGGACAATAAACCAGCCGCGAATAAAGCTGACCCATCCAATGACCATCAAAAAGGCCAGGACAGCGCTGATAACATTATGGATATGGTCCAGTTCAGGGCCCGTCAGGCCTGAGCTGAAGCTCAGCTCGGCATAGGTCGCTACATCTGGCGTCATAAACATAGAAGAGGAAAAAGCACCCATCATTGCGTCAGCGGACAACAAAGCACCACCAACCAAAAAGGTCATAATTGTTCCAACACCACCGGGACCGCGCGGCCCCTCCTGTGAGGATTTGAGCAAACGGGAAATACCAATCACCACCAGAACCAGACCAGCAAGATAAGCAAAGCCACCAACCAGCGTATGAACGGGCGTCCAGATATCAGCCATCATGGCGGTCAGCATGGCATCAAGACCCTGATTCACGCCGGCACCGGCCGTTACATTGAAACCAGTTTCAGCGTGATCCGTAATGCCTGCCGCAACAGTATTATAAGCCGCCTCAGTCACGATCGGCAGAGCAAAGAAGGCACCGCCAACGATGAAACGTTTCATAGATTCTGATAAAGGGGTCTGATTCGGATTTAAAACATGATCCTTAAGCTTAATAACGCCCATCACGGCCAGAACAAGGCCGGCCATATAGGCAATGCCAGCAAGAAGGAATGGCAATTCTGAAGAGGATTCAACCGTATTACACATGACCGAGCCGAGGGTGTCACCACCGCAACCGCCCGCAGCGGGTGCAAAAGCCTGTGCGGAATCAGGCATGCCAGCCGATACGGCCAGTGCCATCAGGGCGAAAACAACCCCATTCATCACTTTTGTGGCTTTATTGCCGATCATTTCGAGACACACCCCGCCTAATAAAAGCAGAAAATAACCAACCACCTAAACCTATCCCAGAAATTGGGATGCCCCGCTTAGATGGATGATCTTCACGCAATTTGATCATATTTGATCTAAATTACACGAAGTTTCCTTATCAATGACTCTACCGCCGCATAGTTAATTTTTTATTTATATTTTCCTTATAACACAAAAATCAGGCCCGCTGGAAACAGATTCCGGCGGGCCTGATCAAAAAAAATTAAAAACGCCCGCCAAACTATGACGGGATCAAGACTTTACTGGGTGATGCGGCCTTGTGTTCCAACCACTGACCAACGGCCATTTTCGTAGCCGATTGAGCGGATCGTCCCGATTCCCGGCAAGCTGTCGCCAACCACAACACTGCGCATTTCGCTGTCTCCGGGCTTGGAAACCATGGCCTGTCCAGGCTGCGCGCCCTTCAAAACCCATTTCGGAACAGCGGTGCTGGCTTGCGGTGCCAATGGTGGCGTGGCATTTCCGGCGGAGGAGCCTAGAACTTGCGGTTTTGGTGCCGGTGCTTCAGTCACTTCATGGCGGGGAGCCGGTTTAGGGGCGACCGCCTGTTCAGACACTTTCGCCGATACTTTCGCGGTTTGCGCCACTTGTTCGCTCAGCTTTTTTTCAAGGGCCGCAACACTGTCCGCGAGAGCCGCAACATCACCGGCAGGTTGCGCGGTTTTCAGATTGCGCATATCACCCTCCAGTTGATCAAGACGAGACAAAACCTGATCCAGCTTTGCTACAAGCGCGGCATTCTGTTCCGCATCTTGCGCCAAGACTGCCGTCACGGCTGGCGCAGCTTCTGTCTGAACATTAGGCTGCGTAGGAGCGGCATTTTCTTGAGCCTGATTTTTTTCCTGTATCGCCGATTTCAACATCGCTTCCGCGGCATTTGGCATGCGAATTGGTGGGGCATTTTCTGTCATCAGATCTGCTGTTGGCAGCACTGGGGCAACTGTCGCCTGCTCAACGGCCGTTGGCATTGGCGGGGCGGCCTGATCGACCTCTTGTGGGGCTGCATTATCGCCACCAACCAATTCGGTTTCGCCGTAAGTCTTGGCAATATCCTGTTCCAACGCCCTCATATTATCCGGGTTGGTCAGGAATCCCCCGGTTGGGGCTGGCGGCGGCGAGGCTGGTGGTATTGCGGCTGGGGTCGGGATGGAGGGTGGCACCGCCGTGCCATTATTGGTATTTTGCGCAACAACAGCCGGGGCTGTCGCGGGGGCTTGACCGCCACCCATTTTCATCGCCATAAAACCCACACCACCCAAAACCGCGACCGCAATCAGAATGATATTAAACGTGTTGGATTTTTTCTTGGCCGCTGGTTGGGCGGTATCGCCTTCAGCCGATTCATCATAAGAATCCCATTCTTCTTCGCTTTCGCTAAAGGCTTCTTCACCCTCGCCCGAATCGAGCGCATCATCAGCGAAATCATCCGCCGGCAGCCCGTCATCAAATTGATCAAGCCCATCGTCAAATTGGTCATCTTTATTAGGCGCCATGATGAATCACATCCACTTTCTATTATCGTCACATTGTTTTTAAGGCATTTTTTGCCGAGATTTAAAACATCACCGCCATGTTCGGGGCGGTGATGAAAATTTCTTTTATTGACCGGAAGTACCGGCCGCTCCAGCCAAACCCGCCGGAATTTGCGGCGTCGTCGGAGTCATCTGACCCTGGCCCTGCTGCGGCAGCTGGACAAAGAATTGCTGCGGGGTCTGTTGGGCTGCCTGCATCTGTTGACGCAACTGTTCATCCGCGAGACGCTGAGCCACAGCATCTTTCTGCTCCACCGGCTTGGTGAAGAAGACACCAATATGAGTGCCAGCCGCAACCTTAACCATGACCTGCGCCTTGCTGCCTTCGGCATCCAAGATTTTTCCGACCTTTTTAGAAGCCTCTTCAACCCCCTTGAATAACTCCTGCTTCGTATCCAGATCCTTTGAATCAGACACGGCCGCGCCGCCATCAACCGTGACCGTTGTGCTGCCGCTATCAGCAATCGCACTGCCCATGCCCTCAACAAAGGCTGCGGCCGCAGGCAGAATAATCCGCTGGAAATATTTACGGTCAATATCGGTGACAACACCCGGACGCGATGTTTCAGGATCAAGAGCAACTGCCGATGTCGCAATGGCAACCCCATCCACAACCACGGACGTAAAGTTCAGCGTCAGGTAATCATCCTGCTTCTGGAACGATCCGATCATACGGCTACCCGCCAATGGGCCGCTGGCCAGCTGGGCCAGAATAGGGCCCGGCACGTCAGAGTTTGCTTCTGTAATCAACTGCGCATATTCAATGCGGCCCGCTTCCAGCAGAATTTTGACATTCCCCTGCTGGACCTGACCACTGGCCGCCGCGACTTCAGCCGCACGCGCTTGCGCAGCAGCCTGACGCTTTGCTTCCCAGAAATCTGGTGGTGTGATCGTTGCGCTTTCCATCGATTCTGGCGCTTGCTGCTCCAAAACAGACTGCATCTGTTTTTGCATGCTTTGCGCCAAAGCCTGCTTTTCCTGCGCATACGGATCAACCGGTTTTTGCGGAGCAGCGGTTGGCTCGATCTTGGCCTGTTGTTCTTTTTTCAGGCGCTCTTCCTGAATGCGGCGCCACCGCTCCAACGGATCTTCTTCCGTGGCGGCGTTTTTATCTTCCAAAGCCTTGCCCTTGGCCGGACCAATTGGAACCGGCAAGGAGCTGGTACCGGCACGCTGCGCCTCTTCAGCACTCTTTTCGTTCATCTGCTGAAGGGCATCGCGATAAGCCTCTGGCACTTTTTCGCCCGGAGCCTGATTTGTGCTTTTAGCCTGACCACCAACCATAGACGGGGCCAGCGGGGTTTTTTCACCCCCAAACAGCATAATCCCACCCACCAGAATCGCAACCGCGCCAAGAACGCCGCCGATTTTGACCATCGGGTTGGTTTTCCAGGCTTCGGCCAGCGAGGTGCGGCCTGTTTCAAAATCGTCTAGACCCGAATCAGCATCCAGATCGCCGGTGTCCAGGAATTCATCGTTCTGGTTATCGGTCATAATCCCTTATCCTTTTCGCTGAGTCTGGCCCTGACCATGCGTCCCTGTTCGGACAGCAATAGAACAGGCGCGCGTTCAAGCGTATAAACATTCATGCCATCCGCCGATTTAATTGATCCCGTCCACGCCGGGGACAATAAAGTCAAAGGAGTCCGCACATAAACAAGGCCATTAAATTCAAAAGCCGTTGTGCGTCCATCAACACCGGTGACCTCCAGTTTTTTAGCGGCATCCGGCGCCGTGCCATCCAAGACAGATGTCATCGTGGCGCTGCCAGCCGCAATCGTAATCCCGCCGTCCATAATCGGCGGCGTGGCCAAGGGGCCATATTCCGGCAAGCGCGCATCAATCCGGTAATAAACGGCATCACGGTGCGCCCTCAAAACGAAAGTGATCGGTGTCTTCAATTCCGACAAACGGACCGAAATGTTGCCATAGGCAAATTCAGACATCGGCGTAATCCGCACGACATGCCCACCGGCTTCTGGCTGAACAATTTCAAAATTCCCGGCCCAGGTCACATCTTGAATGGGCCACGGCGCGCCAGACACATCGACCACGTTCAAGGTGGTCACATGGCCGGTCGCCAGCTTGATTTCCACCGGCCGAACACCCGGATCAAGCGAGACGTTTTTGACAACGACTTCTGGTTCCGGATAGGCATAAATTGGAATTTCTGACGCTTCCAGTGTCCGGTCATAGCGTTCTAAAACTTTACGGATTTCTGCAGGCTCAAGCGGCAAAATGCCTGTCAATGCTGCGTTAAACGCATCTTCGCGGATTTCCGCTTGAATATCTTCTTCGGAGCGTTGTGGCGCGGTAGCCGTGCCATCACCCATTCCACCCGGCATCAAAGCATCCCCCACCGGCAATTCCATACCCGGTGAACGTGGCGCCAGATCGCCACCAGCAGGCAACGCAGAATCTTGCGCAACCAGATCATCCGGCTCCAGCATTGTTTGTCTCGCTGCGCTCGGCGGGGCCAGCGTCCCAGCAGGGGCCGCAGCAGGCGCGGCTAATATTTCAGAAGACGGTGCCAACACTTCAGGCTGGGCACCTTCTTGCGCAAAGGCAGGGTGCAGCGCGGCGGCACCCGCTATCACAGATGCGGTCAGCACAACGGCCAAGGCCGTATCAGCCAAAACATTCAGATTACTCTTTACCACATGGCAGATTTTCATGTTTTGCCAACCCTAAGCGTATGACCAGATGAATAAACCGGGATTCCGGATGAATTTGCCCCGCAGATACCTTAACGGCGTGATGGCGCGGTGTAAAGCCGCCAAAACAGCGGAAAAAAGACTGCCCCACGAAAGAATGTAAGGATTCAAATGACACCTAGCCGCCCGGTACTGCGATCCATTGTTCGATCCCGACCCCGTTGGAGCTTTCCAAGCGTGGGACGCGGACGACAACAATGGTGACCATCAAATTATCCGACCGGGTCATCGAACCAGACTGGTAAGTGACAACCATTGGCAACTGGACGGTCCATTGGTAACGGCCATTGACCAGCCCTTCAGACTGCATCACCGGCGCACCGCGCGGGGCGGCAGAGAGAACCTGCTGATTGGCCTCAACCATTTCGATAATACGGGAGCGTTGCAGAGCCTGCGTAAAGCTTTCCCAGCCACGGCGGGTAAAGTTACGCGACGATTCCTGCAAACGGCGGCGATAATCGTTGAAACCAAAGGTCATGACTTCGGTCGAGGATTGCGCCACCCACGACATCAACGCCGGGGCGCTGAGGTTTGGTTGATCCAGCGAGATCATCGGGATCAAACGGCCGTCTTCAGTGGTTGCAAAATAGCGATTTTCCGGCTGATTCGTATGAATGACGAAGAAAATTGCGAAAATCAGGCCAATAATAATGGCCGCTTCCAACAGTGCCAATTGCAGCAAGGCGCGATAGCCATCGCGGTAATATTGATTGCGGACAACAACCGTGCCCAACCCCTTTACAACATCGGCAGACATGGGTTCTGGCGCGACGGGGGCGTTCTTTTTGCCACGGGCGGTCGGTTGCAAACGCCGGGCGTTACCGCCGGGAGCGCGTGGAGGGGGTGCATTATTTTGTGACTGGGACATAGGTTTGGAAATCCCGTTAAACGGTTGCCTTGATGAACGAATCTATCAGGATCAACTGTGCCTACCAAGTGTTAAAATTTTATTCATTTTTTACATCCCCATCCGCCGCCGCCAAACCCGCATTATGTCACGCGAAGACAATTTTTCGGTCCACGGAAATTCCGGGTCAAAGATGTACTTTTATAAACAGAGTATGTTAAAATGAGGGACGTTTATATAAATGTGCGGTATTGCGGGGCGAAAGTTAAGAATGGCGGGAATTAAGGCATACATTCCGGGGGGCGGCGCTACCGCCGGCACCCGCAAAGTATTGATTGCCGTAATCTGCCTTTTTGCAGGGCTCGTTACCTTGCCCCCCACCCCGGCGATGGCTCAGGTTTGCGTCTTGATGCCGTACCCATGCACACGCTGGACATGCCCGGAATCCTGTAACCTTGACCCACAGCAAAACTGCGAGCAATCAGAAGAGATTTACGACGAAGTTACCCAGCACACCGAAGACCGCTTTGACGAGCATGAAGAATGGATGGTCGATGATCTGTTCCTGCGAGACCTCTTGCCGCAGATGAAAAGCATGACCGAACAGCTTTCCGCCGTTGCCATGCAACAGGTCCAAATTATCGGCACGTTCTTTGATGCCAAGCACCAACTGGAAACGCAGCGCCTGTTTCAGGAAATGGCCGCCAAAGCCAATCATGATTACACACCCAGTGCCGCTGTTTGTACCATCGGGTCCAGCATCCGCAGTCTGGCATCTTCAGAACGCAACGGCGATCTGACCATGCTGGCGCTCAGCAAGCATGCGCTGGAACGTCAATTACGCGTCGCCAACGCCAACGCGACAGAGGGCGGCCAGGAAGATCTGGAAGGGCGCATTGAACAATTCCGACGCGTCTATTGCGACCCCAACGACAATAACGGCGAATTACTCGCGATTTGTGGCGCCGGCACGGATCCAGAACGCCGGAACAAGGACATTGATTACGCACGGACACTGGCTGCGCCAACGACCCTGCAGTTGAACTTTTCCGATAATATCATGACAGCGGATGAGGAAGATATTCTGGCCCTGTCTTCATTCCTCTATTCGCATGATATTTCCGCATGGCTGCCAGAAGCCCGCCTGCGTGATAACCAACCCAACATCGAAAAATATTACGACACACGTTCGGTCACGGCACAGCGCAGCGTCGCACAGCATTCCTTTAACACCATCGCCGCGATGAAAACCGCAGGGCAGGATGATGCCGATACCGCGCGTTATTTACGCGCGGTTCTTGTTGAAATGGGCATGACAGTTGATGATGTTGACCGCGTGCTGGCCGAAAACCCCAGCTATTACGCACAGATGGGTATTTTGACCAAGGCCATGTTCCAGCGCCCGGAATTTTATGTTGGCCTGTATGATAAAAACGTCAACGTCGCCAGAAAGGGTGTTTCCCTACAGGCTATTTCGACGATGCAAAAACGCGATATTTTCAAAAGCACCCTGCGCAGCGAAGCCATGATTTCCGTCTTGCTGGAATTAGAGCTGCTCGATCAGGAAGAAGCAGTACAGAACAGTTTAAACCGTCTGAGAGATGGGTATTAATCGTATGAAAAGAAGAAATGCGGGGGTCACCATGACACACACCACCACCAGCAAAGCAGCCGGGCACACGATGCTACAGGCTTTTAAGCGAACAGCGCGAAAAACAGCGCTCGCCTTGGCGATGACCGGTTTGATTCTATCCGGTGGTGCGGCATTGAAACCGGCACAGGCGCAATATTGTATCGGTGATATGCCGAACACGGTGCAAACGCAGCTGATCATCACCGCCATCAATACCCACACCACCATGTCGTTCCAAGAACATCAGATGTGGATGGTCACGACCTATTTCTATGATTACATTTTGCCAGCGATGCAGATGATGGCCGAACAGCTTTCCGCCGTCGCCATGCAACAGATGCAAATCATCGGCACTTTCATGGATGCCAAGCACCAGCTGGAAACACAGCGTCTGTATCAACAATTGGCTGCGCAAGCACATAAAGATTATCACCCCAGTGAAGATCTGTGTACGTTTGGAACCACCATGCGCTCGCTGGCCGGGTCTGACCGGAACGCCAGCCTGACGGCATTGGCACTGGCGCAGCATTCCCTTGATCGTCAATTGCTGAACGCAAATTCCAACGCCTCAGAAGGTGCCAAGGAAGATATGGAAGGGCGGGTTGCACAGTTCCGCCGCGTCTATTGCGATCCCAACGATAACAATCGGGGCCTTGGGTCCGTCTGTCAGGGTGGCGCACAAGCGCGCCGGAACAAGGATATTGATTACACCCGTACCGTCGCAAATCCGTTGACGCTGAACATCAATTTTGCAGATGGCAATATGACGCCGGATGAAGAAGATTTGCTGGCACTCTCCAAAAACCTGTTCTCGCATAACGTTTTTGAACAGCCGATTGCCGAAGCCAAATTGCGTGACAACGAAACCAACCAGCAGGCCTATCTGGACTTGCGCTCGATCGTTGCCAAGCGCAGCGTTGCTGAAAACTCGTTCCAGGCGATTGCAGCGATGAAATCAAACGGGGTCAGTGACGCAGCGGAAACACGCCAATATCTGGCTGCTGTGTTAGAAGAGCTGGGCGTGCCGCAAGCCGATGCGCTGGAAATGATTGGTGAAAATCCCAGCTATTACGCGCAGATGGAAATCCTGACCAAGACATTGCTACAACGTCCGCAATTCTTTGTTGATCTGTATGACAAGCCTGCCAACGTGGCGCGGAAGGGTGTTGCCCTGCAAGCGCTCGCCCTTATGCAAGACCGCGATACGTTTAAAAGCACCTTGCGCAGTGAATCAATGCTGTCCTTGATTTTGGAACTGCAAGTGATGAAGGCGCAAGAAGCCACACAGAACGAAATCAACCGCCTGAAAGAAAAATAAGAGAAACCGTGATCACCAAAGCCACACACCATTTGCTGCCTAAAAAGCCGTCCGGGTTGCCCCGGACAGGGCTTTTGCTGGCCGGGTTGACGGCGTTTGTGTTGATGTTGCCCGGTGCGGCCATGGCCGGTGGCTATAATCCGCCGATTGATGACGGGGCGCACGACCCCATCCGCGATCAGATGGTTGAGGCCAATTACATCGAAGCCTTCCGCCAGATGACCGAACAATTATCTGCTGTCATGCTGCAACAGGTTCCGATCATTGGCACGTTTTTAGATGCCAAGCACCAATTGGAAACACAGCGCCTGTTCGGCGAAGCCGCCGCGCGCGCGCACCGCGAATACCACCCCAGCGAACAGATTTGCGCCCTGGGCACGCTGGCACGCAGCACATCCATTTCAAAATTTAAAGTTGAACGCAATACCGGCATCATCAACACCACGCTGATGAAGCGCGAGATTTTGAGCAAAAACAACGCGGCGGGTTGGGGCACCTATTCTGATGCCAATACGCGGCTAGCCCAGTTCCTAACCACCTATTGCGATACCAACGACAATAATGCAGTCATGCGCGTCATCTGCACCCCGGGTGCCGAACACCGTCCAAACGCCGATATTGATTTCCGGCGCACGATGGAAACAAAGATGACCCTTGATCTGGATTTCACCGATGGCGGAACAGCCAGCACAGATGAGCAGGACGTTCTGGCACTGGCCAAAAACCTCTATGGCCATAAAACGCTGACCCCGATTTCCGAAGGAGCCATGGTTCCCTATGGCAGCTTCCGTGAACTGAACAACATGCGCATGATTGCCGCTGTGCGCGGGGTTGCCCGGTACAGCTATGCCAATATGGCGGCGATGCGCGGCACCGGATCGGGGCTGCAAGCAGCGCAACTGACCCAGATCATGGAAAACCTTGGCGTTCCGGCAGCCGATATTGAGGAGCTGATCGGGGCCAACCCCAGCTATTACGCACAGATGGAAATTTTAACGCAGAAAATGTTTCAGGACCCGACCTTCATCGTGAATTTGTATAACGGTCCGGCCAACGTGGAACGCATCGGTGTTGTCATGCAAGCCCTGAAAATCATGAGCGACCGTGACAAGCTGGAAACCGCTTTGCGCCGGGAAATGCTGTTATCGATGATCGTTGAAATGCGCCTGCGCGAACGCCAGACCGCCACAGAAAATAACACCAATAGAATGATGAGCAAATAAGCTCACCCCCTTGATTTATTGACATAAAACGATTCGGGCCCTTCTTTATATATAAAGAGTGGCCCGGCTTCATATCTGGCATCCCCTTTGCAAGGTTATCCCTGAAACCTGTCCCCATCATGCTTTGGGGGGCAAAAACTGCACTGTTTATGGGATAAAAAGATATGGGAATTTCCGGACTTGATGCCGCCCTTTCAGGCCTCCGCGCTGCGCAAAAGCAGCTGGATGTCATTTCCAGCAACGTGTCCAACGTGTCGACAGAGGGCTATACGCGGAAATTACAGCCACAAGAAACCGTTGTTTTACAAGGACAATCCGCTGGTGTGCGGACATCTGCCGTCATCCGTCAGGTCGATATGTTCGTCCAGCGCGATGTCTGGACACAAGTGAGCGCAACCGAATTTCTGGACGTTCAGGCCGGGTATATGAACCAGATCCAGGAATTCCACGGCGCTTCGGATAAGGAACTTTCTGTCGCGGCAGAAATTGCCCGTTTGCGCGATTCCTTCGTCCAACTGGCCAACCAGCCGGATAACACCCTGCAACTGGCGGAAACCGTTCAAGGTGCTCAGGCCGTTGTTAAGAAAATGAATGATTTATCCGCCCTTTTGAACCAGATGCGCAACGACGCGCAGGATCAGGCGCGAATCAGCGTTGATAAGGCCAACCAGCTTCTGACCAAGATTGCCGATCTGAATAAACAGATTAAAGGCAACCTTGCTCTGGGCCGTTCTGCTGCCGCGCTGCAAGATAGCCGCGATGCTGCGATCAAGGAGTTATCCGCTGAGATTGAAATCAGTTCCTTCACCCGTGGTGACGGAGTTTTGGTTGTGCAAACCAAACAGGGACAGCAACTGGCCGATGAAAACCCGGCCCTGTTATTTTTTAAACCAACCCCGGTCAACGCGCAGTCCTTTCACCCGGATAGTGCCGCTGGGCTTTATATTGGTGGCGACCCGGCCAAGGTTCCAACCGCCTTTGATCTAACCAAGACAGGTGTTGGCGGTAAAATCGGTGCGTATTTAGAGATGCGCGATACTGTCCTGCCACAATATCAGGCGCAGATTGATGAAACAGCGCATAAATTGGCAACCCGGATGGAAGCACAGGGTGTTCGTCTCTTTACCGATGCCACAGGTTCCGTCCCCCTCGACACCGCCCCAACCCCGAACCCGCCGGGTCCCTTGACCCCGGTTCCTTATGTTGGTTTTGCAGGCACGATCCGCGTCAACACGGATATCGTCAATGACCCATCCTTGCTGCGTAACTCCACATTGAACGGGGTCACGGTCCAAGACGGGTCCAGTGAATTCCTGCGCCGTGTTGTTGAATTTGGTTTTGGCCAATATGAATATTTACAGGCTCAGGGCAATGTTGATCTGGATGTATCCAGCATTCCCGACACGCTGCAAAATGCGCTGGGCCTGAACCCACGTTCGCAAGTGGTCGGCACAGTGAACATTCGCGGCCTGTCGATGGGCGTTGATTTAAACGCCGCCACCGATAACCCGTTCCTGCCAATCGCGGGCCCACCTTTGCTGGATGATTTCAGCATCAGCATCAACGGCACACCGTTCACGGTTGATTTAACGGCTGTGGCCGCCGCTTATCCAACACCGCCCGCCACAAGCGGGGCCGATGCGCTGGTCAGCTATTTAAATACGGATGTCTTTGCCACCGCCATGGGCCTGACCCCAGCGGAAGCCACAGCGTCCCTAAACCAGTTCGGGCAATTGATTATCAATTCACAATATGATGTGGCGATTGATGCGAACATCCCCGGCGGCATGGGCACGACAGGCCTGACCTATCTGGGCATGACCGCAGCAACCACCACAGCAACATCTCCCTATTTCGATGTTCAGGTCGGTAAAGACGATCTGGTCCGCATCAGCATTGATCCCGGCGATACAGAAGCTCAGTTGCTGGCGAAACTCAATGCGGTTCCGGGCCTGGTTGCGACCATGGATCCTGCCACGGGACGGCTGAACATTCGCCCCGGCCCCGGTTTTGGTGGCGATATCCGCCTGATCGATGGCCCCATCGCCAGTGCAGGCGGCAACAGTGCCATTCGTGAATTATTTGGCTCTGCCAATCCGATTGCCGGGGTTGAACACCCGCCAATGCGCAGCGTCAATCTGGGGCCCAATGCGAATATTCGCAGCAATATCGCATCGGCCAGCACCATCATTGATTTCAGCCAGAAGATGGTCAGCGCGCAAACCGAAGATGTCATTGCCATCGAAAGCCGTCTGGCCGATGAACAAAGTTATCGCACATTGATCGAACGCCAGTTCAAGGATGAATCCGGCGTCAATCTGGACGAAGAATTGGCGCAATTGATCGTCATTCAAACCGCCTATTCGGCGGCCGCCAAAACAATCACGACGCTGGACGAGATGTTCCGCAGGCTGCTCGACGCGTTTTAGAATTTAAAAGACAGGAGAAACTGATATGAGCTTTATATCGACCATGGGCCAGACCCAGGATCAGATCGGGCGTTTGAAAAATCTGCAACTGCAGCTCGGCACGCTGCAGACTCAGATTTCGACGGGCAAGAAAAGCCAAACCCTGAAGGGTTTGGGCAATGATGTCATCATCACAAAACGCGCCCGCGCCGATTTCCAAAAACTGGACAGCTATATGCTGAACATCGACCGCGCCAATACCCGCATTGCACAGATGCAAGGTGGTTTAAGCACGATCAAGACACAGGCCAATAACGTCCTTGATTCCATCGTGAACCAGACGCAAAAGGGTGACATAGAGCTGGACTCCATTCGCCGTCTGGCTGATAACGCCTATGATTTCATTGTTGATACGCTGAATTTGAAGGACGGCACCGCCTTTATCTTTGCCGGGTCCGATACCGCCAGCCAGCCGATCATCGATTCAGGCGCGATTGACGCCTATTACGCCGATCTGAACGCGCAATGGTCGGCGGGCACTTTGCCGATCACGCCGCCCAACACCACGATTTCGCAGGAATATATTTCACGCTACCGCAACATTCCCGAAGTCACGCTGGGCTTGTCCGGGACGCTGACAGATTCAAAACAGGTTTATGTCCGCGCCGATGATACGGTTGAAATCAATTACACCTTAAAAGCCAATAATCAGGCGATGAAGGATATTTTGACGGCTGTGTCCGCCATGCGGAACATCTCGAACCTTGATGTCGCGCCCGGTGCCGCCGAACAAGAAAAGCAAAATTATTTCTTCGAAGTGTTCAACGATGTGGCAAACCTGATCAGCTCCGCCGTTGATAAGCTGGATGTGGAGGGGTTCAAACTTTCCACAGCGCAAGCGCAATTAAACGATGTGCGTAAAGAGCATGTGATTGAAAAAAACACCCTGCTGAACACGATTTCTTCGATTGAAGATATCGATTTGAACGAAGCCGCCGTAAAAATTCAATCACTGGGCGTGCAGCTGGAAGCCAGCTATCAGGTCACCGCACTGGTCAGCAAACTCAGCCTGGCCAATTATCTCTAAAGATAACAAAAACGGGGGCCATCATCTGGCCCCCGTTTTTTCAATTCTCATCTCACCTGCGATTTAACCGTTAGACGGCTCAATAATCAAAACAGATGGACCCATTGGCAGGTTCGGGTGCAAACGCCCGACAGGCCGCGCTGGCGCATCGTTATAGGCCCCTAGAATTTGTGTCACCGCATCGGTGTAGCTGCCTTGCAAACGGATCGCATCTGGCAATTTGTAGTCGGCAGATGGAACCCAGTACAGGCGAACACCTGCATCATCAGACCAGCTTTGCAAAACATTGCGCAAAGAATCGCCCTTCTCCGCCTGCCAATAGCTCATTGCGTAGGGGTTCATGGCGCCTGTATCGCTGGCGGAGATTTGTCCGGGGGGTTGGGTCAGGGACACCGGTTCACTATAACGCGCAACCAGTTCACCTTGTGCCGGGGTCGAAACGGATCCAGTAGAAACTGGTGCTTGTGCAATCACACGGTGGGGGGTGTAACCGGATGTGGCTGGCGTCAGCGCGGTGTTATCATTGATCAACGTGGTTTTTTCACTTGAGTCCAAACCGAAATGTGACCAGAAGCTGGATTTTTTCTTTTCAGTAACCACCACGCCTTTGCTCAGCGTTTCAGCTGCACCAGGGGCGCGTTGCTGTGCCACAGGTTCTGCCGTTGAATGGCGGCGCACATAAACTTCACGGGTTTTTTCATTGTTTTCTGGTGATGACACAACGGCCATTGGTTCGGCCACAGGCATTGCCGGGGCTTGTGCGGCCAGTTTTGCGGCTGGCAGAACGCGAACCGTGCCATCAATAACGCTGACGCCCAGACCCAGCGGTGCAACAGCATCACTTAAAACTTGATCCCATGGCTTGCCGCCATTCCATGTGACGCGCGCGCCCTGATCAACCGAGGCGTCAAACGCATAACCGAATTGTGCCGGAACAATCTGGCGCATGGCCAAGGCCAATGGAAGATCACTGCCAAAGCCAACCACTTCAGCATAGGTGGAATGTGGCGTGCTGGCGGTCAGGATTGGAGCGGCGAGCGGTGTTGCAACATAATCATCGTTATAGGAATCCGCCACGGCTGGAATAACCGTTTCAGGGGCCACGACAGCGGATGGTGCTTGTTGCACCGGGATGCGCAGCGCAGGAGCCGGATGATCGGTCAGAATGGGTTTGGTGCGTGCCAGAACAGGGGGTGGTGCAACAGGGGCATCTTCAACGCGCGGTGAAATCACCGGGAAGGTCGGAGCCGCTTGCAGATCAATTGTTTCAATCGAATCACGGGGCATCGCCGGCATATCAGGCATCAAAGCATTCGATGATGTTTCCGCCGGGGCCGAAACCTTGGCCGGGGGCTTCCATTCAAATCCTGCCATCGCCGGAGACGCGACCAGAAACACCGCGACCGCGAAGACAGAAACAGATGGAAGAAATTTTTGGACATGTGTCATGACGACAACCCCTATCAAGACCGGCCCGATCCAGACCGTGCGGCAAAGCCCGCGAAATATAATGAAAAACCAAGGCAAACCTTAAAGCGATGCGCCACAAATGACAATCCCTTCCCACCGGGGAAGGGACAGGTTTTCACGGGATTTTTAAAAGCTTAGCCAAAATCTTTCAAGCGGCGGCGGCGCAAGGAAATCCAGCCCGGACGGTCAAAACCGATAATCCAGACCCGGAAGGCCCGCAGAGCCGAGGGGAAGGTTAAGCCCTTACGCTCCACATACCAGAAAATGGCCGTCAGGAAGATCGTCACAAAGAGGGTAATCGGGCGCGCATAGATAATCAGCGCGAAAAACGGCAGGCCCGCACGGGCGTCGAGATTGAAGAAGCGCACTGTCCGCATGGTATTGCGCCAGTGCCAGTTTACCTTCTCATTCTGGTTCTCGAGTGCGTCTTGGACCATGGAAATTTCCTAAAGGGACCGCTTGATCAACCCATTGATGCTACAGGGTTGGTATTGATAAAAGCCTAACATAAAAAACCCGCAGAACAGCGCGGTTTTTTTACGTCCCGGCCCCGGTCGAAGAGGTCAAGATCAAATACCAGCGGCGATCAATCAGCCCTTCATCGAAGGCCTTCGCCGCAGAAACAGCCATTGGCTGGCCATAATTCGGCAGCATACGCTGAATGGTTGGGGGCCATTCAACAAAATCCATATCCATCAGCTTTTCACGGACCTCGTCCGGGAAGCGCATCCATTCGCGCACACCCATCCGGCCCCCGGATTTTTTGGGCACCAGAACTTGCGTCACGATCATCCGCAATGTTTCCATCAGCGCATAAGCGCGTTCGGAGCGTTCATTGGGCTCGAAGGTTGTCACCATACGCTGAACGGTCGCGGCAACACCCGTGGTGTGGGTCGTTGTATAAACGGCGTGACCGGTCTGGGCGGCTTCGATGGACGCAGAAATCGTTTCCTTATCCCGCGATTCCCCCACCAGAATAACCGATGGTTTCCGGCGCAGCGCATTGCGAACGCCCTTGGCGAAATCAGGCAAGTGGCGCGGAATTTCGGTTTGAGCCACCAAGGAGCGCGGGCTTTTCACCGCGTCATAAACATATTCAATGGGCGCTTCATAGGTCAGCATTTTGCCACAACCATGCGGGCGTTCTAAAATCATCCGGTTCCCGGCGGCCAGCAGCGTGGTTTTCCCCGAACCCGTTGGCCCGGTGACAATCACAATACCCTGACGCGGCGCCCAGTTACGGATGATGTCTTCTTCAATATTCAAATCCTTCATCGTCGGCGGTTCGTTGGGCAGAACCCGCATTGTCACCTGCGACGCATCGCGCCCACGGGACAGAACAGCCGTGATGTTCACCCGGAAACGAATCCGTGTGTAACGATCAGGACGAATTTCATAGGATAAATCGAGGTCATTCCCCGACGCCAGACGGGCTTGCGCTTCAGGACCATAGATTTTTTGCAAAATCGTCGCCATATCCGCCGAGTCGAGAATGCGGTAGGTCGCCGGATACAACACCCCGTCCAGTTCATGATAAACCGGGCGGTCTGATTGAAAGGTGATATCGGATGCGCCTTTTTTGACCGACCACAACAGGAAGGGATCAACCGAATCCTCAATAAAACGCGGGGGTTCTTCAGGCCAGGTCAGGGCGTAATTGTCTGCGCCCTTGGCGAGGCTTACCGGCTTGCGGGCTGCCATTGATCTGCTCCGGGTTTGAATTCTGGACGGCCCGTGATTTGAACGGCGCGATCACCAACACGCATGCTGTTCCCGCCACCGGTGACACCACGGTCAACTTGCAATGCGTATGGCGGGGTAATCATGCCCTGTGTCAAAAGAACACGGTAACGCACCATGCCCTGATAATCGGCGGTCAGTTGCAGCAAATCTTCTTCGAAAATTTCGTTGGCCTGTTCATAGCCCTTGTCCCAGCCTTCGCGGACATACCTGATCCAGGCTTCGCGTTCTTCCTTGGTTTCCGGCATCAGGATATCCGGCGGCGGGGTCACTTCGCCCCAGTCACGTTCCAGATAGTTTTCCCAGCGGCGGGCCGCAGCAACGATCTTGGCATTCACATTGATATTATAGATGCGGTCTGCAACGGCGGCTTCTTGGCCACCCTTGCCAATGATCATTGCGTTTTCATCAGCACTGACGATTGGCGGTTCGATCAACAGGCCTGATGGGGCCGGGATCAAAAGCTGGCTGAAATCGAACACCTTATCCAGATAAGACGATGTCGTGGTCAGTTCTTTGCGAATTTCAAAAGTCCGGGCGGCCAGACCACCGCGCGCACCATAAGATAACGCAGCTTCCTTGATGGCACCTTCACGAATATTAAAGGGCAGGCCGGTATCACCGTTATCGTTTTTCTTAACCTTAACAGCAGGGGTTGCTTCTTCCAGTGCCGCGCGGGACGGCGGAACAGGCGGATCACCATCTTCCGTAGCAGAAGCCATGGCCGGGATGGAAGCCGCGATCAAAAGACCGGCAACGAGCCCGAGAAGGGAAATTTTGCGTAAGGAAAAAACCATCCGCGATTACCCTCCGACCCCGGTCACAGGGGCATAATGAACCTCAACCAGCTTGCGTTCCGCATCGACTTTCACATCGGCGCGCTGGCCGAGTTGCAAGCCGAGGCTGCGCAGAATATCAACGACAGGCCTGTTTTCAACATCAATGGAAACAACGATTGGCACAGGCGGTGCATCACCAACAGTAACAAAACCATAACCGGCACGATCAGCCAGTGTTTTACCGATTGGCTCAACCGGTCCAACCCAGTTGACGGTCATCGCACGGCGCAGTTCCGGCGGGGCATCTGTAATCGGTGCAACAGCAATACCCGGTGAGCGCGATTGTTCGACGGCGGCCAGTGTTTCCAGCGCGACAGAGGCACGATCAGCGGCTTCCGCCAGCAGCATCGACGCCTTATCGGGCGCGGCCACGATTTGCGGATTATAGCTGCGATCCAAAGCGGAGCCCGGGGCGCAAGCGGAAAGTGCCAACAGGGCAGCCAATGAAGCTACCGAAAGAATAGAGAGTTTTGACAATGACATTGTCTGAGAGCGAAGCATGGCTGTCAGGACCTTTTTAAAAAAGACGAAGGTTCATGCAAATTTTTGAGTGGTCCGGGCCTGTTTTTGCAGTCATTCCCAAACCGACAATCACACTATCCTGTCCGCGAGGGCAGAACAAGCGGCCTTTTTGCGGAAAAGTCAGGTTACCCCCGGCCAAACCCAAAAACGCGGCAGGGAGAAAATCAGTCGGTTTTCAGCAGACCGTGGCGCTGCATCGACCCAACGACCTTGCGGCGATAGGCCCCGCCAATCGTGGGGGTGCGGGAATGGTAATGGGCGATGGATTTGGCCAGATCCCCGGTTTCGTCCAGATTACGGCGCAAAATCCATGCAGAAACGCCGACATTGGTACAAGGATCATCGCGGACCCATTTACGGGCTGTGGCGGTTGGAACGCCCCATTCCCCGGCCAATTCTTCCAGCCAGATCGTGTTGATCTGCATCGGGCCAAGGTCGTAGCTGCCGTTTTTATTGGGACCAACTTCCTGACCGACCCGGCCCCCCTCAACCTGATAAATACCAAGCAGCACCGCAGGCGGGATCGAATAAGTCTGCGCGGCAATCAGCAAGCACGCCGCAAGAACGTTCATTCCTGCCATGGACAGCCACCTTTCGGGGTCATGCTTATGCTACGCGAATTCATCATGGCAGGGAGTTTATACGGCAAATCCGCAAGATTCCAGCTTTTAAGCGAGCACCCCTTTTGTCATCCCCGCCTTGTGCGGGGGTGACAAGGGAAGGTGTGTTTATTCCTGCGAACCGTCCGCTGCTTTTTTGGCGGTAAAGAACGCCATCGGGTTGGTGGGGTCCATTGGTGGCTGGTTTGCGGCCACAGGGGGGACCGCCGAAGCCACAGGTGGAACAACCACGGGTTGAGCCTGCGCCTGAACTTGAGCTGGTGGTGCGGCCTTGACCCCGCCCGCAGAGCCGCCCGCGGTTTCAGCGCGCAGCGGCGGAACAATGCTTTCGGCCACAACCCGCGCCATATCGGTGCTGCGATCAAACAGGGCCCAGACCCCATCAACCGAGATGGATGTCGTGGAGCGGTCATTATCCGGCAAGGCCATCAAACGCTGGGTTTCATTGGCGTGGGCAGCGGCATAAAGGCCGCATAGAACTTTCAGCAAAATCAATTCCGCCTGTTTGGCTTCCTTGATTGGCAAGGCGTCCCCAAATAATTGTGTCCGCATGGCTTCGGCGCGCGCGGTCAGGCGCGTAGCGATTTCCTGAATCAGTTTATTTTCCTGACGCCCGAATGCATAGCCTGCGACGACCTGAAACACAGGAGCAAAGGCAGTCAGCATCTGAACATGAATCAAGGCCTCATCAGCAGGGCTAGACCCGGCATCGGTATTTTGCAGACGCAATGTGCTATCCGCCGCCGGGGTAAAGCTATCGGCAAATGTCAAAACGGCCTGAAGCGCGCCGGACAAACGGCGGATCTCAAGATCCCCCGGCACACGCCCTGTGGCCATATATTGACCCGCGATCAGCGGGCTGGAAAAAGCAGCCAGTGAGAGATGAACGCCATCGGCCTGTGATTCATCGCGCACATTCATGCCCTCCGCCACAGACAGGCCCAGTTGCACCGAACGGTTCAACAGCTCCGCGACACGCTTCGCATCCTGCGCGCTGCCATCATCGCCCTTCACCGGCAAAATCGTTGCCGCCGAGGTGAGTGGCCCGCCGATTTTTTCAAGCACCTGAATCAGAAACTGAGTCCGCTGGTCCATCGCAATTTTTCTTTCTTACTAAATGATTATTTCTGCAAATCGGTCAAAATATCAGCCGGGTTTTTTGGACGGCCCCGAATAATTTTGATGTCGCCCTTGCCGGAACGATAAACGATGATCGGTGTCGCATCCAGTTTCCAATCCTGCATCACGGCCAGATTCATTTCAGCCGCCTGAACATTGGTGTTTGTTGCGATTGGCAAGGCGCTTTTATCGCCGTCCAGATGACGGTACCAGCGAGCCTGTGGATCAGATGAGGCCAGCAGAAAAGCGGCTTGAGATTTTGTTTCCTCACGCAAGCCGACCGGAATCATGCGCAGTTGCATTTGCCCACCGTCGAGAAAATCCTTGCGGATGTCTTCCATGAAGCCGTGGCAATGAACACATTGCGGATCGATGAAGGCATAAACCGCAGGCGCATCCTTGTTGCTGCCCAGTGGAATCCAGTTGCTGGATTCCAACGCCGCATACATTTCTTCTGCCGGGGATGATGGTTTTGCCTTTTGAGAATCCTGTAATTGCTTTTGCAAAACAGATAGAGGATCAACACTTGGTTCCGCCGGTGCGTTCATCAGGCTTTCCAGTGTCGGGTCGTTGCCCTGTTGCAGGTTTTGCACCTGACGGATGGTCAGCATCTTGCCCGATTTATCAAACAGCAAGCCCATCAGCACCGCTTCGCGGTCGGGGGTTGCATAAAAATATTGTTCCTGCCCCTGATGAACGGCGATCCACCCATCTAGGCCCTTTTCACGGCCCAGATAACGGATCTGCGCACCCTTGGCGGCAAGATTTTGCAATGTTTCAGGGAGGGCTGGACCCGTCTTGCTGGTGGCCCCTTGTGCGAACGCCGCCAGTGGAAATAAAGCGGCCAGAACCAAAAGACCGGAGAATGCATGACGCAACATGGTGGGGCTTCCTTCGTATTAAAGACGGGCTGACACGGGAGCGTGTCACAACAGTTTAGAAAAGTAATCTAGAGGAACAGTATCAAAACGCCAGTGTGGCCGTAAAGCCGTTGGTTTGAAATTTCACCATTGGCGTAAAACCCGACCAAAGGCACATCACCGATCACAGTCCGGATCAGGGCCATTTCAGAATTTTCCGCCCCTGCATTGGTCCGCGACACGCAAGAGATATAAATCGCCCCCTGCGGCGCGCACTGGCCATGTTCGCGGGTCAGGCGAAGACGTAAGTCATTGAGAACACGTGTTAAATCCCCCTCAATCGAGGCCGGATCGCGGTGGACGAACATTAAATGCTGACCCTGCTCGATGTTTTGCGGGATAGCCAGCCACCCGGTTTCCGGGTCCACGCCCAAAAGCGTGCGAACCATATAATCGCGCTGGTCGCTGCCCGTGACCGGCAAGGCGACATGAACATCCCCGGTAAAGAGATTTTTGACCGGCCCCGACACAGCACCAGATGGGCCCGGCTCATCATCAGCAAAAATTGTTTCCGTGATTTCAGATCCCGAGGGGTCTTCTCCGGCGCGGGTCAGGATTTCAGTTTTGAGGTCGGTTGTAAAAACATCAAAGGCCCGTTCGCCGTCCAGCTCCATCACCACATTGGCTTCGCTGCGCGTGACGGTGTGCACAGGCCCCAAAGGCGTGCAGCCTTGGGTAAGTGTCGTTGCCACCATCACATCACTGGAAAAAACCACCCCGCCAATGCCGCCTTGGGATACTTGATCGGCAATAATGCAATGGTTTGTGCGTGATGACGCTTGCCCCCCGGCCAAAAAACCGCCCGTTAAGCGGCCCAGCTCGGCCAGCACCAGCGCCGGATCGGCTTCCACCGCCGGGTCACCATGGACCAGCGTCAACATGGCGTCATGGCTATCCAGCCAGTCTTCCAGCGCGCTCCGCGCCGGGGCCAGCGTCAAATCGCTGGCCGGAAAAACTTTAAAATCATCCAGGTCAAACCGCCCGAGCATCAGTGCTGCTGCGGGCTGATCAATATGACTGACCCCGTTGCCACACACGCCCAAACCACACGCCCCCACCCAATGTTGAATCCCCGTCACCGACCGGATCAAATCCAGCATGCTGGGCGCGTCATCAACCAGAAGGTCGCTGATATATAAGAAACCGATTGTGTGGGGGTCGCCGGAATTGGCCGGTAACCCGGCCAGCAAATCGCGTGTCACATCGCGCCAATCCGTTCCGGTGGCGATGACGCTGGTAAAATTCGCGGAGGTAAAAGAGGTCATTGGTATTCTGTGAAATCCCGGTTGAGCTTCATCTCCCCGGACCATAGCGCAAAATCATGGTGATGGCATGCTTTTCTGTTAGACTATTCTTTGGTTCGCCATAAATTACTGGCATGGCGTTTTTTGAAATTGCAGCAAAAGGATATTCGGGCATGGACATGAAATGGGTTGTTTTAGGGATCGTGGGCGCAGCGGCCCTGTGGATTATCGCCCTGTACAACCGCTTGGTTGCCCTGCGCCAGACCCGCAAAAACGCCTTTTCCGATATTGATGTCCAATTAAAGCAGCGTTTCGATCTGGTTCCAAACCTGATTGAAACAGTGAAAGGGTATGCCACCCACGAACAAAATGTCTTCCAGAACGTCACCGAAGCCCGCGCCCGCGTCAGCCGCAGTGGCGGCGGAGCCGGTCAAGAACGCATCCAAGCCGAAGGTGTGCTGGGCAGCGCCTTGATGAGTCTCTTCGCGGTGGCTGAAAACTACCCGCAACTAAAAGCCGATCAGAACTTCCTGCAATTGCAGGCAGAACTCAGCGACATTGAAAACAAAATTGCCGCTGCCCGCCGCTTCTTCAACGCGGCCACAGCCGAATTCAACACCGCTATTCAACAATTTCCGGCCAATCTGATTGCCACCCCGTTCGGGTTCACTGAAGAAGTGTTCTTTGAACTGGCCGCAGGGGAAGCCGAGGCGGTTCATACGGCGCCAAAGGTTCAGTTTTAAGGGCGCATCAGTATGGCCAGCACCGCAATCGGCCTGAAAACCCATATCTGGAATAATAACCTGCGTTCGCTGGTTATTCTGGCGACCTATCCCCTGATTATGCTGGGGATGTTATGGGCGTTGGGTGCAGTGATGGGTGCGGGTGTCAATCACAGCGGCGCGGCCGTTGATCCGGTTACCCTTGGCAATCAGTTTGTTTATAATTACTGGCCGATCCTGATCAGTGTTGTTGCGATCTGGTTCACGGTGTCGTGGTTTTTTCAAACCAATATGATCCGCATGGTTGCGCATTCCAACCCGGTCACGCGCAAGGACGAACCTGAGCTTTATAATCTTCTTGAAAATCTGTGCATCTCACGCGGCATCAAGATGCCGCATCTGGAGATTATTGAGAGCCACGCCCGCAATGCCTTCGCCAGCGGCGTCAGCGATAAATCTTACGCAATTACCGTGACGCGGGGATTACTGGCGTCCTTGCAACCGGACGAGGTTGAGGCTGTTCTAGGCCATGAACTGACCCACATCATGAACCGCGATGTGCGTTTGTTGATGGTGTGCGTGATCTTCACCGGAATGATCGGATTTACCGCGCAGATGCTGTGGTCGAATTTACGCTACAGCATGATTTTACCGCGCGGGAATAGCGGCCACGGGCGGCGCGGCAATTCGATGGTTTTGTATTTTGCCATCCTTGCGATTTTAGCGGTGGGCTATCTGGCCAGTTTGCTGGCGCGGTTTGGCCTGTCGCGCAGCCGCGAATTTATGGCCGATGCCGGGGCCATTGAACTGACCCGCAATCCCGATGCGATGATGCGGGCCTTGCTGCGCATCTCGGGGCGCGATCATATCCCGCAGGCCACCGATGATATTGCCCTGATGTGCATTGAAAACTCCGTACCCTTTATGGGGTTATTCGCCACCCATCCGCCGATTGAAAAGCGTATTGCTGCCATTTCACAAACAACGGGTGTACCGGTCCCGGAACTGGCCCCACGCATTCCAGCCGGGCATGATGAGCGTTTTCAAAAATCAGGCGAACGTGCGCCGGAATGGCTGAACAAGACGCTAGGACAAGGGACACGCCGCAATCCATGGGCGTAAGAGCGCCCCATAAAACCCGCCATGTCGCTTTTTTGCCCCCGCAAGACCCCGTAAGTCCATTTTCGCTTGGGATCACCTACTATTTCCTCTAAAATAGTTTATATAGATCACCAACGATCTTATCTTTGAGACGACCAAGACCATCTATTTATGGAGAGAACAAAATAATGCAACCCGATCACACAACAGTGCAATCTTCCCGCGCATCGACCTACGATGTCGGCCTGCGCTCCCACTTCCAAAGCGTTTACAACACGATGGCTGGTGGTTTGGCAGTTACAGGGATTCTTGCCTATATCGTGGCCAACACACCTGTGCTGATGAACGCGATTTTCGGCACACCTCTGATGTGGGTCGCAATGCTGGCCCCGCTGGGCTTTATTTTCCTCGGCTTCAACCCAAAGGCGGTTCAACGTAAATCCGCCGCGCAATTGCGCGTGTTGTTCTACTGTTTCTCCGCTGTTTTCGGTATTTCAATGGCGTCGATCTTCGCTGTCTATACCGGCACCAGCGTCGCCCGCGTGTTCTTCATCACCGCAGGCATGTTCGCCGCGACATCGATTTACGGCTACACCACCAAACGTGACTTAAGCGGCATGGCCAGCTTGATGATCATGGGCGTGATTGGCTTGCTGATCGCGATGGTCGTGAACCTGTTCTTGCAATCTACCATGTTGCAATTTGTGATTTCGGCGATTGGCGTAGTGGTTTACACCGGCCTGATCGCGTGGGACACACAAAGCATCAAGGAAACATACAACGTGGCCCACGGCCATGAATCGAACAGCAAGCTGGCTGTGATGGGTGCTTTGAGCCTGTACATCAACTTCATCATGCTGTTCCAGTTCCTGATGCAGTTCATGGGCAACCGCAATTAATCATCGAACATTGACGCAATGCAAAAAACCCGCCATCCGGCGGGTTTTTTATTAAGCAGGGAATGCTTATATACGCCGCCCCCCAAACACTTGCCTGCAGTTGTACTCATGTTTTATTCACCTGTGTTAGAATATACTATGCCGGATCATTTTTTACTTGGCGAGGGACATGCAGGGCACCCACCACCACATCCTACTGGCAGCAGACACGGCGTCACAATCGGCACTTTATAAAGGCTATCTGAAAAGCCAAGGCGTACACGCACGCTGTGTCTATACAGGCCGCGATATTCTGACCACGCTGGATCAGGACCGGTATGATTTATTGTTTATGGATCTGAACTTGCCCGATGGCGATGCCGCCTGGGTATTGCAAAACATGAACCTGTCGCAATTTCGCGGCCCCATCCTGATTGCCATTCCCGGCAACGCGCCACCCCATATCGCTGATGAGCGCATTACGCTGGTCCGGCGCAAGGCCTTCACAATTTCCGCGCCGCTTTCGATGGCGCAATTACATCACAGCATTGTCACGCTGCTGGACAAAATTCCCAACGTAACCAAAGGAGACGCCGTGCGGAGCGATCTGAGCCTACCCTCTTCATTGGCGGGTATGCCGCTGAGCGATGAGGAAATCTTTGAAATCCTGCCGCCCGTTTCAGAGACACGCCGCGCCCCGCGCGCCGACCCGACCGCCTCCGATTTTGGCGGCTTCATCGGGACCTCGCCGACGATGCTGGCCTTGTACGAACAAATCCAAAGCGCCGCCCGCAGCATGGCCCCAGTCTTTATCACCGGGGAATCCGGCACAGGGAAAGAAGTCTGCGCACAGGCCATCCATAAGCACAGCCCGCGCGCCCATAAGCCCTTTATCCCGTTAAATTGCGCGGCCATTCCGCGTGACCTGTTGGAGAGCGAACTCTTCGGCCATGTGCGCGGTGCGTTCACTGGGGCAATGTTTGACCGTGACGGCGCGGCGACACTGGCCGATGGCGGGACGTTGTTTTTGGATGAGATCGGCGATATGGACCCGAACATGCAGACAAAATTGCTGCGCTTTTTACAAGACGGCACCTTCCAGCGTGTCGGCGGCAATACGCTGGAAACGGTCAAGGCGCGGATTATCTGCGCCACCAACCGCGACCCGATGGCAGATATTCGCTCTGGCCGCTTGCGGGAAGATTTATTCTACCGCCTGCATGTCCTGCCGGTGATTATGCCGCCGCTTCGAATGCGCGGCGAAGACGTGCTGGACATCGCCCAGACCTTGCTGCTGCGCTATGCGGCGGAGGAAAGCAAACGCTTCAAGGGCTTTGCCGAGGATGCAGAAACCATCCTGCGTAATTACCAATGGCCGGGGAATATTCGCCAGCTGCAAAACATTATTCGCCACGCTGTTGTCATGCATGACGGTCTGGTCATCACCGCGCGGATGTTACCGATCCAGATGTTCCACACGAAAATTCCAACCCCGCAGCAAGATTCCTATGTCCCGCAACAATCATCGCAGCCCGCTGCGTCGCTCTCACTCGGCCATCTGGATGGCAGCATGCCCAAGGCCCCAAGCCCCAGAACGCGCGGGGGTGAGGGTTCCGGCTCCATCGTGCCGCTGCATCTTTTGGAACGCCAGGCCATTGAACGGGCGATTACCGCCTGCAGCGGCAATATCCCCCGCGCCGCCGCCCTGTTACAGGTCTCGCCCTCGACCATTTACCGCAAAAAGGCCCAATGGGAGGATATGGACAACGCCATCCATCCCCCCACAAACCAGCAGAACACCAATGATTCAGACCCCGACCAGCCCGGTTAATACATTTAGCCGCGCCACAGGGTGACATTTCACTTGAAACCCCGCCCCGGAATGGCTATTTTCCGCTCACTCCGTTTCACGGGGGCCCATAGCTCAGCTGGGAGAGCGCCTGCATGGCATGCAGGAGGTCGTCGGTTCGATCCCGATTGGGTCCACCATTTTCCTTTAGATCAATAGTTTAGAATGTGATTGCGGCGGTGTTACATATAAGTGAGCCACAACAATGTTCAATCCTGCCTATCTGATCCTTTCCCGGCGCAATATTTACTATTTCCGTTGGCCTTTGCCCAAGGCCTTTTCTCGCCCTAACCAGCGCATCCACCTGAAGCTGTTCCATCTAGAAAACACCCCAATGAATTCAAGATAAGAAAAATCTATAGCTCTAGCTTGATACTCCCAGACGCTAGGCTAGAAACTAAAAAATACCGCTTACGGCGTAACACTGGGTATTACCTAGGGTATATCTGTTTTCAATCACGCCTTTGAGCAAGCAAGAAATTAGGACTGTAAATTACGGGGATAGAGAGAGAAAACGCCCTATTCTCGAACGTAAAACCTTTGACTCTTCACTCGCCCCGATTCCATATTCATAGGATGGCTAAATATGTCGCATACATAGATGAGTCTGGAGATCCAAGCGTCAAGGCAATAAAGCCTGGCGGGTCAGCGTGGTTTATTCTTTCTTGTATTTTGGTTCAGGAGAGCAATGTTCCAACACTGGGCAACACTCACAGCCGTATTTTATCCCAGTTTAAAAACTGCCAAACAAATCACTTGCATTTTCACAAGCTAATGCACCCTTGCCATTATCAAGACAATCGCGCGCTCTCGACCACAAGAAGAATGATTGAATGCCTGACTATCGTATATAGATTACGATAAGGCGCATCACCCCTAGCGATCAACCCTCACGCCCCATGCGGATCATCGGTTTTTGGGTTTTTTAAATCCTGTAAATACGCTTCGATCCGGCGTCCGATTTCGTGGGGACCGGACAGGGCCAGTTCTACGTTCTGGCGGGCGAAATATTCCAGTTCGCTGTCGTTGTGAACGCGCAGCAAAATGCGGATGGAGGGTTTCAGGGCGCGGGCGGTTTCGACGATGCGGCGGGCTTCGAAGGAATCCGGTACGACGATGGCAATTGCCACGGCCTTTTCAATCATGGCTTCTTTTAATGTTTCTGCATTGCCGCCATCCCCGGCAAGCGCGTGGAACCCGTCGCGGCGCAGGGCCGATACGCGTTCACGGTTGGCATCAACCACAACGATGTCGTAAAGACCGCGCAAATTATAACAAAGATAATGCCCAACCCGGCCATACCCGACCAGAATGACCGTTTCCTTCAAGGCCTGTTTTTCATCACCGCGCAGCCGCGCCAGATCATCGTCACGCATGTTAAAAATACCGGCCAGTTTCGGTTTTTGGCGCACATGGCGGTAAAGCAGATCGGTCGCTTGAAACACCAGCGGGTTCAAGGCAATGGAGATCAACGCCCCGGCCAGAATCAAATCGCACCCATCATCGGGCAGCAAGCCATAGGTCATCCCGATCGCAATCAAAACGAATGAGAATTCCCCAATCTGCGCGAGCCCAGCGGAGACCAGCAAACCAGTCCTGAGCGGATAGCCAAAGGACAGCACAATCGCCAGCGCGGCCAGCGATTTCCCGATCATAATAATGCCGACCACCGCCAGCACGTTGAGCGGTTGTTCAATCAGAATCGCGGGATTGAATAACATGCCAACGGACACGAAGAATAAAACCGCGAAGGCTTCTTGAAACGGCAAGGCGCGGTCGGCGACTTCATGATTCAAATCGGATTCGCGGATCATCATCCCGGCGAAGAACGCCCCCAGCGCAAAGGAAACGCCAAACAGTTTCGCCGCACAAAAAGCTACCCCCATCGCCATGGCAAAAACCGCCAGCGTAAATAACTCCCGCGACCGGGTCTTGGCCACGGCGGTTAAAAGCCACGGCAAGACTTTTCGTCCCGCGATCAGCATGACGATCATGAACAAGATGACCTTGCCAATGGCGATAAACAGCGGCCCAATCGCGGCCATTCCGACGGAGCTGTCCGCCGTCAGTCCGGCTGTCGCAAGCGCCGGGATCATGACCAGCGCCAGCACCATCACCAGATCTTCAACAATCAACCAGCCAATGGCGATGCGCCCATTCATCGTTTGCAACAAGCCATTGGTTTCAAGGGAGCGGAGCAGCACCACCGTACTGGCCACCGACAGGGCCAGACCAAACATCAAACCGCTTTCCAGCGGCCAGCCCCATAAATGCGCCAGCCCCGCCCCCAGAAGCGTTGCCACGACAATCTGGGCGATGGCACCGGGGATGGCGATACGTCTGACCTCCATCAGGTCGCGGACCGAAAAATGCAGGCCCACCCCGAACATCAAAAGCACGATCCCGATTTCAGCGAGTTCCTCGGCAATCGCCAGATCGGCGATAAAGCCCGGCGAATGCGGCCCCATGATAATGCCGGCCAGCAAATACCCGACCAAAGGCGGCATGCGCAGCTTGACCGCTACCATCCCGCAGATAAACGCAAGGCTAAGGCCAACGGCAATGGTCGTTACCAGCGGTAGATCATGGGCAGTGGGCATAAAAATATCTTCCGGCGGCCCTAAATGACCGTAAGTGATAATGATGCGAAGGCGCCCAAAGGCAACCTTCCCCCCAAGCGGGCACAAAAACGCTGAACCCCCTCATGATGGCATGTCCGGACTTTCAGACGGGTTAAAATTGGGTAAAAACCCAGCTATTCTGCGGGGCAGCGGCGGTTTTGGCTCCCCGCCTATTTATTGACATAATCATAGACGGGTGCTATGGTCGCCCTCAGGGAAAAGCGGTTGCGAGGGCCCGCGAAATATGGTTTTTGGACCACGGTCTTCGCTATATAAGAAAAATCGCATGGAGGGGGAACTATGCCACGCCGGACCAAACTGCACTTTAATCATATTACGCATTATGATTCCGCACGCCCGTTTTCCGGCCTGACCTTTGCCCTGCGCACCGATGCGCATCACGCAACAGTGGCCCTGAAAGAAAACCTGCTGAATCATTTCAACAGCGCCGCAAACCCGGCGATGCAAGAAAGCGTGCGCCATTGTGTTCACCAAGCCTATCGCAAATGGGGTCATTCCATTTTAAAGGCGCTGGCGGCGGATCTTGATTTTGAGCGTTACGGTTTGACCGATGCCCAGAACCAGTTTCTGGATGCCCATTTTTACAATGCCAAAGCACTGGCCGATGATGCCGTTGAAAAGGGCGCGGCCCTGATCAAGCAAAGCCGTGGTCGCAAAAAAAACGCCCCGGTTTTTTATGTTTCGCTGGACGACATGATTGATCCAAAGACGGAATATAGCGGTGAAATCGCGTTTTCGCGTCTGTTCACGCATGATGGCGCAAAACAGCTGGGCTATGTCGCCCGTCCCGGCAAGCCGACAATCGAAGACCAGTTACAATCCGTTCATGATATTGCCCAAAAATATCACAAGACCCATGGCCAGAAATTGCAGATCGTTTTGCTGGAAGACAATGTCCGCCACGCCAAGATGTTGAACTGGGTTATTGGCCTGATGAACAAGCAAGGCATCTTCAAAAATGCGGATCTGGGTGGCATTTCCACCTGTTTCTGCTGCGCCCCGGAAGAAGAACGCAACGCCATTACATTCCGTGGGAAAATTGTTCCCCTGACCAGTGTGGTTGATTACGGCGGGGCGGCGGTGGATGTCGTCACACCGCGCGATTTGCTGTTTGATGGCCGTGTTGTTGAATATGGCGATGAAACAGGGCCGCTGACCGGGCGCCTGCCCGGCCCATTCATGGATGTCGCCAGCCTGTTCAAGATTCGCCCTGATAAGGTTGATGCCTTTGAACGCCGCGTCATTCAAGCCAACATTAAATTTTGCGCCGCATTGGAGCGCAAATTCGGCATTGATTTACCGGTCCAGTGGTTTGCAGCCGGCCCGGTCATTGCCGCCGCCACCGGATGCAATCCGGAAGACCGCATGATTGACGTGCTGCGCCATCACGGACCGCGCCCGAAAAATCCATGACATCTTCTGTGCCGATCATCATTGATTGTGATACGGGCCGCGATGATGCGCTGGCCCTGTGGGCGATGCTGGCCTTAGACATGAATCTTGTCGGGGTGGTTGCGTCATACGGTAATGTCGCCCTGACACAGGTCATTGATAATACGGCGCGGGTTTTATCCTTTACGGGGCGTGATGATATGCCCCTTTTTGCTGGGGCTGCCGCACCTTTGCGCGACCATAAAGCCTATCACGATGTGGTTTTGAAACGTCAGGCCAGTTCCGGCAACGGTGTTTGCAATATTGACTATCCGCTCACAAAGCGGGTTCTTCCGACACAGATCCCGCCAGAAATCTTGGCTGAACAGGTCGCGGCGTTGGCAAAACAACACGGCAAGCTGTCTTATATTATCCTCGGTCCGGCAACGAACTTCGCGCAGATTTGCGATGTTCTGGGTGATTGCATTCATGATGTGATCGAAACCGTCACCATGATGGGCGGGCGGTTTGATGATTTATGGACCGAAACCCCGGTGGCGGATTTCAATCTGGTGTGTGATCCCCATGCGGTGCGCGTTATCTTGGAATGCGGACTTAAGCCCAATTTTGTTGCGCTTAACACAACATGGCCGATCGCCCTGCCCTTGCAAGCCGTTGAAAATTTGCAAGGCGATGCCCCGCTGGCCGTAGCGGCGCGTGATTTGATGGTGGCGCATTGCCGCCACTTCGCCCCCGAACCAATCTTCCGCTTCCATGACCCGGCAGCGGTCATGGCGACGCGGAACATGGATTCATTCCATTCTGTTTTGATGGATATCAATGTGGATGAAGATAGTTGCGAATTTGGCCGCTTGGGCCTGGGGTCTGGTTTTGCGGCGGGTCTGCACCAAACCGATGCCCGCGGACGGGAACAGCTTTTATCGCTGATTTTAAAGGGTTTGGGGCTTACTCAGTTATGACCGTCAGCGTCACGGCGCCGCTATAAACCCCATTGGCCTGACCGGGGCCAATATTCAAACGGCCCCCGACCTTGATAGCGCTGTGGCTTTCGCTGATAATCAAGAAATCCCCAGCCGAACTGCTTTGACCACTAGCGCTGTGCAGGACAAATTGATCCACTTGCATCTGGCCCGCCTCACCCTGCAGTACCGTGGGCCCCAGCACGGCCACTTGTAACTGCTCATTGAGGCCTCCCGGTTGATCCACCCGGCATTGCCCGGCATGAGATGTTCCGGGACTGACAATAACGCAGCCCGTGGTGCGCGCGCTGCCCTGCAAGGGCACACTGACCGCGCCCCCAGCGGGACATGTCACCACCATGCCAAAATGCAGCGGCGTGGGACAGGTGATCGAATGGGTTGAGGTAAAACCTTCCTGCGCGTGGGTCATCTGTGCCCCCACCGTCAAAATCAGGGCTACAAAAATAGAAAAAATGGCGGTATTTCGAGGTAAAAATATCATTTTTAAGCCCTGCGATAATCCCGACCGCTATCGGCCTAGGATAGGCTAACCATACAGAAAACATTATGTTTTTTCCATTTTTCTTTCGCTTTTCCGCAATATCTGGTATGACTTTTGCATTGAATTTATTGAACAACGCTAAACACACCAGAAGGTTTGATGATGAAAGCACTGCACCTTGTTTTGACCGTTTCTGCCCTGTCAGCCCTTGCTCTCGCAGGATGCAGCAATACATTTGATGGAGCAGGTCGCGACATCGAAAAAGCCGGGCAGAACATTCAAAAGAATTTCTAAGCCCCTGAAAAAGCCGGCAACAACAGAAAGAGGACCTTAGGTATGAAAAAATTTCTAACCGTTTTCGCAGCTCTTGGCCTCGCATTCTGTGTGTCCACCGCAACCGCTTCGGCAGCCGAACAAACAGCCGCGACAGAAACCCCGATTGTTGATGATGGTTTCGGCAGCAGCTTTTTTACAGCCTCCACCCCCGATGCCCTGCAAGATAATGGCGGTTCAGAAATGATGCTGTCTGGTGCGGATGACGCGCTGGCAGAAGAACTGGGCAACATTGCCCCGGCGGCGGGTGGTGAAGATCTCTTCATCCTGCCAGCGGAAGACGAAGCAGCGGTTAATCCGGGCAGTGAAGAACTGGCGGCCCCTGTTACAGCGCCGGTTCCCGGCATGGACCCCACCCCCATCCAGTAATCTTTAAAGCAAACACAACGCGCGGACATCCCGCGCGTTTTTTTATTCTCACCTCATTCTCAATTGATCCTATAAAAAATCATGACCCAGCCCGCCCGCCTTTCCGCTGGTTTTTCAACCGGTGTTTTTCTGTCACTAATCGCCACCCTGATTGTGTGTCTGATCTTGCCACGCGGATTCAGCATCGTGCCGGGCGTTTTGGGTGTTGTGGCACTGGGCCTGTCGCCATTCTTTTTAAAACAGGAAAACCCAGCGCAACCGCGCCCATGGTCATTCAAAGTACTAAGCCCTGCGCTCATCCCAGCCCTGATTATTCTGGCGCTGGCCGCGCTCAGCAGCCTTTGGGCAATTGATAGTGCGGAAGCATTGGAACGTACCGGGAAGCTGGCCGGGGTGTTATTGCCCGGTGTCGCCCTATTTGGTGTTTTGCGCGTGATGCGGGTCGATAATCTGGCCCAGCTTTGGTGGGTGATCCCGGCGATGCTGGCGATGATGAGCGCGTTTTTGACCAGTGAGTATTTAAGCAACTATACTGTCTATCGCATCATCCGTGATCTTCCAGCGGATCAATATGTGCAATTAGCGGAGATGAACCGCTCTTTTGTGGCGCTTTGCCTGCTCTATCTGCCCGGTCTGGCCTTGCTATATAAAGGCCTGCGCCAGCGCGGCGTATCACGGAAGCTGTCTGTTCTGGCGGCGGCGGCCTTTGTTGGGACAATCATTCCACCGCTATCAATGACCGACAGTCAATCTGCCACCATGGCGCTGGTCTTGGGCGGGGCTGTTTTGTTGCTGGCCCCGGTTGGGCGAAAATCATTATGGGTTGTGGCCGCTCTGGTCGCGTGCATTGGTATTTTAAGCGCGCCGTTTCTGGCGCAGTATTTATGGTCGCTGACCCCGCATGATCTGAGCGCACAGCAGCAAATCGATTTCATTTCAAAAACAAATTACCTACCACGCCTTGAACTATGGGATGCGGTGGCCCGCTATGCCATGCAAAGCCCGTGGATTGGTTTTGGCATTGAAGCCACACGCAGCGTTCCGGCCTTTGATAGCCAGCAAATCTATCAACCCGGCACGACCCTGTTGCATCCGCATAATGCGGCCCTGCAAATCTGGATCGAATTTGGCGCGCTGGGGGCTGTTCTCGCGGCGGGCAGTATTGCCCTGCTGTGCCGTGCCTGTATGAACCTACCGAACCAGATGGCAAAACGTCTGGGCCTTGCCTTGCTGGTCGCAACGATGGGGGTTGGGGTTGTCGGATATGGGCTGTGGCAGGGGTGGTGGATTGGGTTGCTGGCAACACTGGTTGCCGTGTCCATCCTATCGATCCGCATTTTGAGCGCACAGGCCGAAACTTATGATAGCGCGGCCTGAACAGAATACAAAAAAACCCCTCAGAAATCTCTGAGGGGTTTTTTCTTATGCTGATGTCTTAGCCCGCCAATCGTTCGCCGCGCTCCTTGTTCAGGAAATGATGGCGGCTTTCGTCGCGGTGCTTTTTCAAATACTTCATAAACGGTGTGCCGCCGGTGCCGATATCAACCGGGTTGCCTTCGGAATCGCGGGCCTGCTTGTTGATGTAATTAGCCGCGTATTCCAGATGGCGGGTGCGGAATTTTTGGACGTGGTTGATGATATCATCATATAAATCCGTCAAGGATTCATCGTTTTGTGCCATGACAAATTCACGCAATTTGCTGCGTGCGGCAACATCTTCGATCAATTTGCGGTGACGCGGTGGGCGGTATTGATGCAGCTCGTCCAGAAACTCTTTCAACGGATCATTTTCATGATTGATCTGCATCAAGGCATCCATGGTTGGCACGATGGAACTTTGCGAGCCTGTCTGACCACGGAACGCCTGTGGTTTTTCACCGTATTTCGCAACACCTTCATAAATCAGGCCTTCGGGTAGCGCCGGGTTACCCTTCCAGCCGTGAATATACGGGCGAACGCGGTGGTAATACATGTAGGGATCGCATTTTTCCGGCATGCGGTCAAAGACCGGATTGATTTGATCCCATGCGGTCCGAATTTTTTCCATCTGGGTGCGCACACCCGCGACATCACCCGCATCAACGGCTTCAATCAGATCAGGCATCGCCGCCAAAGCCGCCCCCGCCTTCGCTTCAATTTCCACATGGACAAGGATGAACCAGTTTTCATCAACCCCACCGTAGAAATTCTGGATGGTGTGGATGTTATCAAGGGCAATCGGCCCCTTCGGGTCCAACTTGGCCCAGTTATCCAGCGTATAGGATGAATAAGGTAACAACGGAAACTGGCCAATGCGGTCCGCCAGCTTGCAATAAGGGACCGCCAGATTACGCGGCAGGATTTTGGCGGCTTCCGCCTCACCCCAGACATAGGCCTGCACGATAAAGGAATAATGCACCATCAACATGCGCAGCTGCGCATCGCTCAAATTCGGCAAATGACGATCCATATCAATTTCAGGCAGCATTTTCATGAAAGTCTGGCACCGCCCCGATGTAATCCACCCGGACAACATCCGCCGCGCATTCACAATCGGTGCAAATTCATCGGGCAGCGTTACTGCCGCCATATCATGCGGCGTTAAAAACCCGCGCTCCGCTGTCACGTCATAATCGCTCAAATTCAACTTGGTCATGAAGTCCTCCTGTTTAAAGTTTTTTATAAAATTAAAGGGGTGAAGGGCCCCCCCTTCAAAACCCCATTCTTTTCTCTTACTGCGTTACTGTCTTTGGCATCAAGAACCACCACTGGCCCTGTGATTTCATAGGTCCTGCCAGTGTTTCGGCACGTTCACCAAAACCGAAGAAAATGTCACCGCGAATAGGTCCGCGAATAGCCCCACCGGTATCTTGCGCGATCATCAGGCGTTTGAAATCCTGATCTTGCAGATCAAGCCAGACCGGAATGCCGTAAGCAACGCGGGAGCGGTCCACTGCAATGGAGCGTTCCGCAGTGAGGGCGATATTTTCGCCGCCCAATGGTCCCTCCACGGTCAGTTCGGTGAAGAACACATAAGACGGGTTGGTATAGAGAATTTCTTTGGCTTGATCCGGGTTTTGTTTGAGCCATGCAGCGATGGATTGCATGGTGACCTCGTCCTTGGACATCAAATTACGCTTCACCAGTTCACGGCCCACGGCGTAATATGGATGGCCATTCTGACCAGCATAGCCAACGCGGATCAGGCTGTTATCATCAAGAATAACCCGCCCCGATCCTTGAATTTGTAAGAAGAAAGCCGCCACCGGATCATCGACATAAACAAGCGGCAAGGATGCATCATTGGGTAATTTGCCCTCATCAATCGCGCGGTGATCTTCGAACGGTTTTAAATTGCCATCAACGACGCGCCCGGCAATGCGCTGGCCCTTCAGGGCTTCGCGGAATTGCCCCAGATCAACCATAACCAAATCATCAGGGCGCTTGCGCAAAGGTGTTTGATATTGGTCGTGACGGGTGCGGGACCCTTTGAGAGAAGCCTCATAATACCCTGTAAAAAGGCCTTCCTTGGCCCCTGTATCGGCACTGGCGCGCCAGACATTGAATTCTGTTTCAAAGAAATTGCGCGCGGCCACTTCATTGGTGAACATATCCGGTGTCACCTTGGCGCACACGGCCTGCCAATCGGCATAAGTTCCGCCAATTGGGCCAAACGCATCGATGCCTTTTCGCGCCGCAATCCGTTTGCAGGATTTCGCGAAGGCCTGAACCGCCAGACTTTGTGAATCGCTCTGCCACCCGCGCAGATCACTGAACGTGGCCGGGGTCAGGCGCAGATTGGCTTCATCAGCCGGTGTGGTTGGGGTTGACGGTGTCGTTCCGCATGACGTCAAAAGACCGCAGGCCAGAACACAGGATAAGAACAGGTAAGAATGTTTTTTCATGATCAGTATTAGATCATAAGGATAAGGTAAGACAAAGGGGGCAACTGCCCCCTTTAAAATCCCGATAAAGCATTGATTTTATTGCAGGGTTGGGATGTTGGTTGCGCCCGCTTCTTCTTCGCGAGTGGCAAACAGGAACCATGTCGGGTCCTTGGAGCGCATATCGCGGCCAAAGGTCCAGATATCGATGGTTTCAGAAACGCGGTCCGGGTGACCACTGATCACCGCGCCATCGCGGTCGCGAATGACCGATGTTTCATCGGCAACAAAACGCAGCGTCAGATAAGCCATCTTATCCTTGATCCGCACGTCGCTGATTTCGGTTTTGCGGATGGCATGGATTTCAGTCGACATCGTTTGCCCTTCGTTCTCGCGCGTTTTGATCGCACCCTCAAACGCGGCATAAAGATCGGGGCTGAGCAGGGATTTAAGAAGCTCGCGGTCCGCAGACGCAAACGCCTCAACAATCATGACAAACGCATCCTGTGCGCCCGTAGCGAAATGGGCAAGGTTAAAGCCACGGTCCGCCTGCACAACGCTTTGCAGAATTGTTTCCAGTGCAGGATTGCCAAGGGTTACCTTGCCATCCTTTGGCAAGGTCAGCGGGCCAATTACGGTTTCCGCGCCAACCAGACCGGCGGCATTCGGCACGCCAGGACGGTTCACAGTCGGGGCATTGCTGTCTGCGGGGGGTTGTGCGGTGAAGGGGTTTGGACGCTGGCGTTCGCTGCCATGACGGGTCCCAAGGATACTGCGCAGCCAAAAGACCAGACCGGCGGCCACCACAGCGTAAATTAAAATCTCCGCGCTCATGCGCCCACTCCCAATTGATGCAAAAATACCTATATAGTCACTGTAGCATAATTTTACCCGGTGACATGTTCTTAACATGGCCTCCGAAGCCCTCAAAAACAAGAGAATATAATGGTTTTCCTGCTTTTTCTGCTCATTTTGCCCTTGATCGAAATCGCCCTGTTTGCGGCGGTGGGTGAGGAGGTTGGTGTTTTCAACACTGTTTTCCTGTGCATTGCCTCGGCTGGTTTCGGGGTCTTTTTGGTGCAGAGTCAGGGTTTGAAAACCATGGCGTCCATGCAGAAATCGATGGAGGGTGGCGTTTTACCGGTTGATGAGATGTTTCGCGGTGTCTGCCTGTTCGTGGCGGGGATGTTATTGATCCTGCCCGGGTTCTTCACCGATGGGGTGGCGCTTTTGCTGCTGATCCCCCCGGTGCAACATCTGTTGCGCAGTATGATTGCGCGCTATTTCACGGGCGAGCCCGTTTCCTTCCGGTCGCAAGGGTGGCGCGGCACATCCCGCAGCGAAAATGCCGATATCGTCGATGTGGAATACACCCATGTTGAAACCGATAATTACGAAGCCGGGACCCGCATCGAAGATCAGCGCGATAAGCCCTAAACGCCCTTGATTACAGCCCCAAGACCTCCTAATCTTGGCCTATCTTCAAACAGGATAAGAGACATTATGACCGACACCGTTCGCAACCTGCCCATCACCGTTCACGCGCAATATATCAAGGATGTTTCCTTTGAAAATCCAAACGCGCCGCATAGCCTGAAGGTTAATGCCGGGAAACCGGATATGCAGCTGAACATCAATGTCGGTTTGCAAGAAGTGCCGGATGAAAATCTGCCCGGTTTGTTTGAAGTATCGCTGCGCATGCGTGCCGTGGCCAAACGCGCCGATAAAACCGCCTTCATCGCCGAAGTTGAATATGCCGCCAGCGTGACAGTTGGCGCCGAAGTCCCGCAAGACGCGATGCACCCATTGCTGATGATCGAGGTGCCGCGCTTGCTGTTCCCGTTCGCCCGCCAGATGATCAGCGATTTAAGCCAGCAAGGTGGCTACCCGGCCCTGCTGCTGGCCCCGGTTGATTTCCAGGCACTCTATATCCAAAAATTCAGCACAGAATTGCAGCCGGGCGATGCGCCAGTTGATGCAGCAAAAACGGCTGCGAATTAAGAAACTTCTTTCCAGATCGGATCGGTCAGTTTGGTCAGCAGGGCATCATGCGCTGCGGCCTCTTCTGCGCTGACCGGGAAAGAACGTGGCTCACGCGGGGCGCGCTGACGCGCGGAATGCTGGCTGATGGCGGCGTTTTCAAGACCTGTTGCACTATCGCCCTGTGCGGACAGACCCAAGCCATGTTGTCGCCCACCCAATAGCTCCAGATAGACTTCCGCCAAAAGCTCGGAATCGAGCAGCGCGCCGTGATATTCACGGCTGGAGTTATCAATGCCAAAACGGCGGCACAACGCATCCAGATTGGCGGGTGAACCGGGGAATTTCTCACGGGCGATTTTTAACGTATCAATCGCTTCTTTCAATTTGAACCCCGGATGGCCCACAGTCGCCAGTTCCGCGTTCAAAAATTTAATATCGAATTCCGCGTTATGAATGACGAGTTTTGCGCCATCCACGAAATCGAGAAGTTCCGTATAAATTTCCGCAAAGAGCGGTTTGTCTTTCAAAAACTTGGTCGATAGCCCGTGAACGGCTTCTGCTTCCGCCGGAACATCGCGTTCCGGGTTCAAATAGATATGCAGAATTTTGCCTGTCGGGACGTGGTTATCCAGCTCGACACAGCCAATTTCAACAAGGCGGTGGCCATCTTTCGGTTCTAACCCGGTGGTTTCGGTATCTAGGACAATCTCACGCATGGGCTAACCTTAATGCAAATCATCGGGCTGGCCAACCCGGTCCAGCCAGTCATGCAGAAAGATTTCGGCCTGTTGCTGCATGATCGCCGCCCATTCATCCGTGTCGGCATGCAGCTTTTTTAGGTCCAGAACGCCATTTAAAACATTCTGCGCGGCATTTACGCCCCAGGCATGGACGATCTTGCTGGTGACTTCGATATGGCATTGCAGGGCCAAGCCGTTGCGGCCCCATTGAAAAATCTGGTTGGCGTATTTATCGCTGGAAGCCAGCAAAACGGCCCCCGGCGGCAGATCGAACGTATCGCCGTGCCATTGCATGACGCGGGTGAAATCGGAACTCAAGACACGCAACGCGCTTTCCAGCCCCGCTTCGGTCATCTGGATGGTGCCCCAACCCACTTCCGGGCCCTTCGGGCCCGGATAGACCTTTGACCCCAGCGCACTGGCCATTAATTGTGCGCCAAGACAGATGCCCAGCGTTGGGCGGTCGGCCTCTAAACGTTTTTGAATAATGGTGCGTTCCTGCTTTAGGAACGGATAATCATCTTCCTGATAGACACCCGGCGCACCGCCCAAAACCACTAAAAGGTCCGGTGACAGCGCATCAAAATGGTCAATGCTTTCCGAAAACGTATCGATGAATTTTATTTCAACATCACGTTCCCGCAAAACATCGGCGATGGTCGCCGGACCATTATCAAGGACGTGGCGGAAGATCGTTGCTGTTCTGATCATGGGATTGTCCGGTTTGAAGTGATGCAATAATTTTATTCAAGGCGGCCTGCGCATGGGGGCGACCAAGCCCGGTTTGTACAATGAAATCGGCCCGTTTGCGCTTTTCAGCATCAGGCATTTGTGCGGCGAGAATGGCTTGAAATTTGGCTTCGGTCATCCCCGGACGGGCCATGGCCCGCATGCGCTGCAAGAAGGACGGGCAGCTGGCGACAATTACTTTATCAACGCGGGCTTCGCCACCCGTTTCATAAAGCAGGGGAATATCGAGGACGACAATTTTTGAGCCCTTAGCCTTACACCCCGCCAAAAATTGCTGCTGCATATCGCGCACGATTGGATGAAGAATAGCCTCCAACGCCGTTTTTTGCTGCGCATCGCCGAATACGATCTGCCCCAGAATATGCCGGTCGATGGAATTATTTGTTACATCATACGCCGCCGGGAACAGGGCCGCGACAGGGGCCACAGCCACACCGTTTGGCCCCAGCGCGGCATGCACCGCCACATCGGAATCATGCACCGGAACCCCCATATTCCGCAGCATTTGCGCGGTGGTGGACTTTCCCATGGCAATTGACCCGGTCAGGCCAAGGACAATCATGTTGCACTTCCTTCAATCTGTTTCTTTAGGGCCGGATCAACATCCGGCAGCACGCCAAACCACATTTCAAAAGCCGGGCGTGCCTGATGCAACAACATGCCAAGCCCGGTGATAATCGGCAAGCCCCTTTCCTGTGCGCTGCGCAGCAAGGGGGTGATAAGGGGCCTGTAAACAATATCGTAAACGGCACAGCCCGCATGGCCCAGATCAATATCCAAAGGCGGCTGGCCGCTCATCCCCAGACTGGTTGTATTGACCAACAGGGCCGCAGCAAAAACGCCCTTGCTGCGGTCGTGCCAGTCCAGCGTTTGAATGGAAATATCCCGCGTGACAAATTGACGGGCATCATGGGCCAATGCCGCCGCCCGGTCCGCATTGCGGTTACAAATGACGATCTGATCCACCCCGGATTCCAGCAGGGCATAGACGGCGGCGCGGGCCGCACCCCCTGCGCCCAAAATCATGGCGGGGCCATTTTCGGGGGCCCAATCGGGGGCTTCTTCACGTAAATTCTGAATAAAACCAAAGGCATCGGTGTTGGTCCCGTGCAGCCGCCCGGATCCGTCCACGCTCACCGTATTGACCGCACCAATGCGCCGCGCCCGGTCATCAACCGTATCGCACAGCGCCATAATCTCCACCTTATGCGGCAAGGTGACGTTAAATCCGACAAAGCCGTCCTGCGCGAGACTTTCTACCCATTGCTGCAGATTTTGCGGCAAGACGTTGATTGCGCGGTAATTGGCGTCCAGCCCGTATTGCGCAATCCACGTGTTGTGGATCAGCGGAGACAGCGAATGATCAACCGGATAGCCAATGACGGCGGCCTTTTTTGTTTTCTCACTCATGGCCCATAGCCTCTCTCGCGCAGCGCGCCCAATAGTGGGAAAAGCGGCATTCCCAAAATGGTGTAATGGTCGCCCTCAATCTTATCAAAAAGCCACGCCCCCATGCCTTCTAATTCATAGGCCCCAACACTGCGGGTCAGGGCATCCCCGGCGACCGCGCAATAGCGATCAATATCCTTGGCGCTTAAATCCCGCATGGTCAGTTTCGCCCGGTCAGCATGGTGCCAGACCATCTTATCCCGCTGCATAATACACACGGCGGAGATCAATTGATGCTGCTTTCCGCTCAAATATTGCAAATGTTCGCGCGCCGTTGCGGCATCGGGGGCCTTCGAAAAAATGCGGCCATTACAGTATAAAACCTGATCCGCCCCGATCACATAATGGGCCGGGTGGCGGGCGGCGACGGACAACGCCTTAGCGGCGGCAAGGGCGGCGGCCATTGATTCCGGCGGGGTCATCGCTTCATGCAGTTTTTGCTGCAGGGTCGCCTCATCAATCAAGGGCGCCTGTACGCTGAAATCAAGGCCCGCTGAACGCAACATATGATAACGCGCGCGGCTTTGTGAGGCTAAAATTGGGGAAAGTGGTGTTGAATTTTCATCCATCAGCGGATCAGCTCCTGCTGTGTTTCCTGGCCACGGCGTTTTTGTAAAAGCATTTGAATTTCGGCGGCGGTTTCCTCCACCGAACGGCGGGTCACATCAATCACCGGCCAGCCATGCTGTGTGAAAAAACGCCGCGCTTCGCGGATTTCTGTCTCGATCTTATCGGGGTCCAGATAGGTGTTATCGGCGTGACGGTGGTCATCATCATTGGCGCGTAAACGGTTGCGGCGCAGGGCTTCAAGCCGTTCCGGGGATTCCGTCAGACCCACAAATAGCGGTCCCTGTTTTTCGCCGCCCCAGTCTTTCATCATGCCCAAAACTTTTTCAGGAAACGGCACGCCGGGGACCAGTGGAATATTGGCGGCACGAATGCCCTGGCGGGCCAAGAAAATGCAGGTCGGGGTTTTCGAGGTGCGTGAAACACCGACTAAAACGACATCGGCATCCTCAATCCCATCGACCACCTGCCCGTCATCAAAGGACAGGGCAAAATCAACGGCGTCCATACGGCGAAAATAGGCATCATCCAGCGCGTGCTGTAACCCCGGAATCCCCTTTGCCTGCAGGCCTAAATAAGATGAAAGCCCCTTGATAATCGGGTCGAGAACCGGCATGCACGGCACGCCTAATTCTTTGCATTGTTTCTGCAAGGATTTGCGGATTTCAACATCGACCACGGTAAACAAAACCGGGCCGGGATTATCGCGGATATCATCGATGACACGGGTTAACTGGCGTTCTGTCCGCACCAGAGGCCAGAACCGTTCAACGGGGGCAATCCCGTCAAACTGGGCCAAACAGGCCTCCGCCACGCCCTGCAAGGTTGTGCCGGTCGCGTCAGAAACAAGGTGGATGTAAAATGGGCGCGGTGGCGCTGCTGTGCTGTGATCCATCCGCGCCATGATAGGAGGTTTTAACGAACCCGTACAATATCAGATTGCGGGAAAATCATCCGGGCCAGCTTTCCATCACGGAACGGGACGTTATTCACCATAACGACTTCCATGTCATACATCATCTGGAACAGATGGGTCTGGTTGATCATGTCATGCAGCCCGGCAAAATATGGATCGCGCAGGATGCCATCACCCAAACCGGCCAGATAGCAGGTGCCATCCGGCAACATCGACAATTCTTCCATCATCCCGGCACTGAGGCGTTGTGTGCCAAAGGGGTGGTTATCATCAGATTCTTCAATAATGCAATCCAGCGTTTCCAGCGTGTCATGATCAATCGCATCAACGCGGGCCGTATCGGCATACCATTGACGGAAGGCATAGGCCAAAGCCGCGCCGCTGAACAAGGCTCCCGGATCACGCTCTAAAAACCGTGTAAAGACCACGGCCATGTCACCTTCTTCGGACCCCAGCAAATGACGCCAGACATCGACATGACCCGCCGCGCGAAGCTCCCAGCCGCACAATATGGTTGTGGTATCGCAATCCGCCGCGCGGGCGCGTTCCAGCATCAAAATCTGTTCCGGGGCAAAATCGCGTTCAATATCGCCCAGACGCTTATCATGCCAGACATCGCGCAAGGCCCGCATAAACGTGGTCAGCAGCACATGGCGGAAGAAAGCCGAACGGCCAATCGCCGATGGCGCCAAGGCAAAATGATCGAGCAAAATCACCCGGTCATCGACATTGATATAAAACCCTTCATTTTTCAGGTCGGAGAGGCCCACAGACCAGCCATCACCCTGTGCGTCGTTGCATAATTGCCGCGCGGTCGGGCTGTCATTCATGATTTGTGCGCACCATAGCAGCGCATCATATTCGCTTTGAAATCCCGTCAATTGATCGGGGGCGATGTCTTCATGCGCGTCTAAAAACGCATCATTCATCAAATCAGACAGCGCAACAATGCAACGCGCACGCGTATCATCGCTGCCCTGTGTGACCAGAGTCAGATCCATGAAGTTGGATTCTTCAGGCACATTATGGCTGGACACGAACCCGGCACGCTGCATATCCCGGTGCGGGAGTTTGCGGAAATGCGTCTTGCGGGTCAGTCGGTCTGATCTCATACGCGCATCCT